>NZ_CP089985.1:0-375000 GCF_021390155.1 Pseudomonas sp. HN11
GTGTCAGTGGAACTTTGGCAGCAGTGCGTAGAGCTTTTGCGCGAAGAGCTGCCTGCCCAGCAATTCAACACCTGGATCCGTCCGCTACAGGTCGAAGCCGAAGGCGACGAGTTGCGTGTCTACGCGCCCAATCGTTTTGTTCTCGACTGGGTCAACGAGAAATACCTGAGCCGCGTTCTCGAATTGCTCGATGAACATGGCAACGGCCTCGCACCCGTGCTCTCCTTATTAATAGGCAGCAAACGTAGCTCGGCGCCTCGCGCTGCGCCGAATGCGCCATTGGCCGCGGCTGCCTCGCAAGCTCAGGCTGCGGCAGCACCGGCTGTCAGTACGCCCGCGCCTGCACCAGCGCCCTCCAAATCCTCTGCGCAAAAAAATGCACCAGAGAATGAAGAGCCGTCCCGCGACAGTTTTGACCCGATGGCGGGCGCTGCCTCCCAGCAAGCTCCGGTCCGAGCCGAACAGCGCACCGTGCAGGTCGAAGGCGCGCTCAAGCACACCAGCTACCTGAATCGCACTTTTACCTTCGAGAATTTTGTTGAAGGTAAATCCAACCAGCTGGCTCGCGCGGCCGCCTGGCAGGTCGCCGATAACCCCAAGCACGGTTACAACCCGCTCTTCCTTTATGGCGGTGTTGGCTTGGGTAAGACTCACTTGATGCACGCCGTGGGTAACCACCTATTAAAGAAGAACCCGAATGCCAAGGTCGTATACCTGCACTCGGAGCGCTTCGTGGCTGACATGGTCAAGGCCTTGCAGCTTAACGCCATCAACGAGTTCAAGCGGTTCTACCGCTCGGTAGATGCGTTGTTGATCGATGACATTCAATTCTTTGCCCGCAAAGAGCGTTCCCAGGAAGAGTTCTTCCACACGTTCAATGCGCTGCTTGAAGGTGGCCAGCAGGTCATCTTGACCAGTGACCGTTACCCGAAAGAAATCGAAGGCCTGGAAGAACGTCTGAAATCGCGCTTTGGCTGGGGCCTGACCGTTGCGGTAGAGCCGCCAGAGCTGGAAACCCGGGTCGCGATCCTGATGAAAAAGGCCGACCAGGCCAAAGTCGATTTGCCGCACGATGCAGCGTTCTTCATCGCCCAGCGTATCCGCTCCAACGTGCGTGAGCTGGAAGGCGCACTCAAGCGGGTCATTGCGCATTCGCACTTCATGGGCCGCGACATCACCATCGAGCTGATCCGCGAATCCCTCAAAGACTTGCTGGCACTGCAGGACAAACTGGTGAGTGTGGATAACATCCAGCGCACCGTGGCCGAGTACTACAAGATCAAGATTTCCGACCTGCTGTCCAAGCGCCGTTCGCGCTCGGTGGCACGTCCTCGTCAGGTGGCCATGGCGCTCTCCAAGGAGCTGACCAACCACAGCCTGCCGGAAATCGGTGATGTGTTTGGCGGACGCGACCACACCACGGTCTTGCACGCCTGTCGCAAGATCAACGAACTTAAGGAATCCGACGCGGATATTCGCGAGGACTACAAGAACCTGCTGCGTACACTGACAACTTGATGACACCAGCGCAGCTTATTAAGGCAAGGGACTAGACCATGCATTTCACCATTCAACGCGAAGCCCTGTTGAAACCCCTGCAACTGGTCGCAGGCGTCGTCGAGCGCCGACAGACCTTGCCGGTGCTTTCCAACGTATTGCTGGTAGTCGAAGGCCAGCAATTGTCCTTGACCGGTACCGACCTGGAAGTCGAGCTGGTCGGCCGTGTGGCGCTGGAAGAACCTGCTGAGCCAGGCGAGATCACTGTGCCAGCGCGCAAATTGATGGACATCTGCAAAAGCCTGCCGAACGACGCGCTCATCGACATCAAGGTTGATGAGGCTAAGTTGGTCGTCAAGGCCGGTCGCAGCCGCTTTACCCTGTCCACCTTGCCTGCTAATGATTTCCCTACTGTGGAAGAAGGCCCGGGTTCGCTGACCTGCAGCCTTGAGCAGAGCAAGCTGCGCCGTTTGATCGAACGCACCAGCTTCGCCATGGCCCAGCAGGACGTACGTTACTACCTCAATGGCATGCTGCTGGAAGTGTCTGAAGGCATCATCCGCGCCGTGGCTACTGACGGTCACCGTCTGGCGATGTGCTCGATGCGCGCCGATATCGGCCAGCCCGACCGTCACCAGGTAATCGTGCCGCGCAAAGGTATCCTTGAACTGGCACGTCTGCTCACCGAGCCGGAAGGCAACGTCAGCATCGTGTTAGGTCAACACCACATTCGTGCCACTACCGGTGAGTTCACCTTCACCTCCAAGCTGGTTGACGGCAAGTTCCCGGATTACGAGCGCGTGCTGCCTAAAGGTGGCGACAAGCTGGTACTGGGTGATCGTCAGGCCCTGCGTGAAGCATTCAGCCGCACCGCGATTCTGTCCAACGAGAAGTACCGTGGCATTCGTCTGCAACTGGCCAATGGTCAGCTGAAAATCCAGGCGAATAACCCTGAGCAGGAAGAAGCGGAAGAAGAAGTGGGCGTCGACTACAACGGCGGCTCCCTGGAGATTGGCTTCAACGTGAGCTACCTGTTGGACGTTCTGGGTGTGATGACCACTGAACAGGTTCGCCTGATTCTGTCGGACTCCAACAGCAGCGCTCTGGTACAGGAATCCGACAACGACGACTCGGCGTACGTTGTCATGCCGATGCGCCTGTAATCATGCTCAGCAGAAGCTAGATGTCCCTCAGTCGTGTCTCGGTCACCGCGGTGCGCAATCTGCACCCGGTGACCTTCTCCCCCTCCCCCCGCATCAATATCCTCCACGGCGCCAATGGCAGTGGCAAAACCAGCGTGCTGGAAGCCATTCACCTGCTAGGGCTCGCTCGTTCCTTTCGCAGTGCTCGGTTGTTGCCGGTTATCCAGTACGAGCAATTGGCGTGCACCGTGTTTGGCCAGGTCGAACTCGCTGAAGGTGGGCACAGCAGCCTGGGAATATCCCGTGATCGCGGCGGCGAGTTCCAGATTCGCATTGACGGGCAAAACGCACGCAGTGCTGCGCAGTTGGCTGAGATCCTGCCGCTGCAATTGATCAACCCCGACAGTTTCCGCCTGTTGGAAGGCGCGCCAAAGATCCGCAGGCAATTCCTCGATTGGGGAGTGTTCCACGTGGAACCGCGTTTCATGGCCACTTGGCAGCGCCTGCAGAAGGCCCTGCGGCAGCGGAACTCATGGCTGCGGCATGGTACACTTGACGCCGCTTCGCAAGCGGCCTGGGACCGTGAACTGTGCCTGGCCAGCGACGAAATAGATGAATACCGCCGTGCCTATATCAAAGCCTTGAAACCAGTCTTTGAACAGACCTTGAGTGAGTTACTGGATCTCGAGGGGCTGACGCTGAGTTACTACCGTGGTTGGGACAAAGAACGTGAGCTGAGTGCTGTACTCGCGACGTCCTTGCAGCGGGATCAGCAAATTGGCCATACCCAGGCTGGCCCTCAACGGGCTGATTTGCGTCTTAGATTAGGTGCTCACAATGCCGCGGACATCTTGTCCCGTGGGCAGCAGAAGTTGGTGGTGTGTGCATTGCGGATCGCCCAGGGCCATCTGGTTAGCCAGGCTCGGCGTGGGCAGTGTATTTATCTGGTGGATGACTTGCCGTCGGAGCTCGATGAGCAACACCGCCGCGCGCTATGCCGCTTGTTGGAAGAATTACGCTGCCAGGTATTTATCACCTGTGTAGACCACGAATTATTGAGGGAAGGCTGGCAGACGGAAACGCCAGTCGCTTTGTTCCACGTGGAACAAGGCCGTATCACCCAGACCCACGACCATCGGGAGTGAAGGCATGAGCGAAGAAAACACGTACGACTCGACCAGCATTAAAGTGCTGAAAGGTTTGGATGCCGTACGCAAACGTCCCGGTATGTACATTGGCGACACTGATGACGGTAGCGGTCTGCACCACATGGTGTTCGAGGTGGTCGACAACTCCATCGACGAAGCCCTGGCCGGTCACTGCGACGACATCAGTATCATTATCCACCCGGACGAATCGATTACCGTGCGTGACAATGGTCGCGGCATTCCGGTAGACGTACACAAAGAAGAAGGGGTTTCGGCAGCAGAGGTCATCATGACCGTGCTCCACGCCGGCGGTAAGTTCGACGACAACTCCTATAAAGTCTCCGGCGGTTTGCACGGTGTGGGGGTTTCGGTAGTGAACGCTCTTTCCGAAGAGCTGATCCTGACGGTGCGCCGCAGTGGCAAGATCTGGGAGCAGACCTACGTCCACGGTGTTCCAAAAGAGCCGATGAAAATCGTCGGCGACAGTGAAACCACCGGTACGCAGATCCACTTCAAGCCATCGGCTGAAACCTTCAAGAATATCCACTTCAGCTGGGACATACTGGCCAAGCGGATTCGTGAACTGTCCTTCCTGAACTCTGGTGTAGGTATCGTCCTCAAGGACGAGCGTAGCGGCAAGGAAGAGCTGTTCAAGTACGAAGGCGGCCTGCGTGCGTTCGTTGAATACCTGAACACCAACAAGACTGCGGTAAACCAGGTGTTCCACTTCAACATCCAGCGTGAAGACGGCATCGGCGTGGAAATCGCCCTGCAGTGGAACGACAGCTTCAACGAAAACCTGCTGTGCTTCACCAACAACATTCCTCAGCGCGACGGCGGTACTCACTTGGTGGGTTTCCGTTCCGCACTGACGCGTAACCTGAACACCTACATCGAAGCCGAAGGCCTGGCCAAAAAACATAAAGTCGCCACTACCGGTGACGATGCACGCGAAGGCCTGACAGCGATTATCTCGGTGAAAGTACCGGATCCGAAGTTCAGCTCCCAGACCAAAGACAAGCTGGTGTCTTCCGAAGTGAAGACTGCAGTGGAACAGGAGATGGGCAAGTACTTCTCCGACTTCCTGCTGGAGAACCCGAACGAAGCCAAGTTGGTCGTCGGCAAGATGATTGACGCTGCGCGTGCCCGTGAAGCGGCGCGTAAGGCCCGTGAGATGACTCGCCGTAAAGGCGCGTTGGATATCGCCGGCCTGCCAGGCAAACTGGCTGACTGCCAAGAGAAGGACCCTGCCCTCTCCGAACTGTACCTGGTGGAAGGTGACTCTGCTGGCGGTTCCGCCAAGCAGGGTCGTAACCGTCGCACCCAGGCCATTCTGCCGTTGAAAGGTAAGATCCTCAACGTCGAGAAAGCCCGCTTCGACAAGATGATTTCCTCCCAGGAAGTCGGCACCTTGATCACGGCGTTGGGCTGCGGTATCGGTCGTGACGAGTACAACATCGATAAGCTGCGCTACCACAACATCATCATCATGACCGATGCTGACGTCGACGGTTCGCACATCCGCACCCTGCTGCTGACCTTCTTCTTCCGTCAATTGCCGGAGCTGATCGAGCGTGGCTACATCTACATCGCTCAGCCGCCTTTGTACAAAGTGAAAAAAGGCAAGCAGGAGCAATACATCAAAGACGACGACGCCATGGAAGAATACATGACGCAGTCGGCCCTGGAAGATGCCAGCCTGCACTTGAATGACGAAGCACCGGGTATTTCTGGTGAGTCGCTGGAGCGTCTGGTAAACGACTTCCGCATGGTGATGAAGACCCTCAAGCGTCTGTCGCGCCTGTACCCTCAGGAGCTGACCGAGCACTTCATCTACCTGCCGGCCGTCAGCCTGGAGCAGCTGGGCGACCACGCAGCGATGCAGGATTGGCTGGCTCAATACGAGGTGCGCCTGCGTACCGTCGAGAAGTCTGGCCTGGTGTACAAAGCCAGCCTGCGTGAAGACCGTGAACGTAATGTGTGGCTGCCAGAGGTCGAACTGATCTCTCACGGCTTGTCGAACTACGTTACCTTCAACCGTGATTTCTTCGGCAGCAATGACTACAAGACCGTGGTCACTCTGGGGGCGCAACTGAGCACCTTGTTGGACGACGGCGCTTATATTCAGCGTGGCGAACGCAAGAAGCAGGTCAAGGAGTTCAAGGAAGCCCTCGACTGGTTGATGGCGGAAAGCACCAAGCGGCACACCATCCAGCGATACAAAGGTCTGGGTGAAATGAACCCGGATCAGTTGTGGGAAACCACTATGGACCCAGCACAGCGTCGCATGCTGCGTGTGACCATCGAAGACGCCATTGGCGCGGACCAGATCTTCAACACCCTGATGGGTGATGCGGTTGAGCCTCGTCGTGACTTCATCGAGAGCAATGCCCTGGCGGTTTCCAACTTGGACTTCTGATCCTGGTTAAGCCCGCCAACCCAAAAAGGCCAACGCTTAAACGTTGGCCTTTTTTATGGGTAGAAAATCGTGATTTTAAAAATGCTCCACGTGGAACATCAATGTATTAGCCTTCAGAAGCGGACGCCACACTCTCCAACCGGTAGCCATACCCATAGATGGTCAACAACTGCCAACCCCGATCCGCGGTCAGACCCAGTTTGTTTCTTAGCCGGTAGATATGTGTATCCAGCGGCCGCGACGACACCATTTCTTCATGGGTCCAGAATCGCTCGTAGAGGTACTCGCGAGACAGTGGCCGCGCGAGGTTGGCAAAAAGGCAACTAGCCAGACGGTACTCACGTTCCGTGAGGTTGATTGGCTTTCCTGCGCGGGTCACGGTCAGCTCTGCATCATCAAAGGTCAAGTCATTGAAACTCTGCACTTCATGGTTGGCGGATTTCTGAAGGCCATGCCGACGCAGCACCGCAGTGACCCGTGCCTTTAATTCATTTGGACGAAAAGGTTTGCTGACGTAATCATCCGCGCCACTGTTGAGCGCGGTGACGATGTCGCTCTCGGCATCACGGCTGGTGAGCATGATGACGGCCGGTGGGGATTCCATGTGTTCGCGGGCCCAGCGCAACAATGCGATGCCGCTGATATCTGGCAGTTGCCAGTCAAGTATCAGCAAGTCGAAGGTTTCCCGGCGCAGTTGGCGCAGCAGGTCTTCACCGCGTTCGAAGCAATGCAGGGTCCAGGGCTGTTCGGCGGTGCTCGGGATTTGTCGCAGTGTCTGTTCCACCCGGCGCAGTTCGGCGGGTTCGTCATCCAGTATTGCGACACGCATGGGTGGGTCCTTCATTAGAAAAGTACGGCAGCCGTCGGCCGGTCGTTGAATCTGAAGAATTGTGCGCAGATTTATCGACCCCTCGGATCTCTCTATACGCTGGGATCAATGAGCGGTTAACCCATTGAAAGTCCTCGATACCACTGTGGGAAAGATACCGGCTCCTGACCCTAAGGAAAAGGATGAGCTGACGCATGCGTTGCCATAAACTCCCGTGCGGTATTGATCAGGAGGGTATGCACTGAGAAAGCCTTTATGATCATCAAGCCGGAAAACTTTTCCAGCACGCCGAAAATAAGCTTCACTGGGCTCAATGCCTCGGCCTGTCGGCCTTCGACGAAAATGGCATTGAGGAAGTAACCGGGTCTATGACATCTTCTACTACCCACCCACTGCCCAGGTATGCTGACCAATGATGCTCTGGGGCAAAACCGAAAAACGTCAACCCACCCATGCTCAGCGCCTGTTCCACGGCTTGGTGCGCGAGTGGTTGTGGATAGGTCTGCTGCTGCTGCCTATCACCGCCTACCTGTCGCTGAGCACGGGTCTGGCCTTGAACCATCCGCTGTACGACAGCCTGCGTCGCCTCACACCACTGCCAGTCGATCCACGCATCCTGCTGGTGACGATAGATGACTCCAGCCTGAAAAAGCTTGGCCGTTGGCCTTGGCCACGCAGCTTGCATGCCGACCTGATCGACCGCCTGAGCGCCGCACAACCCACGGGCATTCTGTTCGATGTGATCTCCAGTGAGCCCGGTGACCCCATCAATGACAAACGCTTGGCCGAGGCGGTCTGCAACGCTGGCAATGTTTTTCTGCCTCTGGTGCGTGAAGGTGCTGCGAATTACAGCCAACCGGACGCACAAATGATGCCGCTGCTCAAATGCGCCAAAGGCGTGGGCCACATCAATGTTGAAGCGGACAGCGATGGCGTGGTCCGCAGCCTCTACCTGCGAGAGGGCCCGGCCGATACCATGGCGCCGCAATTGGCTTGGTTGGGCTATGAAATGAGTGGCGGGCTGTCTGAGATGCCGGGTGTACCTCTGCCATCGGTCACACCGCATTGGCATCGCGAACATGCCATTCGTATCCCCTTTATCGCGTCACACACGCATTTCTCCAGTGTGTCCTATGTCAGCGTCCTACGTGGTGAAGTCGCTCCCGAGCTGCTACGTAACCGCTTGATTCTAGTCGGCTCGACGGCTTCAGGCATGGGCGAACGTTTCGTCACGCCTCTGTCTTCCACGGTTGGCACCACAGCGGGTTTGGAGATACAGGCCAACGTGCTCAATGGTTTGCTACAAGGTCGCAGCATCGTTGATTTGCCAAGCTGGCTCGCGGCCTTGATGGCAACCTCGCTGGTGGCGTTACTACTGGGTCTGTTGCTCTATCGTCCGCGCTACGCGTTGTGGATGACCCTTGGCTGCATGGCCGTTGCGTTGCTCGGTTCGTTGGCGTTGCTGCGCTTGGGTCACTGGTGGTCACCTGCGGCCTGCCTGATCGGCTTGCTGCTCAGTTATCTGATCTGGAACTGGCGCCGTCTCAGTGTGATCCTCGCCTACTTCGGCTGGGAACTGGCACGTCTGGACAACGAACCCAAAGTCCTGCCCGAACGCCGCCGTGCACCCGCCAGCAAGGGCGACGTGCTCCAGGCACGTATCTTTGCCCTGGAGCAAGCCGTAAGCCGTACCCGTGACACACGGCGCTTTATGGCCGATGGCCTGGAGTGCCTGCCAGTGGCTACGCTGATTACCGACACAAGTGGCAATATTCTGCTGGCCAACCGCATTGCACGGGAAGTATTCGGTAATGAGTTGGTTACCTATAACCTGCTGGAGCAGTTGGCCGATCTGGGCTACCCGCCGCTGCACAACGGCGTGCGCCCTGCCCTCTCAGTACTGGATCTTGTGGAATTCCGGGACATCCACCAACGCAGCCTGCGAATGGAGCTTGCGCCCTTGCTGCCCGCTGAAGGCGATGTCGCCCTCGGTTGGCTGCTCAGCCTGACGGATCTGAGTAAGGAGCGCGAAGCCCAGCAACACCGCGAGACCATGTTGCGGTTCCTCTCTCACGACCTGCGCGCACCCCATTCAGCGATCCTTGCGCTGCTGGATGTGCACAACGGCGAGTCTGCGGTCTTTGCCCAGATCGAACAGCAGGTTCGCCGTGCCCTGGGCCTCACCGAGTCTTTTGTGCAACTGGCGAAGGCTGAGGCTGATGGTTACCAGTTCCAGCAGACGCTGTTCGCCATGTTGGTCATGGATGCCTTTGACCAAGTGGCTCTGATTGCCCAGCTTAAGGGGATTCATTTGGTCCACGACTTGGATGAAGCTGACGAAGGTATGGTCTCGGCTGATCAGTCGATGCTCACCCGTGCATTGTTTAACGTGCTGGAAAACGCGATCAAGTACTCGCCTGCCGGGACGACTGTCAGGTTGGGGCATAGTAGCGAGCAAGGCTGGTTGGAATGTCGTATCAGCGACCAGGGCCCTGGGATTGCCGCAGAGGACTTGCCTGAGCTGTTCAGCCAATACCGTCGCTTCGATTCAGCTCAGGGCAGCGAAGGCCTTGGGTTGGGATTGACGATGGTCAAGGCCGTGGTTGAGCGCCACGGCGGGCGCATCAGTTGCGAAAGCGTGGCGGGTAAGGGCACCACATTCAGCCTTCAACTGCCGTTGTTGGAAGACTAAAAAACGTACTTTTCCGCTGTGCATAAAAAACCGGTCGCAAGGACCGGTTTTTTTATGCGGAAAAAACTTATGCACCTTTTCCGCGATTTTATGAGTTTGGGAAATATGCAGTTAAATCAGTAACTTATAAGGTAAAAAAGGCGATTCGCCAACAAACCGTACACAGGTTATCCACAGATGTTCAGATGGCCGGTGTATCGACCACAACAGGCTTCGGCGGCAGCGAACCCATGGCTCTTTGTTGTGCTTCATTCCATGCCTGGGCACGGTCATTCAGCGCTGCAATGGCACGTGGTCCTTCACCGTCGGCGTACATAGGTTCCCCGATTACCACGGTGATGGTGCCTTCGCGCTTGGCCCAGCCCGTCTTCGGCCAGAACTTACCTGCGTTATGCGCAATCGGGAGCACCGGTAGGTGCGCATTGACCGCCAACGCTGTACCACCGCGTGAGAACTTGCCTACCGTGCCGTAGGGCACACGTGTACCTTCCGGAAAGATCAGCACCCAAACACCATCCTTGAGCAGCTCGTCGCCCTTCTTGGCCACGTGCTTGAGCGCGGCCTTGGGGTTATCACGGTCGATGGCGATCGGACGCAACATGGCCATGGCCCAGCCGAAGAACGGCACATACAGCAACTCGCGCTTGAGCACTTGGCTCAACGGCGAGAAATACGCCGAGAGAAAGAACGTCTCCCAGGTGCTCTGATGGTTCGACAGAATCACACAGGGCTGGTCCGGCACATTTTCAGCACCTTTGACCTCGAAACGGATGTTCAGGAACACCTTGGTCAGCCACAACGCGCAGCGACACCAATAAACGTTGATAAAGCGATAGCGCGTCTTGAACGGCAGGAAGGGCGCAATAAAAAAGCTCAGGGTGCACCAGAGAAACGAACTGGTGCCCAGCAGCAGGTAAAAGAAAAAGGTTCTGATGGCCTGCAAGATCGACATGGCGGCATTTACCGTTGCGGGACAATGCCCGCCTGCTAAAAGCGCACTCCCGAGCAATCCTTGTTCAGGAAGTCGAGGGCGGCTAGTTGTTGATAAGTTCTGCGGCAACGGCCGCTAGATCGTCAAAAATCAAGGTGCCTACCGGCAGGTTTTTCGCCAGGGTCTTTTCGCCTTTTCCGGTCTTAACCAAAACTGGCTGAGAGTCGACGGCTTTGGCCGCCTCCAGGTCACCGAGGCTGTCCCCGACGAACCATATCCCAGCCAAGGGCACCTTGTAATGTTCTGCAATGGTTTTCAACATGCCAGGCTTGGGTTTGCGGCAATCGCAGCCCTCATCCGGACCGTGGGGGCAGTACACCACCAACCCCACCTCACCGCCCTGTTCGGCCACCAATGTGCGCAAGCGCGCGTGCATGGCGTCCAGGGTGACGAGGTCGTAGTAACCACGGGCGATACCGGACTGGTTGGTGGCGATGGCCACCGTCCAGCCGGCTTTGCTCAACTGCGCGATGGCCTCGATCGAGCCGGGCAGTGGAATCCATTCCGCCACCGACTTGATGTAAGCGTCGGAGTCGTAATTGATCACCCCGTCCCGATCGAGAATCAGCAGTTTCAACATGGTCAGCTCAGCGTCGAAATGTCAGCGATATTGACGAACAAACCGCGTAGACGCGCCAGCATGGCGTAGCGGTTTTTCCGCACGCCGGCATCGTCGGCATTGATCATCACCGCTTCAAAGAACGCATCCACCGGCTCGCGCAAGGTCGCCAGGCGCGCCAATGCTTCAGCGTAGTTACGCTCAGCGATCAGCGGCTTCACCGCGTTTTCAGCCTTGGCGATGGCCGAGTTCAGCGAGAACTCCTTGGCGTCGGCGAACAGGCCAGGGTCGACGTCGGCATTGCCCAGGCCTTCGGCCTTGCTCAGCAGGTTCGACACGCGCTTGTTCACGGCGGCCAGGGCGTCGGCTTCCGGCAATTTGCGGAAGGCCTGCACGGCTTGTACGCGCTGGTCGAAGTCCAGCGCAGAACCCGGCTGCAGGGCACGTACCGACAGGTACACCGACACGTCCACGCCCTCGTCTTCATAACGCGCACGCAGGCGGTCGAACACGAACTCCAGCACTTGCTCGGCCAGGCCGGCTTGCTTGACCTTGGCGCCAAACTGGCCGACAGCGAATACCACGGCCTGGGTCAGGTCGAGGTCCAGCTTCTTGTCGATCAGGATACGCAGCACGCCCAGGGCCGCACGGCGCAGGGCGTACGGGTCTTTGCTGCCGGTGGGCAACATGCCGATACCGAAGATACCCACAAGGGTATCCAGCTTGTCGGCGATGGCCACGGCTGCACCGGTCAAGGTGCTTGGCAGCTCAGCACCGGCACCGCGTGGCATGTACTGCTCGTTCAGCGCCAGGGCCACATCATCCGGTTCGCCGTCGTTGAGGGCGTAATAGTAGCCGGCAACACCCTGCATCTCCGGGAACTCGCCAACCATCTCGGTGGCCAGGTCGCACTTGGACAGCAGGCCCGCACGCGCAGCCCAGGCGGAATCACCGCCAATGCGTGGCGCAATGTAGGCGGCCAGCTTGGAGACCCGTACGGCCTTGTCGTAGACGCTGCCGAGTTTTTCCTGGAACACCACGTTCTGCAGGCGCAGGTTGAACTCTTCCAGCTTCTGCTTCTTGTCTTGCTTGAAGAAGAACTCGGCGTCGGTCAGGCGCGGACGAACGACTTTCTCGTTACCGGCGATGATCTGCTGCGGGTCCTTGCTTTCGATGTTGGCCACGGTGATAAAGCGCGGCAGCAACTTACCGTCCACGTCCAACAGGCAGAAATACTTCTGGTTGTCCTGCATGGTGGTGATGAGGGCTTCTTGCGGCACGTCGAGGAAACGTTCTTCGAACGAGCACACCAGCGGCACCGGCCATTCGACCAGCGCGGTCACTTCGTCGAGCAGGCTTGGCGGCACGATGGCGGTGCCTTCTTGAAGACGAGCCAGCTCTTCGGTGCGTTTGCTGATCAGCTCGCGACGTTCGTTGGCATCGGCCAGCACGTAAGCAGCACGCAGGTCGGCGGCGTAGTTGGCCGGCGAAGTGATGCGTACAGCTTGCGGGTGATGGAAGCGGTGGCCACGGGAATCACGACCGGCTTTCTGGGCGAGGATGGTGCAGTCGATGACCTGGTCACCGAGCAACATCACCAGCCACTGGGTCGGACGTACGAATTCTTCCTTGCGAGCACCCCAGCGCATGCGCTTCGGGATCGGTAGGTCGTTCAACGAATCTTCGACGATGGTCGGCAACAGGCTGGCGGTCGGCTTGCCGGTGATGACCTGGCTGAAACGCAGTTTCGGGCCGCTCTGGTCGATCTCGCTCAGCTCTACGCCGCACTTCTTGGCGAAGCCCAGTGCGGCTTGAGTCGGATTGCCTTCGGCGTCGAAAGCCGCCTGGCGCGGTGGGCCGTCGAGGTTGATGCTGCGGTCCGGCTGCTGGGTTTCCAGCGCGGTCAGTAACACGGCCAGGCGACGTGGCGCGGCGTAGACTTTCTTCGCTTCGAACTTAAGGCCAGCAGTCTGCAGGCCTTTTTCGATACCGGCCAGGAACGCGTCGGCCAGGGTGTTCAGTGCCTTGGGTGGCAGCTCTTCGGTGCCCAGTTCAACCAGGAAATCTTGAGCACTCATTGTGCAGCCTCCAGCTTAGCCAACACTTCATCACGCAGGTCCGGGGTTGCCATCGGGAAGCCCAGCTTGGCGCGAGCCAGCAGGTAGGCTTGGGCGACGGAACGCGCCAGGGTGCGTACACGCAGGATGTATTGCTGGCGCGCGGTTACCGAGATGGCACGGCGCGCATCCAGCAGGTTGAAGGTATGGGACGCCTTCAACACCATTTCATAGCTTGGCAACGGCAGCGGCTGGTCCAGTTCGATCAGGCGCTTGGCTTCGCTTTCATAAAAGTCGAACAGTTCGAACAGCTTGTCGACGTTGGCGTGTTCGAAGTTGTAAGTAGACTGCTCCACTTCGTTCTGGTGGAACACATCGCCATAGGTGACTTTGCCGAATGGGCCGTCTGCCCATACCAGGTCGTAGACCGAGTCCACGCCTTGCAGGTACATGGCCAAGCGCTCAAGGCCGTAGGTGATTTCGCCGGTCACCGGGTAGCACTCGATGCCACCCGCTTGCTGGAAGTACGTGAACTGAGTGACTTCCATGCCGTTGAGCCAGACTTCCCAGCCCAGGCCCCAGGCGCCCAGGGTCGGCGATTCCCAGTTGTCTTCGACGAAACGGATATCGTGGACCAGTGGGTCCAGGCCCACGTGCTTGAGCGAGCCCAGGTACAGTTCCTGGAAGTTGTCCGGGTTCGGCTTCAGTACCACCTGGAACTGGTAGTAGTGCTGCAGACGGTTCGGGTTTTCGCCGTAGCGGCCGTCAGTCGGGCGACGACTGGGCTGCACATAAGCGGCGTTCCAGGTTTCCGGGCCGATGGCCCGCAGGAATGTAGCGGTGTGGAAAGTGCCGGCGCCTACTTCCATATCGTAGGGCTGAAGTACCACACAACCTTGCTCGGCCCAGTATTGCTGGAGGGCGAGGATCAAGTCTTGGAAGGTACGCACGGCTGGCGTAGGCTGGCTCACGAAATTCACCTGTTACTTGGGCTGCGATTTAAAGAGCGGGAGTATACCCGATTCGGCCCCGCCACCACTCCCTGGAGCCTTATGCCACGCTGCTTTTGGTGTTCTGAAGATCCGCTGTACATGGCTTATCACGATCAGGAGTGGGGAACGCCGCTGCGCGATGCGCAGGGTTTGTTCGAGTTGCTTTTGCTCGAAGGGTTCCAGGCGGGCCTTTCCTGGATCACCGTTTTACGCAAACGCGAGCATTATCGAAAGGTCTTGTTTGGTTTTGATGCACAACGGTTGGCGCGTCTTACCGATGAAGAGATCGAAGCGTTGATGCAGGATCCGGGCATCGTGCGCAATCGCCTGAAACTCAATGCCGCCCGGCGCAATGCCGCCGCCTGGCTGGCACTGGAGGACCCGGTGGGGTTGCTCTGGTCCTTCGTTGGCGGCAGGCCCAAGGTCAATCACTTCAAGGACCGCAGCGAAGTGCCGGCGATTACACCGGAGGCTGAAGCCATGAGCAAAGCCCTGAAAAAAGCCGGTTTCACCTTCGTCGGGCCAACCATTTGCTACGCCTTCATGCAGGCTTCGGGCATGGTCATGGACCACACTCAGGACTGCGACCGTTACGCGGACTTGGCCAACGCCGGTTAGAATGCCGACTTTGCGCACCACACACGATCAGGAGTGACCTGTGGAAAAGTTTAAAGGCGCCTTGCTGGTAGGCGCTCTCCGGCTGTTTGCCCTGCTGCCATGGCGCGCTGTCCAGGCCGTCGGCACGGCCATTGGCTGGATCATGTGGAAAACCCCCAACCGTTCCCGCGATACCGTGCGGATCAACCTCTCCAAATGTTTCCCGGACATGGACCCCGCTGAGCGCGAAGCGCTGGTCGGCCGCAGCCTGATGGACATCGGCAAGTCCCTGACCGAAAGCGCCTGCGCCTGGATCTGGCCGGCCCAGCGCTCCATCGACCTGGTGCGTGAAGTCGAAGGCCTGGAAGTGCTGCACGAAGCCCTGGCTTCGGGCAAAGGCGTGGTCGGCATCACCAGCCACCTGGGCAACTGGGAAGTGTTGAACCACTTCTATTGCAGCCAATGCAAACCAATTATTTTTTACCGCCCGCCCAAGCTCAAGGCGGTGGACGAATTGCTGCGCAGGCAACGCGTGCAACTGGGCAACCGGGTGGCGGCGTCGACCAAGGAAGGCATCCTCAGCGTGATCAAGGAAGTGCGCAAGGGCGGACAGGTGGGTATTCCTGCCGACCCGGAGCCGGCGGAATCGGCCGGGATCTTCGTGCCGTTCTTTGCCACCCAGGCGCTGACCAGCAAATTCGTGCCGAACATGCTGGCGGGCCACAAGGCGGTGGGTGTGTTCCTGCATGCGCTGCGGCTGCCGGACGGTTCGGGTTACAAAGTGATTTTGGAAGCGGCACCGGAAGACATGTACAGCACCGACACCGCCACGTCCTGCGCGGCGATGAGCAAGGTGGTGGAGCGGTATGTCGGGGCTTATCCGAGCCAGTACATGTGGAGCATGAAGCGCTTCAAGAAACGCCCGCCGGGTGAAGAGCGGTGGTATTGATTCGCGACTGACTTAAGGTCGACGCAAAACCAGTGTGGGAGCAGGCTTGCTCCCACATTTGGATCCGCTTAAGCCTGGCGGTCGAGTTTCTTCAGAAACACCGCCATCTCTTTTTCGGCCTGTTTGTCGCCATGGGCCTGGGCCGCCTCGATGCCCCTCTCCCACGCCAGCCGCGCCGCTGCACGATCTTCCAGCCCCAGCTGCGCTTTACCCAACAACTTCCATGCCGCCGAATACTTCGGATCGAACTCGACGCACTTCTGCAGATGCTCCGCCGCCTTGGCGTTGTCCCTCAAGTCCAGATAACCCTTGCCCAGACCAAACCGTAGCAGGGAATTATCCACACCCTTGGCGAGCATTTTTTCCAGGGACTCCAGCATCGGTTCTCTCCGCTTAATCAGAAAAAGCTCAACCCCACGTGGAACAGTTTCTCCACATCGCGGATATGTTTCTTGTCCACCAGAAACAGAATCACATGGTCACCGGTTTCGATCACCGTATCGTCGTGGGCAATGATCACCTCTTCATCACGAATGATCGCGCCAATGGTGGTGCCCGGTGGCAAGCCGATATCGCGGATGG
Organism: Pseudomonas sp. HN11; assembly: GCF_021390155.1. Lineage (NCBI taxonomy): Bacteria > Pseudomonadati > Pseudomonadota > Gammaproteobacteria > Pseudomonadales > Pseudomonadaceae > Pseudomonas > Pseudomonas sp. HN11. Next base: position 16,455 of record NZ_CP089985.1, read on the forward strand.
CCTTGCCGATCACCTTGCTCGACTTCGAGTCACCATGGGCAATCGCCTCAATGGCTTCCGCCGCGCCCCGGCGCAGGGAGTGCACGCTGACGATATCGCCACGGCGCACGTGGGCCAGCAGGGTGCCGATGGTGGCCAACTGCGGGCTGATGGCGATGTCGATATCGCCGCCCTGGATCAGGTCCACGTAGGCGGGATTGTTGATGATGGTCATCACCTTCTTCGCCCCCAGCCGCTTGGCCAGCAACGACGACATGATGTTGGCTTCGTCATCGTTGGTCAGGGCCAGGAAAATATCCGCATCGGCGATGTTCTCCTCCATCAGCAGGTCGCGGTCCGAAGCGCTGCCTTGCAGTACGACGGTGCTGTCGAGAGTGTCAGACAAATGCCGGCAACGTGCCGGACTCATCTCGATGATCTTCACCTGATAACGGCTTTCGATGGCTTCGGCCAAGCGTTCGCCAATCTGCCCACCACCCGCGATGACGATGCGCTTGTAGGTCTCGTCGAGGCGGCGCATTTCGCTCATGACCGCGCGAATATTCGCCTTGGCGGCGATGAAAAACACTTCGTCGTCGGCCTCGATCACTGTATCGCCCTGGGGCAGGATCGGGCGGTCACGCCGGAAAATCGCCGCTACGCGGGTTTCCACATTCGGCATGTGCTCGCGCAGTTGGCGCAGTTGCTGGCCCACCAGCGGGCCGCCGTAGTAGGCCTTCACCGCGACCAGTTGCGCCTTGCCGCCGGCAAAGTCGATCACCTGCAAGGCACCGGGAATTTCGATCAGGCGCTTGATGTAGTGGGTCACCACTTGTTCCGGGCTGATCAGCACGTCGACGGGAATCGCGTCGTTGTCGAACAGCCCGGCGCGGGTCAGGTAGGCCGCTTCGCGCACGCGGGCGATTTTGGTCGGGGTGTGGAACAGGGTATGGGCGACCTGGCAGGCGACCATGTTGGTTTCGTCGCTGTTGGTCACGGCCACCAGCATGTCAGCATCGTCGGCACCGGCCTGGCGCAATACCGTCGGGAACGATGCGCGGCCTTGTACGGTACGGATGTCGAGGCGGTCGCCAAGGTTGCGCAGGCGCTCGGCATCGGTGTCGACCACAGTGATGTCGTTGGCTTCGCTGGCCAAATGTTCGGCCAGCGTACCGCCGACCTGCCCTGCCCCAAGGATGATGATTTTCATCCGGTCACTCCCTTAAAACCATTCAGCCGCGCGCGGCGGCGATCTTGATCAGTTTGGCGTAGTAGAAGCCATCGTGTCCGCCTTCTTGCGCGAGCAATTGGCGGCCGTGGGGCTGCTTGATGCCGGCCGTGGTGGCGAGGTCCAGCTCCCGGGCACCGCTGGTGCGGGCGAGGAAGGCTTGGATCACCTCGGTGTTCTCGGTCGGCAAGGTGGAACAGGTGGCGTAGAGCAGGATGCCGCCGACTTCCAGAGTCGGCCACATCGCGTCGAGCAGCTCGCCTTGCAGCACGGCCAATGCGGCGATGTCGTCGGGTTGGCGGGTGAGCTTGATGTCCGGGTGGCGGCGGATTACGCCGGTGGCGGAACACGGTGCATCGAGCAGGATGCGCTGGAACAGTTTGCCGTCCCACCAGGTGGCGGTGTCACGGCCGTCGGCGGCGATAAGCTCGGCGCTGAGACCCAGGCGCGCCAGGTTCTCGCGCACGCGCACCAGGCGCTTGGCTTCCAGGTCGACGGCGACCACACCGGCCAGGTCTTTTTCGACTTCCAGGATGTGACATGTCTTTCCGCCCGGCGCACAGCAGGCGTCGAGCACACGTTGACCCGGTGCCAGGTCGAGCAGGTCGGCGGCCAGTTGCGCGGCTTCATCCTGCACGCTGATCCAGCCCTCGGCAAAGCCCGGCAGGCTGCGCACATCAGTGGCGGCTTCGAGCACGATGCCGTCGATGCTGTACACGCACGGTGTGGCGTTGTTACCGGCGTCGGTGAGCAATTGCAGGTACGCATCACGGCTGTGATGACGACGGTTGACCCGCAAGATCATCGGCGGGTGCGCATTGTTCGCCGCGCAGATGGCTTCCCATTGCTCAGGCCAGAACGCCTTCAGGGATTTTTGCAGCCAGCGCGGATGGGCGGTGCGCACAACCGGGTCATGTTCCAACTCGGCCAGCAGCGCTTCGCTTTCGCGTTGGGCGCGGCGCAGCACGGCGTTGAGCAGGGCCTTGGCCCAGGGTTTTTTCAGTTTGTCGGCGCACCCGACCGTTTCGCTGATAGCGGCGTGAGCGGGCACGCGGGTGTAGAGCAGTTGATAAAGGCCCACCAGCAGCAGCGCCTCGACATCCGCGTCGGCCCCCTTGAACGGCTTCTGCAGCAACTTGGTCGCCAGCGCCGACAAGCGTGGCTGCCAGCGTGCCGTGCCAAAGGCCAGGTCCTGGGTGAAACCGCGATCGCGGTCTTCAACCTTGTCCAGTTGGGTTGGCAACGAACTGTTCAGCGAAGCCTTGCCATTCAGGACGGCGGCGAGAGCCTTGGCGGCGGCCAGACGTGGGTTCATTGGGCGGCCCCGAGGAGGGTGCCCATGGCGAATTTCTCACGACGGCTGTTGAACAAATCGCTGAAATTAAGCGCTTTGCCGCCGGGCAATTGCAGACGGGTCAGACACAACGCCTGTTCACCGCAGGCAACCAACAGGCCGTCCTTGCTGGCGCCGATAATCTCACCGGGAGCGCCTTTTCCGTCGGCCAAGGTGGCGGCCAGCACTTTCATGGCTTCGCCGTTGAGTGTGCTATGACAGATCGGCCAAGGGTTGAAGGCGCGCACCAGGCGCTCCAGCTCCACGGCTGGGCGGCTCCAGTCGATGCGCGCTTCGTCTTTGTTCAACTTGTGGGCGTAGGTGGCCAGGCTGTGGTCCTGCACTTCACCTTCCAGAGTGCCGACAGCCAGACCGGCGATGGCCTGGATGACAGCGGGCGGGCCAAGCTCGGCAAGGCGGTCATGCAGGCTGCCGCCAGTGTCCTGGGCGGTGATCGGGGTGGTGACCTTGAGCAACATAGGGCCTGTGTCCAGGCCTGCTTCCATGCGCATCACGGTCACGCCGCTTTCGCTGTCGCCAGCTTCCACGGCGCGCTGGATCGGCGCCGCACCGCGCCAGCGTGGCAGCAGAGAGGCATGGCTGTTGATGCAACCCAGGCTCGGGATATCCAGCACTGCCTGAGGCAGGATCAAGCCATAAGCAACGACTACCAACAGGTCCGGCTTCAGGGCCGCCAGTTCGGCCTGGGCTTCGGCGTTGCGCAGGGTCGGCGGTTGCAGCACGGGAATGTTGTGCTCCAGCGCCAGTTGCTTGACCGGGCTCGGCATCAATTTTTGCCCACGACCGGCGGGGCGATCCGGCTGGGTGTACACCGCGACGATGTCATAAGGGCTGGCAAGCAGGGCCTTGAGGTGTTCGGCGGCAAATTCAGGCGTGCCGGCAAAAACAATGCGCAGTGGCTCGGTCATGGGAGGTCTCGGTTAAAAGCAGTCACAAAAGAAAAAGGCTTGCCGCAGCAAGCCTTTGGAAGGAGGGCATCAAGCTTGCTGGCGATGCTTTTTTTCCAGCTTCTTCTTGATCCGGTCGCGCTTGAGCGTGGACAGGTAATCGACAAACAACTTGCCGTTGAGGTGGTCGCATTCGTGCTGGATGCACACCGCCAGCAAGCCTTCGGCAACCAGCTCGAACGGCTTGCCGTCGCGGTCCAGGGCCTTGATCTTCACGCGCAGCGGGCGCTCGACGTTCTCGTAGAACTCCGGCACGGAGAGGCAGCCTTCCTGGTACTCGCCCATCTCGTCGGTCAGCGGTTCGAACTCCGGGTTGATATACACCATCGGTTCGCTGCGATCTTCCGACAGGTCCATGACCACGATGCGCTGATGAACGTTGACCTGGGTCGCGGCGAGGCCGATACCCGGGGCTTCATACATTGTTTCAAACATGTCATCGACCAACTGACGAACCTTGTCGTCCACTACGGCCACCGGTTTGGCGATCGTGCGCAGGCGCGAGTCGGGGAATTCGAGGATGTTCAAAATAGCCATAAGCGTAATTGCTGCACATGTGAGGTAGAGGCAAATGGGCGTTGGGATGGACCCACACGACCGGTGTGAAACCCTTAAAAGCCGCGAAGGCCAAGCTGTTTTCACGCGAACGCACATAATAAAGGAGATTCACCCCATGAGGAAATCGCTACTCGTCTTGCTGCTGTGGGCCCCGTTTTCCATGGCCCTGCTGCCCCCTCCCGCCCAGCGTCTGGACCCACTGTCGCAACAGGCCATCCAGCGCTTCTTACTGCATAACCGCATTCTTGATACGCCCCAGGATCTGGATAATGCGCCGTACATTGTGGCTGCCGATGCTGGCAGGGTGCTTGGCGCCAATGACGAGCGGGTGCATGCGAGGGGTAATCTGGACCCTTCCCAGCCCATTTACGGAATCTTCCGACGCGGCAAGGCCTACACCGACCCGCAAACCCGAGAGCTGTTGGGGATCAACGCCTACGATATCGGCACCGCCCGTTTCGTCACCGCTGGCGACCTCACCACCTTGGCCGTGCAGCGCGTTACCCAGGAGGTGCGACCCGGTGACCGCCTGCTACGGGTGCAACCTCCCGTCGACCCGGCAGCCCTTGCGATCTCGCCAGCAGCGCCCTTCGTTGAAGGACAAATCATCGATATTCCCAAGGGCGTCACCCAGATTGGGGTGCTCGATGCCATAACTCTGAACAAGGGGCGTCGCGATGGCTTGGTCGAGGGCCAACTGCTCAGTGTGATCAAAACCGGCGCCACCGTCCGCGACACCCTCACGGGTGCTTCGACAAAACTTCCTGATGAACGCGCGGGCACCCTGCTTGTGTTTCGCACCTACGAAAAACTCAGTTACGGGCTGGTCCTCAATGCCTCACGACCGCTGGCTGTGATGGACCGATTCGAGACTGCCCATCAAACACAATAAATAGCCTGCTAAATAAGTTACCAACAGAGTTATCCACAGCTTGTTCCGGTCAAGGAAGATCAGATGTATCCGACAAACAACCACGAAATATCCCCCTCAGAACTGGAGGCCCGACTACGCTTGCACAGGCTGCCGGAACTAGGTCCGAAACGTTTTCGCTTGTTGATCGAAGCGTTCGGCTCTGCCTCAAAAGCCATTAGCGCGCCTGCCAGTGCCTGGCGTTCACTTGGACTACCGGCCATCAGCGCCGATGCCCGGCGCAGCCATGAAATCCGCGACGGTGCCAGCGCGGCATTGGCCTGGTTGGCGTGCCCAGGCCAGCAATTGCTGATGTGGGACCAGCCGGACTACCCCGAACTGCTTGCCCAGATTGATGACGCACCGCCTCTGTTATTCGTCGCCGGTGACCCTGCAATCCTGGAAAAACCGCAACTGGCGATGGTTGGCAGCCGTCGTGCATCGCGTCCCGGCATGGACACGGCGGCTGCCTTTTCTCGTAGTTTGGCAAGCGCTGGTTTTGTCATCACCAGTGGCTTGGCTTTAGGAATCGACGGCGCTGCCCATCAGGCGGCATTGGATGTGGGCGGCCAGACGATCGGGGTGCTCGGCACTGGGCTCGAAAATTTTTATCCACAACGCAACCGACGGCTGGCGGAGGCGATGATTGACCAAGGTAGCGCCGTGGTTTCCGAGTTTCCCCTGGACGCGCCGCCCCAGGCAGGTAACTTTCCACGACGCAACCGGATCATCAGTGGCCTGTCCCTGGGCGTGCTGGTGGTGGAAGCCAGCATGGCCAGCGGCTCGCTGATCACGGCGAAACTGGCGGCGGAGCAGGGGCGAGAGGTATATGCGATTCCGGGCTCGATCCATCACCCTGGCGCCAAGGGCTGTCATCAGTTGATCCGCGATGGCGCGGTACTGGTGGAGACTATCGAGCACATCCTGGAAGGTTTACGTGGTTGGCAGGCACTGTCGCGGCCGGCGCCGATGCCAGTTGTCCATCCGATGGTGGCGCTGCTGCACGCGGCGCCCCACACCAGTGAGGCCCTGGCGATTGCCAGCGGACGGCCGTTGTCCCAGGTGCTGGCGACGCTTACCGAACTGGAGCTGGAAGGCCAGGTCATCTGCGAAAGCGGGCGCTGGCTTGCGCGCCGCTAGGTTTTGTAAGGAAGATCGGTAAACTGCGCAGAGCTTTATTCTGGAGAGTGAACAATGGTCAACCGGTGGCGTGTGCTGGAAACCGCACGAGAAATTCGCGCAGGCGCGGTGATTGCCTATCCAACCGAAGCGGTTTGGGGCCTGGGCTGCGACCCGTGGAACGAAGAAGCAGTGGACCGTTTGCTCGCCATCAAGAACCGTTCGGTGGACAAGGGCTTGATCCTGGTGGCGGACAACATCCGTCAGTTCGACTTTTTGTTCGAAGACTTCCCACAGGACTGGATCGACCGCATGGCCAGCACCTGGCCAGGGCCGAACACTTGGCTGGTGCCCCATCAGGACTTGTTGCCGGAATGGGTCACGGGTGTGCACGACACCGTGGCGCTGCGGGTGACTGACCATCCGCTGGTGCGGGACTTGTGTTCGCTGGTGGGGCCGTTGATTTCTACCTCGGCCAACCCACAAGGCCGCCCGGCCGCACGCTCGCGGATTCGCGTGGAGCAGTATTTCCGTGGCCAGGTAGACCTGGTGTTGGGTGGTGCCTTGGGTGGACGCAAGAACCCGAGCCTGATTCGCGATCTGGTGACGGGCGAAGTGGTGCGGCCTTCCTGAGACCGAGTTGTGGCCTTCGCGAGCAAGCCCGCTCCCACATTTTGATTTGTGAACCCATTCAAATGTAGGCGCGGGCTTACTCGCGAAGAGGTCCTCACTGACCCTGGAGATCCATAGCCTTATGGCAGGAGAATGGTCGACCCAGTAGTCCTCCGCCCCGACAACTCTGTCTGCGCCTTCGCCGCTTCCGCCAGCGCATACCGCTGGTTGATATCAATGCGCACCTTGCCGCTCTTGATCATCGAGAACAGGTCATCCGCCATCGCCTGCAGGTTCTGCGGGTTGTTCGCGTAGGTCGCCAAGGTCGGTCGGGTGACGTACAGCGAGCCCTTGGCCGCCAGGATCCCCAGGTTCACCCCATCCACCGCGCCTGACGCATTGCCGAAGCTCACCACCAGCCCACGCGGCGCCACGCTGTCCAGCGACGTTAGCCAGGTATCCTTGCCGACGCCGTCATACACCACTGGCACTTTTTTGCCGTCGGTCAATTCCAACACACGCTGTGCGACGTTTTCCTTGCTGTAGTCGATGGTTTCCCAGGCACCGAGAGATTTGGCCAGCGCGGCCTTTTCCGGCGAGCTGACCGTGCCGATCAACTTAACGCCCAGGGCCTTGGCCCATTGGCAGGCCAGGGAGCCGACGCCACCGGCCGCTGCATGGAACAGGATGGTTTCGCCGCCCTTCAGCTCATAGGTCTGGCGCAGCAGGTACTGCACGGTCAGGCCCTTGAGCATGGCGCCGGCGGCTTGTTCAAAGCTGATGTCGTCCGGCAGGTGCACCAGGTTGGCGGCGGGCAGCACATGCAGTTGGCTGTAGGCGCCCAGCGGGCCGCTGCCGTAGGCCACGCGGTCGCCGACCTTGAATTGAGTGACTTCGCTGCCGACCGCGTCGACCACACCGGCGCCCTCTGCGCCCAATCCCGATGGCAGCGCCGGCGGCGCATACAGGCCACTGCGGAAATAGGTGTCGATGAAGTTCAGGCCAATCGCCTCGTTACGCACGCGAACCTGCTGCGGGCCGGGCTCTACCGGCGTGTAGTCCACATACTCAAGCACTTCGGGGCCGCCATGGGCGCTAAACTGGATACGTTTTGCCATCTGCCTTCTCCTTGGGTCGAATTCGCGTAGCCCACTATCCCACTCCTAAGCTTGATCTTCGTCAACTGCGGCGCCACCGGGTGCAGTGGTATCCTGTGCACCCATTTGCCGCCGACGCCCAATGGCCTCGCGTAGCTTTGCCCGATTCAAGGTGATGCCATGACTACCCGCACCGAGGCTGTAAAGGCCTACCTGCTTGACCTGCAAGACCGTATTTGCAGCGCCCTGGAAACCTTCGAGACGGACACTCGCTTTATCGAAGACGCCTGGACCCGGCCTGCCGGCGGCGGTGGGCGCACCCGTGTGATCGAAAACGGTTCGGTGATCGAAAAAGGCGGCGTCAACTTTTCCCACGTGTTTGGCAACGGTTTGCCACCGTCCGCCAGCGCGCATCGTCCGGAGCTGGCGGGTCGTGGCTTTGAGGCCTTGGGCGTGTCGCTGGTGATACACCCGCACAATCCCCACATACCGACTTCCCACGCGAACGTTCGCTTTTTCATCGCTGAAAAAGAAGGCGAAGAGGCGGTGTGGTGGTTCGGCGGCGGTTTCGACCTTACGCCTTACTACGGCAACGAAGAAGACTGCATCCACTGGCACCGTGTGGCCGAGCAGGCCTGTGCGCCATTTGGACCGGACGTGTACTCGCGCTACAAGGCCTGGTGCGATACCTACTTCCACATCAAGCACCGCAACGAACCACGCGGCATCGGCGGCCTGTTCTTCGATGACTTGAATGAGTGGGACTTTGACACCTGCTTCGCCTTCATCCGCGCCATCGGCGATGCGTACATCGACGCTTATCTGCCGATCGTGCAACGCCGCAAGGCCGTCGCTTACACCGAGCAGCAGCGTGAATTCCAGGAGTTTCGGCGTGGCCGCTACGTTGAGTTCAACCTGGTCTACGACCGTGGCACCCTGTTCGGCCTGCAATCGGGCGGCCGTACCGAGTCCATCCTGATGTCCCTGCCGCCGCAAGTACGCTGGAGCTACGACTGGAAGGCCGAGGCCGGCAGCGAAGAAGCGCGCCTCACCGACTACTTCCTGCAGGACCGTGACTGGCTGGGCCTTGCCGTGTCCAAGGCGGCTGTCTGATGGACCGCTATGTCGTGTTCGGCAACCCAATCGGCCACAGCAAGTCGCCATTGATCCACCGAATGTTCGCCGAGCAGACCGGCGAGCAACTGGACTACAGCACCTTGCTGGCGCCCTTGGAGGATTTCACCGGCTGTGCCCGTGAGTTTTTTCAGCAAGGCCGTGGCGCCAACGTCACTGTGCCGTTCAAGGAAGACGCCTACCGTTTGGCCAATACCTTGACCGAACGCGCCCAACGCGCGGGCGCGGTGAACACCCTGAGCAAACTGGCCGACGGCAGCCTGTTGGGCGACAACACCGACGGCGCCGGCCTGGTGCGCGACCTGACGATCAATGCCGGGTTGAGTCTGCAAGGCAAGCGCATCCTGCTGCTGGGTGCCGGTGGCGCGGTACGTGGCGCGCTGGAACCCCTGCTGGCCGAGCAACCCGCCTCGCTGATCATCGCCAACCGCACGGTGGAAAAGGCCGAAATGCTCGCCGAGTTGTTCGACGACCTGGGCCCGGTCTCCGCCAGTGGTTTCGACTGGTTGCGTGAGCCGGTGGACGTGATCATCAACGCCACGTCCGCCAGCCTGTCAGGCGATGTACCGCCGATTGCCGGCAGCCTGATCGAACCGGGCAAGACATTTTGCTACGACATGATGTACGCCAAGGAGACGACGGCGTTCTGCCGCTGGGCCACTGAACAAGGCACATCCGTGGCGATGGATGGCCTGGGCATGCTGGTGGAGCAGGCGGCGGAAGCCTTTTTCCTGTGGCGCGGCGTGCGCCCGGACTCGGCGCCCGTATTGGCTGAACTACGCCGCCAGCTGGGCTGATACAGAACTAAATGTGGGAGCGAGCAAGCCCGCTCCCACAATTTTAATTCTGTTCAATCCTGGAAATTGATAGGGCAATTGTCAGGTCCTTCCAGTTTTTTTAACTCCTCCACCACCTGCGGCCTTGCCCGGCGCAGCGTCAGACTTCGACCCAACCCACGCAAGCGCCGCGCCTCCTGGTGCAGCATTTCCACCCCGGAATAGTCGATAAAGTTGATCTGTTGCGCCTCGATCACCACCCGTTCGCCCTGCAGGCTTTGCAGGCGCACTTGCAGGTAGTGGCTGGCGCCGAAAAAGATCGAACCGCCTACTCGCAGCACGTCCTCATCACCATCACGCCATTGCTGAACCCGTGGCTGCGAGGTGCGCTTGAGGTAGAAAAACAGCGACGCCAACACCCCGGCGTAAATTGCCGTTTGCAGCTCCAGCAGCAAGGTGGCGACGCAGGTCAGGCTCATCACCACGAACTCGGCGCGACTGACGCGCAATAACGCGCGAATGCCACGACGGTCCACCAGCCCCCAGCTGATCAGTAAGATGCTGGCGGCCATGCTCGGGATCGGAATATGGGCGATCAATGCCGCACCAAATAGCGCAAACAGCGCCACCCACAGCGCGGAAAACACGCCCGCCAATGGCGAACAGGCGCCCGCCTCATAACTGAGGCCGGAGCGGGTAAAGGAGCCGGCTGACAAATACCCGGAGAAAAATCCGCCAACGATATTGGATAAGCCCTGCGCACGAACCTCTTGGTTGGCGTCGAGCAATTGCTGCGAACGCGCCGACAGCGAGCGGGCGATCGACAGGCTGGTCACCAGCCCCAGCATGCCCACCGCCACTGCGCTCGGCAGCAGGCGCAAGATCACATCCAGGTCCATGGGCAACGGGCTGAACGGCGGCAGTTTGCCGATAAACGAACTGACCAGCGCCACATGCCCGAACATTGCCGGCCACAGCCACGCCACCAGGCTACCGAGCGCCAGTGCGATCAACAGGGTCGGCCAGCGTGGCACAAGGTATTTGAGCAGTGCGCCCACCAGCAAGGTGCCGAGCCCGAGGATGAGTGAGGCATGATTCCATTCGCCGCTGTGATGGACCAGTGCCAGCAGGCTATTGATCGCCGTGGCCTGGCTCGGCAAATCCAGCCCCAGCAGATTGGGCAATTGTCCCAGCGCGATCACCACGGCGGCACCGAGAGTGAAACCGAGCACTACCGAATGGGAAACGAAATTCACCAGCGCCCCAAAGCGCAACATACCCAGCAGCCACTGGAAAACACCGGCGAGGAAGGTGAGCAGCAGGATCAGGGTGATGTAGTCCTGCGAACCCGGCACGGCCAAGGGGCTGACGCTGGCGTATAGCACAATGGAAATCGCCGCCGTGGGGCCGCAGATGAGGTGCCAGGAGGAACCCCAGAGGCAGGCGATCAGCACCGGGATGATCGCGGCGTACAGGCCGTATTCGGGTGGGAGACCGGCGATCAGTGCGTAGGCAATTGACTGCGGCAAGGCGAGAATCGCGCCACTGAGGCCCACCATCGCATCCCGGCCGACGCTGGCGCGGGTCTGACGCGGGAGCCAGGCGAGGAAGGGGAAGAGTGTGTGGCGGTTGGGCCGGGGCATCGCAGACTCGGGTAGAAAGGTTTAGCGCAGAGTATCAGCACATATCGGTCCCTGTGGGAGCGGGCCTGCTTGCGAAAGCGGAGTGTCAGTTTACATTTACTCAACTGATCCGACGCCTTCGCGAGCAAGCCCGCTCCCACATTTGGATTGCATCAGGCCTTTAGAGCTTGGCTTTTACGGCTGCCAGCGCATCCTTGCCATCCACGGTCTTGACGCCCTCCAGCCATTTATCCAATACCGCCGGATTGGCCTTGATCCACGCCTTCGCCGCATCGGCATTGCTGGCCTTGTTGTTGGCCACCTCGGCCATGATGCTGTTCTCCATCTCCTGGGTAAAACTCAGGTTGGTCAGCAGTTTTCCTACGTTCGGGCAGGCTTGTGCGTACCCCTTGCGGGTCAAGGTATACACACTGCCGGTGTCACCAAAATATTTCTCGCCGCCTTTGAGGTAGTGCATTTTCAATTGCACGTTCATCGGGTGCGGTGTCCAGCCAAGGAAAGTCACGAACTTCTGCTTCTTAACCGCCCGCGACACTTCGGCGAGCATCGCCTGTTCGCTAGATTCCACCAGCTTCCACTGACCGAGCGCGAAGTCGTTCTTCTTGATGATCTCCTGCAACGAGATATTCGCCGGCGCGCCGGAGCCGATGCCGTAGATCTTCTTGTCGAACTTGTCGGCAAATTTGTTCAGGTCGGTAAAGTCATGCACCCCGGCGTCCCACACATAGTCGGGCACAGCGAGGGTGAACTCGGTGCCGTCGAGGTTTTTCGCCAGTTGAACTACGTCGCCATTGGCCACGAACTTGTCATAAAAACCCTGCTGCGCTGGCATCCAGTTGCCCAGGAACACATCCACCTGGCCGTCCTTGAGCCCGCCAAAGGTGATCGGCACCGCCAGGGTGTCGACCTTGGGTTTGTAGCCCATGCCCGTCAGCAAAAAACCGGTGATGGCATTGGTGGCCGCAATATCGCTCCAGCCAGGATCAGCCATCTTTACCGTCTCACAACTGGCGTCTGCGTAAACATTGGCGCTGCCCAGCGCCAACATACTCAGCATCACAGTTAACTTTTGCATGGCCTTCCCTCTGTTTTATTGGTTTTGGCAGGGTTGTGGATAACGTGCCTTGCGCTCCAGGTCGTCGAGGTCGATATGGTTGCGCATGTATTGCTGACTGGCGTCCACCAGTGGCTGGTGATCCCAGCTCTTCAGCTTGCCCTGGGTCAGTGCTTCAAACACCAGACGGCGGCGGCGTTGGCTGGCGAGCACCTGTTGGTGGATCGCCGGGATGTCCCATTTGGCCCGCGCCTCGTCCAGGAAGGCAGCAAACAGCGCCTGATGTTGCGGCGACTGGCTGAGGTCTTCCTGCTCCCGTGGGTCATTGTGTACATCGAACAGTAGACAGGGGTCGTCTTCGCTGTAGATGAATTTGTAGGCGCCCCGGCGAATCATCATCAGCGGACTGATGGTGCCTTCGGCCATGTACTCGCCAAACACTTCGTCATGCCCGCCCTGCCCTTGCAAGTGCGGGACCAGTGAACGGCCGTCCAGAGGCAGGCGCGGGTCCAGCTCGCCGCCGGCCAGTTCCACCAGGGTCGGCAGCAGGTCGGCGGTGGACACGGCTTTGCTCACGCGGCCTGCTGCGAACTGCCCCGGCGCACTGACCAGCAGCGGCACGCGGGCGGCCATTTCAAACCAGTGCATTTTGTACCAGAGGCCGCGCTCGCCGAGCATGTCGCCGTGGTCGCCGGAGAAGATGATGATAGTGTCATCGGCCAGGCCGGTGTCTTCCAGGGTCTGCAGCAGCTTGCCGACGTTGCTGTCGATGTAGCTGCAGGCGCCGAAGTAGGCACGGCGCGCATCGCGGATCTTATCCACAGGCAGCGGCTTGCCCCACAGGTCGTAGACCTTGAGCAGGCGCTGGGAGTGCGGGTCGAGATCGGCTTGCGCGGACGTTGTCGGCAAAGGGATATCGGCGTCGTCGTACAGGTCCCAGAACGGCTTGGGAATGGTGTACGGATCGTGGGGGTGGGTCATGGATACGGTGAGGCAGAACGGCTGAGCACCGTCTTCGCGGATATGGTCGAACAGGTATTGCTGGGCCTTGAACACCACCTCTTCATCGAAATCCAGCTGGTTGGTGCGCACGCATGGCCCGGCTTGCAGCACCGACGACATGTTGTGATACCAGGAGGGGCGCACGTCCGGTTCATCCCAGTTCACCGCCCAGCCATAGTCGGCGGGGTAGATGTCGCTGGTCAGCCGTTCTTCGTAGCCATGCAACTGGTCGGGACCACAGAAGTGCATCTTGCCCGACAGCGCGGTGCGATAGCCGAGGCGGCGCAGGTAGTGGGCATAGGTCGGCACATCGGCGGGGAAATCGGCGGCATTGTCGTAGGCGCCGATCTTGCTGGGCAACTGGCCGCTCACCAGGGTGAAGCGCGACGGCGCGCACAACGGGCTGTTGCAATAGGCGGCGTCGAACACCACGCCTTGCTCGGCCAGGCGACTCAGGTTGGGCAACTTGATAGGCGAAGAACCGTAGAACGGAAGTATCGGCGCGGCCATTTGATCGGCCATGATGAAAAGAATGTTCTTGCGCTTCATGATCTATCGGCATTCCATAGGCAGTGTTTATGCGAATGAGCATGCAGTCCATGAAAAGTGGGGTAAAGCCCATGAAAAGCAATGTCTAGGATAAACACAGCTTATGTATGAAGCGCTCGGTGACCTGTCCCTCGATTTGCTGCGTACCTTCGAAGCCGCCGCACGTCATCGCAGCTTTACCGCCGCCGCGATGGAATTGGGCACCACCCAACCGGCCATCAGCCAGCAGATCAAGCGCCTGGAAGAACAGTTGGCGGTCCGTCTGTTTGATCGCATCTACCGTGGGATCGAACTGACCGACGCCGGCGCCCTGCTGTTCGAGCATGTGCAAGGCGGATTGCAGGGGATCAACCAGGGCTTGAGCCTCATCACCCAGCAGGACCAGCATGAAGTGCTGCACGTCGCCACCGACTTCGCCTTCGCCGCCTATTGGCTGATGCCGCGTTTGCATCGTTTTCATAAGGCCAACCCTCAGGTCGATGTAAGCCTGGTGACCAGCGAGCGTAATCACGCCACCCTGCGCAGCGACATTGATGTGGCGGTGTTGTTTGGCGACGGCCGTTTCAAGCAGGGCGACAGCCTTTGGCTGTTCAACGAAGAAGTGTTCCCGGTGTGCAGCCCGCAGTGGCTCAAGGAACAGGCCACGCCGCTGACTGTGCAGAATATGCACGATTTCCCTTTGCTGCACCTGCGCCAGGAAAACAACAGCCAGTGGTTCGACTGGAGTGGCGTATTTCGCGAGCTGGGCATTTCCAGTGCGCCCACCCCAGGGCAACTGCGCTTCGACAACTACACCTTGCTGATCCAGGCCGCGATTGCCGGCCAAGGCGTGGCCATCGGCTGGCGCCATCTCGTGGATAACCTGCTGGAACAGAATTGGCTGTGTCGCCCGATCAATGACACCGTGATCTCGCGCTTCGGCTATTACGTCGTGCAGCCCCAACGCAAACGCCGGGGGCAGTTGGTCGAGCGCTTCGTCGACTGGCTGGTGGCCGAGCAGGCCAGCAGCGCGCAGTCGCTGACCGGGCTGGCCCTGCCCTCCATTGCGGTCTAGCATCTGGCGCATATTGGATCCGGAGTCCGTCATGCAACGTATCAAGGGCTACCACGCCCATATCTACTTCGACGCCAGCACTATCGAACAGGCGCGCACCCTGTGCGAAGACGCCGCCAAACTGTTTCCACTGCGTATGGGCCGTGTGCACGAGCGGCCAGTGGGTCCCCACCCCGATTGGAGCTGTCAGCTGGCGTTCGACCCCGAATACATCGGCGTGGTGCTGCCGTGGTTGGTAATCCACCGCAATGGGCTGGTGGTATTCCTGCATCCCGAAACCGGCGATGACCTGAAGGACCACACCGACTATGCGGTCTGGATGGGGGCGATGCGGGAACTGAACTTGTCAGCGTTGTCTTAAAGCCTGTCCCTAAATATGGGATTGATATTTATATATTGAGACTTGCGCCTGCGTAGGTTTATATTCGCTGCATCCGCTCAGAACTCAGGTGAAGCGATGCAGGCGCAATTGATCGCGCTCGATTGGGGAACCAGCTCCCTTCGTGCTTATAAACTCGGCCCCGCCGGCGTGGTGCTGGAACAGCGCTCGCTGGCCTGGGGCATCATGCATTTGCCCAGCGAGCCCCGGGACATCGCCGGTGTGCGTTGCGATAACGGCTTCGAGTTGGCGTTCGATGCGGCGTGTGGGGATTGGCTCGACGCCAAGCCGGGTTTGCCGGTGATCGCCTGTGGCATGGTCGGCAGCGCCCAGGGCTGGAGCGAAGCGGCCTACCGCAATACCCCGGTCGATGTCGCCAGCCTGGGCCAGGCGCTGCATCGGGTGCACAGCCTGCGCGGCGTGGACGTGCACATCGTGCCGGGCGTGATCGAGCAGGTTGGCTTGCCCAACGTGATGCGCGGCGAAGAAACCCAAGTATTGGGCGTGCTGCAAGGGTTGGGCGCCGACGTATTGATCGGCCTGCCCGGCAGCCATTCCAAGTGGGTCGAAGTGGTCGAGGGTTGCATCACGCATTTCGACACGTTCATGACCGGCGAGGTGTTTGCCGTGCTGAGCAAACACAGCATCCTCGGACGCACCCAGCAACAATCCGAACAATTTCAGGCCGAAGCCTTCGATCGAGGCGTACACGTGGCGCGCTCCACAGACGGCCAGCGCGGCGTGCTGTCCACCCTGTTCAGCGCCCGCACCCTGGGACTCACCGCCGACCTCGCCCCTGACCAGCAGCCCGATTACCTGTCCGGCTTGCTCATCGGCCATGAACTCGCCGGCCTGCCCGACAGCGCCAAACACAAGCCAATCATCCTGGTCGGCGCCGCTCCCCTCTGCGCCCGCTATCAACGCGCCCTCGCCCTTTGCGGCTTTGCCCACGTCAGCCTGGCACAGGAAGCCACCGAGCGTGGCCTGTGGCAACTGGCCGTAGCGGCCGGGCTCACTCAACCTGTATCGGAGGCCTGACATGCTCAAGCAAGCACTCGCACAAAACGGTTTGATTGCCATCCTGCGTGGCATTCGCCCGGACGAGGCCGAGGCCGTCGGCCAGGTGCTGTACCAAGCCGGGTTTCGTGTGATCGAAGTCCCGCTCAATTCGCCCGACCCCTACACCAGCATCCGCACCCTGCGCGACAGCCTGCCCGCCGATTGCCTGATCGGTGCCGGCACGGTGTTGACGCCTGAGCAGGTCGAGCAGGTGAAGGCGGCCGGAGGCCAGGTAATTGTAATGCCCCACAGCGATGCCAAGGTGTTGCGTGCCGCCAAAGCCGCAGGCCTGTTCCTGTCGCCGGGTGTGGCCACGCCGACCGAAGCCTTCGCCGCATTGGCCGAAGGCGCCGACGTGTTGAAGCTGTTCCCCGCCGAGCAAATGGGCCCGTCGGTGATCAAGGCGTGGCTGGCGGTATTGCCGGCAGGCACCTTGCTGCTGCCGGTCGGCGGCATCACCCCGGACAACATGCAGGTATTCACCGACGCTGGCGCCAAAGGCTTTGGACTGGGTTCCGGGTTGTTCAAACCGGGTATGACAGTGGATCAGGTAGCGAGCCGTGCCCAGGCTTATGTCGCCGCCTGGAAAACCCTGAACTGACTTCAAGCCTTGCGCCCACAGGCGCCGCATCTATAAGAGAGATAACAGATGAAAATCACCAAACTGACGACCTTTATCGTCCCGCCGCGCTGGTGCTTCCTCAAGGTCGAAACCGACCAAGGCGTGACCGGCTGGGGTGAGCCCGTGGTCGAGGGCCGCGCTCACACTGTGGCGGCTGCTGTTGAAGAACTGTCCGACTACCTGATCGGCAAAGACCCACGCAATATCGAAGACATCTGGACCGTGCTCTATCGCGGCGGCTTCTACCGTGGCGGCGCGGTGCACATGAGCGCCCTCGCCGGCATCGACCAGGCGCTGTGGGACATCAAGGGCAAGGCCCTCGGTGTGTCGGTCAGCGACCTGCTCGGTGGCCAGGTGCGCGACAAGATCCGCGTGTACTCGTGGATTGGCGGCGACCGCCCTGCCGACACTGCCCGTGCCGCCAAAGAAGCGGTGGCCCGTGGTTTCACGGCGGTAAAAATGAACGGCACCGAAGAACTGCAGTTCGTCGACAGCTTCGAAAAAGTCGACCTGGCCCTGGCCAACGTCGCCGCCGTACGTGATGCGGTGGGCCCCAACGTCGGCATCGGCGTCGACTTCCATGGCCGCGTGCATAAGCCCATGGCCAAGGTGCTGATGAAAGAGCTGGACCCGTACAAGCTGATGTTTATCGAAGAGCCGGTCCTCAGCGAAAACTACGAAGCGCTGAAAGAGCTGGCGCCGCTGACCAGCACGCCGATTGCCCTGGGCGAGCGCCTGTTCTCGCGTTGGGACTTCAAGCGCGTGCTCAGCGAAGGCTACGTCGACATCATCCAGCCGGATGCCTCCCACGCCGGCGGCATCACCGAAACCCGCAAGATCGCCAACATGGCCGAAGCCTACGACGTGGCCCTGGCCCTGCACTGCCCGCTCGGCCCGATTGCCCTGGCGGCGTGCCTGCAATTGGATGCGGTTTGCTACAACGCGTTTATCCAGGAGCAAAGCCTGGGCATTCACTACAACGAGAGCAATGACCTGCTCGATTACGTGCGCGACCCGGGCGTGTTCGACTATGACCAGGGCTTCGTGAAGATCCCCAACGGGCCGGGCCTGGGCATCGAGATCAACGAGGAATACGTGATCGAGCGCGCGGCCATCGGCCACCGTTGGCGCAACCCGATCTGGCGGCATGCCGACGGCAGCTTCGCCGAGTGGTAAGCGCCCTGTAGGAGCCGGGATGCCGGCTCCTGCAAGCCCTCAACAAACATAAGAAGAGGCAACCCCCCATGCACCCTGAATCCTTCACCGGGCAGGCTTCTTTAGTCACGCCTACCAGAAAGCGTTTCTTCATCATGGTGCTGCTGTTTATCACCGTGGTGATCAACTACCTCGACCGCAGCAACCTGTCCATCGCTGCCCCGGCCCTGACCAGCGAACTAGGGATCGACCCGGTGCACGTCGGGCTGATTTTCTCCGCGTTCGGTTGGACCTACGCCGCCATGCAGATCCCCGGTGGCTGGCTGGTGGACCGCGTGCCGCCGCGCATTCTCTATACGGCGGCGCTGCTGCTATGGTCCATCGCCACCGTCATGCTCGGCTTCGCCGCCAGCTTTATCGCGCTGTTCGTGCTGCGCATGGCAGTGGGTGCATTGGAAGCCCCGGCGTATCCGATCAACAGCCGCGTGGTCACCACTTGGTTTCCCGAGCGCGAGCGCGCAACAGCGATTGGCGTCTACACCTCCGGGCAGTTTGTCGGGCTGGCATTCCTCACGCCGGTACTGGCTTGGCTGCAACATGCATTCGGCTGGCACATGGTGTTTGTCGCGACCGGTGGCGTGGGGATTGTGTGGGCGGTGATCTGGTACGCGGTGTACCGCGAGCCGAAGGATTTCAAAGGCGCGAACGCCGCTGAAATCGACCTGATCCGTGAAGGCGGCGGCCTGGTGGACATGCAGGAAAAAACCGCCAAGGCGCCGTTCAGTTGGGTCGACCTGGGCATCGTGTTGAGCAAGCGTAAACTCTGGGGCATCTACCTGGGGCAGTTCTGCCTGAACTCCACGCTGTGGTTCTTCCTGACGTGGTTCCCGACCTACCTGGTGAAGTATCGCGGCATGGACTTCATCAAGTCTGGCCTGCTGGCGTCGTTGCCATTTCTCGCGGCGTTTGTCGGCGTGCTGTGTTCCGGGATCTTTTCCGACTGGCTGATTCGTCGCGGCGCGTCGGTGGGCTTTGCGCGCAAGTTGCCGATCATCGGCGGGCTGCTGATCTCCACGGCGATCATCGGCGCCAACTATGTGGACTCGACGGCGTGGGTGATTGCGTTCCTGGCGGTGGCATTTTTTGGCAACGGGCTGGCGTCGATTACCTGGTCGCTGGTCTCGACCCTGGCACCTGCCCGCTTGTTGGGGCTGACCGGTGGGGTGTTCAACTTCATCGGCAACCTGTCGGCGATTGCCACGCCGATCGTGATTGGCTTTTTGGCCAGTGGTGACTCGTTCGCGCCGGCGATTACCTATATCGCGGTGCTGGCGTTGCTCGGGGCGCTCTCTTACGTGCTGCTGGTCGGTAAGGTCGAGCGCATCGAGTTGAATGAAAAGCCTTAGTTGAGCACACCGTCCAGAATCTCATAGACAATGCCCGTACCTCGCCAAGCATCAGCACGCCAAGGCCAGCAATCACGGAGTTGGGCATTTTCACCGGACATTCCTCAGGGCACACACAAAAGGGATTTCGAACGCGGTTCGAAATCCCTTGGTCTTGTTGTTTGGGCTATGCCCGCACGGGTTGATTCCTCTGTATCAGGAACTTTACCTACCGGTTACGCAGGCCTTACTGACGGGCGTTACGCACGCCTTCCGACAATGCCGCGCACAGGCTCAACACACCGTCGATGGCTTGCTGGTCATTCTTGGCATTGGCGATGTGATCGATCAGTGCCGAGCCCACCACCACACCGTCCGCCAAACGCGCGATCGCCGCGGCCTGCTCCGGCGTGCGGATACCAAAACCGATGCTGATCGGCAGGTCGGTATGGCGGCGCAGGCGGGTCACGGCTTCTTCGACGTGCTCCAGGGTCGCGGCCCCGGCACCGGTCACACCGGCCACCGACACGTAGTACACAAAGCCCGAGCTGCCATTCAGTACCGTCGGCAGGCGCACATCGTCGGTGGTCGGCGTGGTCAGGCGAATGAAGTCGATACCTGCCGCCTGGGCCGGGTCGCACAGTTCGCCGTTATGCTCGGGCGGCATGTCGACCACGATCAGGCCGTCCACGCCGGCTTCCTTGGCGTCGGCGATGAACTGCGGCACGCCGTATTTGTGGATCGGGTTGAAGTAACCCATCAACACCAGCGGCGTGTCGTTGTTGTCTTCGCGGAACTCGCGAACCATCTGCAGGGTTTTCAACAGATTCTGCTTGGCTTCCAGCGCACGGATGTTGGCCAGTTGGATGGCCGGGCCGTCGGCCATCGGATCGGTGAAGGGCATGCCCAGCTCGATCACGTCGGCGCCAGCAGCGGGCAAGCCCTTGAGGATTGCCAGCGAGGTGTCATAGCCAGGGTCGCCGGCGGTTACGAAGGTCACCAGGGCGGCGCGGTTCTGTTCTTTAAGCTGTGCGAAGCGGGTTTGCAGGCGGCTCATCAGTGTTTCTCCTGCTTGGCTGGCTCTTGTAGAGAGTTACCCAGGTGGTGCATCACGGTCTGCATGTCTTTGTCGCCACGGCCGGACAGGTTAACCACCATCAGGTGATCCTTCGGCAGGGTCGGTGCGCGTTTGAACACTTCGGCCAGGGCGTGGGCGCTTTCCAGCGCAGGAATGATCCCTTCCAGCCGGCAGCATTTGTGGAAGGCGTCGAGGGCCTCATCGTCGGTCACCGAGGTGTACTGGACGCGGCCGATGTCGTGCAACCAGGCGTGTTCCGGGCCGATGCCGGGGTAGTCCAGGCCAGCTGAAATCGAGTGGGCGTCGATGATCTGGCCGTCGTCGTCCTGCAGCAGGAACGTACGGTTACCGTGCAGCACACCTGGTACGCCGCCGTTGAGGCTGGCAGCGTGCTTGCCGGTTTCGATGCCGTGGCCGGCCGCTTCAACGCCGATGATTTCCACGCTCTTGTCATCCAGGAACGGGTGGAACAGGCCCATGGCATTGGAACCGCCGCCGATGCACGCCACGAGGCTGTCCGGCAGGCGGCCTTCCTGGGCTTGCAACTGGTCGCGGGTTTCCTTGCCGATCACGGCCTGGAAGTCGCGCACCATCGCTGGGTACGGGTGCGGGCCGGCCACGGTGCCGATCAGGTAGAAAGTGCTGTCGACATTGGTCACCCAGTCACGCAGGGCTTCGTTCATCGCGTCTTTCAGGGTACCGGTGCCAGCCACTACGGGGATCACTTCCGCGCCCAGCAGCTTCATGCGGAACACGTTGGCCTGTTGGCGCTCGATGTCAGTGGTACCCATGTAGATCATGCATTGCAGGCCGAAGCGCGCGGCCACGGTGGCAGTGGCCACGCCGTGCATGCCGGCGCCGGTCTCGGCGATGATGCGTTTTTTCCCCATGCGCCGTGCCAGCAGGATCTGGCCAATGCAGTTGTTGATCTTGTGCGCGCCGGTATGGTTCAGCTCTTCACGCTTGAGGTAGATTTTGGCGCCGCCACAGAATTCGGTCAGGCGCTCGGCGAAGTAAAGCGGGCTTGGACGACCGACGTAGTCGCGCTGGAAGTAGGCCAATTCCTCCTTGAACGCCGGATCTTCCTTGGCCGCTTCGTATTCGCGGGCCAGGTCGAGGATCAACGGCATCAGGGTTTCAGCGACGTAACGGCCGCCGAACGCACCAAACAGGCCGTTGGTGTCTGGGCCATTGCGTAGATCGGTCTGGGACTGAGTCATGGGACGCTCCAGGAAAGAAGAGGTGTGGAAAGCAATGAGGGCCACTCTACCCCTGACGTTCTACTCTGAAAACCGATAAGATCGCCGTAACCTGTCAGGAAAACTCACAGATGAGCCGAGACCTTCCCCCCCTCAATGCCCTGCGTGCCTTTGAAGCCACTGCACGATTGAACAGCGTCAGCCAGGCTGCCGATCAGCTGCACGTGACCCATGGTGCCGTCAGCCGGCAGTTGAAGGTACTGGAGGAGCATCTGGGCATTAGTTTGTTCGTCAAGGACGGGCGCGGCCTTAAACTCACAGATTCGGGCGTTCGACTGCGGGATGCCAGCGCCGAGGCCTTCGAGCGGTTAAGGGATGTGTGCGCCGAGTTGACTCAGGCCAGCGCCGATGCGCCTTTCGTGCTGGGATGCTCTGGCAGCCTGCTGGCGCGCTGGTTGATTCCGCGCCTGGGCCGCTTGAACGCGGACTTGCCGGACCTGCGCCTGCACCTGTCGGCGGGTGATGGTGATCTGGACCCGCGCCGCCCAGGCCTGGACGCACTGTTGGTATTCGCTGAACCGCCGTGGCCGGCGGATATGCAGGTGTATGAGCTGGCCAGTGAACGCATCGGCGCGGTGATGAGCCCGCGCTTTGCCGGCTATGAACGCTTGCGCGAGGCGCCCGCCGAGGCTTTGTGTGGTGAAAAGCTGTTGCACACCACGTCACGCCCGCAAGCCTGGCCCAGTTGGGCGACGCAGCACGACATCGAGCCCGGCGCGTTGAAACACGGCCAGGGGTTTGAGCATTTGTATTATTTGCTGGAGGCGGCAGTGGCGGGCTTGGGCGTGGCGATTGCCCCGCAACCGTTGGTGGCCGAGGATTTGCGTGCGGGTCGCCTGGTGGCGCCGTGGGGTTTCAGCGAAACCCCGGCGCACCTGGCGCTTTGGCTGCCCAAGCGCGCCGCAGATGGGCGCGCCGGGCAACTGGCGCAATGGCTCAAGGCTGAGCTACTGCGCGAACCCGTTTAATCGCCGCGTTTGCACAGCAGATAAGCCGCGAGCAGGCCCAGCGCACCGACAGCAACGCCGGCTGTTGTCCATGGGTGCTCTTGCGCGTAGTCCCGGGTTGCAACACCGGTTTCGCGGAGTTTGACTTTGCTTTCTTCGTAGGCATCGCTGATCAGGTGACGGGAGTGCCTGAGGGCATTCTCGGCATTGCTTTTCAGGGCCTTCAAGGTTTTGCGCGACTCGTCGGATGCATCGTCCTTGAGACTTTCCAGAGACTTGAGCAGGCTCGAAATCTCGGCTTCCATGCTTTCCAGCGACGCTTTGCGTAAAGAAGTGTTGGCCATGTGGACTCTCCTGAAGTGATTGAGTGGCGTGTGTAAATACCGACTGCGGCCGTTTCAGAAAGTGCAGTAAATCTGAACTTTCGGGTACGAACAGTCGCCAGAAGCAGTACGAACATTGACTGCTACGCTCACTAGAGACCACAGGAGAAACGCCATGTCTGATCATCACACGTACAAGAAAGTCGAACTGGTTGGTTCGTCGACCACCAGCATTGATGACGCCATCAACAATGCCATCGCCGAAGCCAACAAGAGCATCAAGCACCTTGAGTGGTTTGAAGTGACTGAAACACGGGGCCATATCGAGAATGGCAAGGTCGCGCACTATCAGGTCACCCTCAAGGTAGGGTTCCGAATTGCCAGTAGTTGATCGCATCGGTTGAACTTTGTCGGCTGGCCGATTGCCATAACCTGCGCTACAACCAATGGGTGCCGATGCCACAAGCGTCGGCACGCTCTTTTCGATCAGCGCAAGGAAAGTAACGGATGAAGAAGTTCCTGTTAGCGGTAGGTTTGTTGAGCATTGCAGGCACGGCCCTGGCGGCGGGCAAGCCTTGTGAAGAGCTGAAAAGCGAAATCGCAGCGAAAATCGACGCCAAGGGGGCTTCGGGCTATTCGCTGGAAGTGGTGGATAAAGGCGCTACACCGAGCGATCACACCCTGGTCGGCACCTGTGAGGGTGGCACCAAGGAAATTGCCTACAAGCGCGGTTGATCCGTGTTGCGGACATAAAAAAACCGACGCAAAGGCGTCGGTTTTTTTCGCTCGAGAGGTTTTTAGCCCTTCATTACCTGCGCCAGCAGCTCGTAGGAATGAATCCGGTCGGCGTGTTCGTACAGGTCGCTGGTGAAGATCAACTCGTCGGCGCCGGTCTGCTCGATCAGTACTTCCAGTTTGGCGCGGATCTTCGCCGGGCTGCCGACCATGGCCAGGCCGAGGAAGCTGCCGACGGCGTCTTTTTCATGGGGCAGCCACAGGCCGTCCATGGTTTTGACCGGTGGGCGCTGCACCAGGCTCTGCCCGCGCATCAGCGCGAGAATGCGTTGGTACACAGAGGTGGCCAGGTAGTCGGCCTGTTCATCGGTGTCCGCTGCAACCAGAGGAATACCCAGCATCACGTAGGGTTTGTCCAGCACAGCCGAGGGCTTGAAATGGTTGCGGTAGACGCGAATCGCCTCATGCATCAGGCGCGGTGCGAAATGCGAGGCAAAGGCGTAGGGCAAGCCGCGCTCACCGGCCAGTTGCGCACTGAACAGGCTGGAACCCAGCAGCCAGACGGGCACGTTGGTGCCAGTGCCAGGTACCGCTATGATCCGTTGGTCGGGTGTGCGTGGGCCGAGGTAGGCCATCAGCTCGGCCACATCCTCCGGAAACTCATCCGCACTGCCGGAACGTTCACGGCGCAGGGCGCGAGCAGTCATCTGATCGGAGCCGGGCGCGCGGCCCAGGCCCAGGTCGATACGGCCGGGATAGAGACTTTCCAGGGTGCCGAACTGCTCGGCGATCACCAGCGGTGCGTGGTTGGGCAGCATCACGCCACCGGAACCGACGCGAATGGTCGAGGTGCCGCCAGCCAAGTAACCCAACAGAACCGAGGTGGCTGAACTGGCGATGCCGTCCATGTTGTGGTGTTCAGCTACCCAAAAACGGTTGTAGCCAAATTTTTCCACATGCTGGGCCAGGTCCAGGGAGTTGCGCAGCGACTCTGCCGCGCTGCCGTTGGCACGCACGGGCACCAGGTCGAGGGTCGAGAACTTTACATCGGACAGCGATTTCATAAGCCTGCTTCTCCAATAGGGGTGCAGGCTTCTTAGACGAACCAAAACCTGCCGCTTCATATGCATACCTATGCAATGAGGGCATATACCCGAGATTCAATAGCGACTCGGGAAATTTCCTACTTGGCTGCTAGGTTTTTCTTACGAATGAACTTTGCCTGGTCGACTATCCTCAGAACCCTTACTGACGCAATACCACCGTTCGAGGAGACCGCTATGAGTATCGTTAAAAAAGCATCCGCGCATTGGGAAGGTGATCTGAAGACTGGCCTGGGTTCCATTTCCACGGAAACCGGCGTCCTGCGTGAAGCGCCCTACGGCTTCAAGGCGCGTTTCGAGGGTGGCAAAGGCACCAACCCGGAAGAGTTGATCGGTGCGGCCCACGCCGGCTGTTTCTCCATGGCCTTTTCCATGATTCTCGGCGATGCCGGGCTCAAGGCTGACAGCATCGACACCCAGGCCGAGGTGACTCTGGATCAAGTCGAGGGCGGTTTTGCTATCACCGCTGTGCACTTGATCCTCAAGGCCAAAATTCCCGGCGCGAGCCAGGCACAGTTCGATGAATTGAGCAAAAAGGCCAAGGAAGGGTGCCCGGTGTCCAAGGTGTTAAATGCGACCATCACCCTGGATGGCACCCTCGTAAACTGACCCCGCTATACCTGTAGGAGCCGGCAAGCCAGCTCCTACAGTGGTCTTTGGGGCGGCTAAAACATCTGCTTTAAATCAGAACTCGTGTTTTGTAAGTGTGGTCCTATTACCATGCAGCCTAGGCGCACACCCGTGCGCAATGCATTCAGGGAGCTTCACACATGAAACGTTTTGCCTTGGCGATCATCTGCGGTGTATTGGCCACATCGGCCGTGGCCGCTCCAAAAGATTGTGAAGAGCTCAGGAAAGAGATTGAGGTCAAGATCCAGGCGAATGCGGTTCCGTCCTACACTCTGGAAATCGTCAGCAAGGAAGAAGCCGACAAGCACGACAGCGCCATGGTCGTCGGCAGTTGTGAGAACGGCACCAAGGCCATCGTTTACCAGAAAAACAACGACTGATCAGATGCAGTTAACGCTGCGTTCCTCCGCGAGCAGTCGGCGCGCTGAGTCATACAACCGGATATTCGGCGTGAAGGCCAGCGAGCGTCCTTCCAGCACATAGCGCTGGCCGGCCTGGAAGTGGTCGTATTCCAGCGTCATGAAGCAGGTGCGATACATCATCTGGCTGAGTCCGCCCAAACCGCCGCCGGCCGGGACTTCAAAATCAAAGCGCACCATCAGTTCGTGATGGCCGGGCGGGAATTGGAAGAAACGTCCGTCATCCAGGTTCTTGCCGTCCAGGCGCTGCGCCATGACCAACTTGGAGCCCGGTGTCGGCGTGGTGAAATCGACCCAGGCTTGCTGTGGATCCGCCGGTGGCACTGGCGTGATGGTGCAGGCACCGAGGAACAGGGCGGCAACGGGAAGCAAAAGCTGGCGCATGGCGGGCACTCAATGGGAAGGAAGTATCGAGCCCGGCGCCGACGGCAGCAGACTCCTTATGAGTATAAACACGTCATGCCATGGAAAAATTCCGCACAGGCGCGATAGTCTTGCGAGCAAATTACCCAGGAGCGGTCGGGGCATGGTCAGGCGTTTTCTTCCAGGGTTGATGGTTGTGCTGCTCAGCGGCTGTTCCAGCGTCAGTTATTACCGTCAGTTAGCCGTCGGCCAATGGCAACTGCTACGCGCCCGAGAGCCGGTGACACAGGTCATTGCCGACCCTACTCGCCCACCGTTGTTGCGCGAACACCTGGCGCAATCACAAAAAGCGCGCACGTTCGCCAGTGAGCATTTGCACCTGCCGGACAATCAAAGTTACAGGCTGTACGCGGATATCGGTCGGCCCTATGTGGTCTGGAATGTCTTCGCCACGCAGGAATTTTCCCTGTCCCCCGAAACCCATTGCTTCCCCATTGCCGGTTGTGTGGCCTATCGCGGCTACTACAACCAGGGTGCGGCGCGCGGTGAGGCGGCGTTGTTGAAACAGCGCGGCATGGATGTGTCGATCGGTGGCGTGGAGGCCTATTCCACCTTGGGCTGGTTCAACGACCCGATCATGAATTCGATGATGAACTGGGGCGATGAGCGCCTGGCCACTTTGATCTTCCATGAGCTGGCGCACCAGCGGTTTTATGTGAAGGACGACACCGAATTCAACGAGTCGTTTGCCAATTTCGTCGAGCAGGAAGGCACGCGCCAATGGCGTGCTGCGCGGGGTCTGGCGCCGCAGAGCCTGTCGGCTTCGAAGCAGCGCGATCAGTTTATCCAGCTCGTTCTCGATACCCGGCAACGTTTGGAAAAAATCTACGCCCAACCTTTGGCCGCAGATGCGATGCGTCAGGCCAAGCTGGCCGAGTTCGAGCGTTTGCGCAGCGAATACCGACGACTGCGCGATAACCAGTGGGGCGCAGATAAACGGTATGACGCGTGGATCAACCAGCCCATGAACAACGCGCGATTGTTGCCGTTCGGGCTGTATGACCAGTGGGTGCCGGCGTTTGCAGCGTTGTTTGCGCAGGAAGGTGGGGATTGGGTGAGATTTTATAAAGCGGTGGAGAAGATGGGCGGCTTGCCGATTGACCAGCGTAAAGCCGCGCTGGCGCAGCTTCAGGTCGCGCCGCGCCCTTGAGTGTCAGCGTTGCAGGAACGCCTGATGCATCTGCTGCAAGGTTTCAAAATGCCAGGTCGGCGCCTCGGCAGTCAACTCTTCAAAACTGCCAAACCCATACCCCACCGCCGCCGAATCCAGCCCGTTGCTGCGCGCGCCGATCAAGTCATGCTTGCGATCACCAATCATCAGCGTGGTGGCCGGGTCCAGGCCTTCCTCGCTCATCAGGTGGGCGATCAGCTCGACTTTGTTGGTGCGCGTGCCGTCCAGTTCGCTACCGTAGATCACCTTGAAGTGTTTGGCGAAATCGAAGTGCCGGGCGATCTCGCGGGCAAACACCCACGGTTTGGAGGTCGCGACATACAGCTGCCGACCTTGGTCGCTCAAATCTTCCAGCAGCGCCAGCACACCATCGAACACGCGGTTCTCATACAGTCCGGTAACTTTGAAACGCTCACGATAGAAATTCACCGCCTCCCATGCCTTGGCTTCATCGAAACCATAGAACTGCATGAATGCTTGCAGCAAAGGCGGGCCGATGAAGTGTTCGAGCTTGGTCAGGTCCGGCTCTTCAATCCCCAGTTTGCCGAGTGCGTACTGGATCGAGCGGGTAATGCCCTCGCGCGGGTCGGTGAGGGTACCATCCAGGTCGAACAGCACGGTTTGGTAATTCATTGATCGAATCCTTCAGCCAGGTGCAGGTCTTTGAGCTTCACGTAGTTCGCAGCGCTGTAGGTGAAAAAGGCGCGTTCCTTGTCAGTCAGCGGGCGGATCTGTTTAACCGGGCTGCCGACATACAAAAAACCGCTTTCGAGTTTCTTTCCCGGCGGTACCAGGCTGCCGGCCCCGATGATGATGTCGTCTTCCACCACGGCGCCGTCCATTACGATGCTGCCCATGCCGATCAGGATGCGACTGCCCACAGTGCAGCCATGCAACATGACTTTATGGGCGATAGTCACGTCGTCGCCGATCAGCAACGGGAAGCCATCCGGATTGAAGGGGCCAGCATGGGTGATGTGCAGCACGCAGCCATCCTGCACGCTGGTGCGCGCACCGATGCGGATGCGGTGCATGTCGCCGCGAATTACGGTCAGCGGCCACACGGAGCTGTCAGCGCCGATTTCGACATCGCCGATCACCACCGCCGAAATATCGACAAAAGCCCCGGCGCCCAGGGCTGGCGTGTGGTTCTGATAGGTGCGAAGGGTCACGATAGCCTCTCTCTCTTCTGCTGATAGCTGCGGTGGGTGTTGATTGTAATTAAGATGGCCCCATCTTTGTCTTATCAGTTTCTTCAGCCAAGGTGCCAACCGTGAGCGCGAACAACCCGCTTCTGCAGTCCTACGACCTGCCGCCGTTTTCGGCGATCCGTGCCGAGCACGTCCAGCCGGCCATCGAACAGATCCTCGCCGACAACCGTGTTGCCATCGAAGACATCCTGCAAAGCCAGGGTAAAAATCCGACGTGGGCCGGGCTGGTCCTGGCCATGGACGAACTGAATGACCGCCTGGGCGCCGCCTGGAGCCCGGTCAGCCACCTCAATGCCGTGTGCAACAGCCCCGAACTGCGCGAAGCCTATGAAAGCTGCCTGCCGGCGTTGAGCGCTTACTCCACCGAGATGGGCCAGAACCGCGAGCTGTTCCAAGCCTTCGAGGCCCTGGCTAACAGCCCGGAAGCCGCCGGTTTCGACGTGGCGCAAAAAACCATTCTGGAACACTCCCTGCGCGATTTTCGCCTGTCGGGCATCGACCTGCCGCCGGAGCAGCAAAAGCGCTACGCCGAAGTGCAGAGCAAACTGTCCGAGTTGGGCAGCAAATTCTCCAACCAGTTGCTGGACGCCACCCAGGCCTGGACCAAACACGTCACCGACGAAGCCACCCTCACCGGCCTGACCGATTCGGCCAAGGCGCAAATGGTGGCCGCCGCCCAGGCCAAAGGCCTCGACGGTTGGCTGATCACCCTGGAATTCCCGAGCTACTACGCGGTGATGACCTACGCCCAGGATCGCGCCCTGCGTGAAGAAGTCTACGCAGCCTACTGCACCCGTGCGTCGGACCAAGGCCCGAATGCCGGTCAGAACGATAACGGCCCGGTGATGGAACAGATCCTCGATCTGCGTCAGGAGTTGGCCAAGCTGCTGGGCTACACCTCCTTCTCCGAGCTGAGCCTGGCCACCAAAATGGCCGAGTCCAGCGACCAGGTGCTGAGCTTCCTGCGCGACCTGGCCAAGCGCAGCAAGCCGTTTGCCGCCCAGGACCTGCAACAGCTCAAGGCCTACGCCGCCGAACAGGGCTGCGCCGATCTGCAAAGCTGGGACAGCGGTTTCTACGGCGAAAAACTGCGTGAGCAGCGTTACAGCGTGTCCCAGGAAGCCCTGCGCGCCTATTTCCCGATCGACAAAGTGTTGAGCGGTTTGTTCGCCATCGTGCAACGTCTGTACGGCATTGAAATCGCCGAGCAAAAAGGCTTCGACACCTGGCACCCGGATGTCCGCCTGTTTGAAATCAAGGAAAATGGCCAGCACGTCGGCCGCTTCTTCTTCGACCTGTACGCCCGCGCCAACAAGCGTGGCGGCGCGTGGATGGACGGCGCACGTGACCGTCGCCGCAAGGTCGACGGTGTGCTGCAAAGCCCGGTGGCCAATCTGGTCTGCAACTTCACCCCGGCTGACAGCGGCAAGCCTGCCCTGCTGACCCATGATGAAGTCACCACGCTGTTTCACGAATTCGGCCATGGCCTGCACCATCTGTTGACCCGCGTTGAACACGCCGGTGTGTCCGGTATCAACGGCGTGGCCTGGGATGCGGTGGAGTTGCCGAGCCAGTTCATGGAGAACTGGTGCTGGGAGCCGGAAGGCCTGGCGCTGATCTCCGGTCACTACGAAACCGGCGAGGCACTGCCCCAGGACTTGTTGGAAAAAATGCTCGCAGCCAAAAACTTCCAGTCCGGCCTGATGATGGTGCGTCAGTTGGAGTTCTCGCTGTTCGACTTCGAACTGCATGCTACCCACGGTGATGGTCGCAGCGTGGCCCAGGTGCTGGAAGGCGTGCGCGATGAGGTGTCGGTGATGCGCCCGCCCGCCTACAACCGTTTCCCCAACAGCTTCGCGCACATCTTCGCCGGTGGTTACGCGGCGGGTTACTACAGCTATAAGTGGGCCGAAGTGCTGTCGGCGGATGCCTTCTCCAAGTTTGAAGAAGAGGGTGTGCTCAACGCTGAGACTGGCCGCGCCTTCCGCGAGGCGATCCTGGCGCGAGGCGGTTCCCAGGCGCCGATGGTGCTGTTCGTCGACTTCCGCGGACGTGAGCCGTCGATCGACGCACTCTTGCGCCACAGCGGCCTGAGCGAGGACGCGGCAGCATGAGTGAAGGGCCTGTGATTACCAAAAAACAATTTATCGCCGGGGCGGTCTGCCCGGCGTGCAGCGAGCCGGACAAGCTGAAGATGTGGACCGAGGACAACGTGCCGCACCGTGAGTGCGTGGCCTGCGGCTATACCGACACGCTGAATGATCAAGGGTTGTCGGTGCCCAGGGAATTGGGCACGCGGGTCAATACCACGGCGTTGAAAGCACCGGCGGACCCGAAGGTGCAGGCGGTGCAGTTTTTTCCTAATCCGAAGCTGAAAAAAGACTGACGGCCCCCCTGGGGTACCGCCTCAGGGGGACGATTTACCCGTTGTTTCATCTGCTTGTATGCGGTCTGATCAACCCCCCACCCTATCGGCTAAACCTCATGATGTCCGTCGGGATTTGATAGTCGTCATGCATTTCAGGGCTTCGCCTTGCTCGTGACGGACTTGGCCGCTGTGTTTGTGCTTTGTTCTATTGGACAAGCCATAGGCTTTAACATTATTAAGTAGCGCATAAGTATTACGCTGAAAGATAACCGTGATCAGCTTTAATACTGCCAGGCAAATTTATCTATAATTCCTGTAGGGTTGCTGAAATATAAAGCACTTATGAAATGCGTGTTTACAAAGACCTATGGAACGCCTCGCGTGGCGATAGTCACACAGTAAGCTCATATCTATTCCGTATGCTTACGGCTATTTGTCCTACAGGAGAATCATCTTGACCGTAGTAAGAGAATCCAAAAATTATGTACCTCTGCTGATGCCAGGACCGGATAGCAATACACCTAAGTCGGAGGGTGTTCCTGAGCAACGCTTTGTTCAACCGCTAACCCCAAAGTCCCGGATGACTGCAGAAGAAACGAAGGCGAAAGATACCTTTAGGAAACAAGTATTAATCCATCATGAACATGCGAATAGTGCTGGCCCGAGCCGAAGGAAACGCGACGCCAGCGTTTATCATCAAAAAACGCCTATCGGACAAGCGCTAGAAAAAGAAGCGACGGAAATAAAAAAAGCGCAGACCGAGTGGGAAAAAAAATATGGGAATATCCCCGGCGACCCTTCAATGACTACGGCGCAACATATTAGTGACTTTGATGCTGTGTTCGACAGGTATGAAGGTGACGCATTGCTCGCACACGAAACTTCAAAAACGATGAAGGCACAAACAGGGGACGATCTGAGGGGACCATCACCACAAGTTGTCGTACCCGGAAAGTCTACGATTTATCCGTTCAAGCTTCAGGTGTCTGCCGCGTTCACCAACCGAATACTGCGCGATTGGACGGTTGACAACAAGATAGATTCCGCCAGCCTTCGGTACGACACTTCAACGAACGTTTTTCATGCCAAGACACTTGATGGTAAAGACCTGAGTTACACGCCCAGTGAGTTTGCCTCAAACTTCCCAAGCTATAAAGAGGCACTTGATCCCATCGTTGAGATTGCAAAAGTCGTTGCTCCAAAGGGGGGTGTCCAGCTTCAGAAATATCCAGAGGGCAGCGCCAGCCTCGATCTGATTCTAAGCTTCTACGGCTTGGACCCCAGTGAAAAGTCACTTGATAAGTATCACGAAATCGCAAATAAATTGAAAGAAGAAGGCGAATTTCCAAGTGCCGCTCAACAGAAGTTGCCCGTTGTAGCAGACGTTGCAAAATACCGAGCAGCCATGGAGCAGAAAGAAAGGGCCTACGTCAGCACGTTGGCGCCTGAAGTCGAATCGCGTCCCGATTTTGACTTTGAGACTTTTGATGCAGAAAGTACCATTGCCAAAGCCACAGGAAACGTCATGGCAAAAATGGATCAGGCGGACTTATACGAATCCACTCCACTGATCGATATCCCTCAGCAATCCAAATTGTTTCCATGGCTGCAGCAGATAAACGCTGCGTTTGATAATAAGATCCTCACGGCGTGGGCTGAGAATTATGATGCGGATCTGAACACCTTGAACTATTCCTCATCTCTTAAGATGTTTAGCGTGAGAACCATTAACGGAGAAACGCTGACGTTCACGGCTGAAGAGTTCGATAAGCTTTACCCGAAATATAGCGGTGGGCTCGCGCCTATCACTGACGTCGCTAATGTGGTTGCGCCGGAGGGAGGGGTGAGGCTGAAAAAATATCCGGACAACAAAGCTGGTCTTGATCTGGTACAAAGCTTCTATGGTTTGGACCCCACAGAAAGAAACATCGCAAAGATCAATGAAATGGGACGGAAGTTAGCGACGGAACAGGAGTTTGATCGCCAACCGGAAATCAAGGAGCGTAGCCCGCAGGCACTTGCAGAACAACAGCAGGCGTTGCAGACAAAGGAAGCGAAATACGCTGAAAACCTCAATAAGCCGGTCGGCACTTATCCACCTACTCCCAAAGAAATGAGGGAGATGGCCGAAACCAAAGTCGCTATAGCGGCCGCCGATAAAATGGGGAGCCTGACGGAGGCTGATAAATCCGGGCAAGACATAAATATCGAGGTACCCCCAGAGACAAAGCTCCATCCATGGCTCCAGTCGATAAATTCAGCATTCAAAACCGGTACGCTGTTGGTGTGGGCCGAGGAGTACAAGATGGACCCCGCCAGTTTCAGGTACGACACAACGACGGGTAAGTTTCATGCCTCTACGCTGGATGGAGGATCGTTTGAATACACCCCCGAAGAATTTTCGGAAAAATTCCCGCGTTTCAATCAATCGCTCACGCCGATAGTCGAAGTGGCCAAAGTCGTTGCTCCCAAGGGAGGCGTGATACTTAAACAAAGCCCGGAAGGTATCGCTCCGCTTGACTTGGTACTCGGCTTTTACGGCGTTAATCTCAAGGAGCAGGCCCTTGAGAAAACCCATGAAATGGCAGAAGCCATAAAGCACGGCAAGGCATTCCCTGTACCGTCTGACCTTCCGGACCGTGGTAAGGAGGCCCTGAAGAAGCAATCTCAGATACAGGATCACGCAGAGGAATTTAGCAATTGGGGTAACAACACCCACATCGCCATTGAATCCGATGGTCGAGGCGGA
Source organism: Pseudomonas sp. HN11 (assembly GCF_021390155.1). Classification (NCBI taxonomy): domain Bacteria; kingdom Pseudomonadati; phylum Pseudomonadota; class Gammaproteobacteria; order Pseudomonadales; family Pseudomonadaceae; genus Pseudomonas; species Pseudomonas sp. HN11. The sequence goes on from NZ_CP089985.1 coordinate 50,487, forward strand.
GGCGTTAAGGTTCCCGGTAAGATTTAAGTTTTTACTGATCCGACGTTTTCAAAGACAGGAACGCCGATTGGTGATGTGTTTACCTGCAAACACACCTATCAATTCGGCGTTCTTTCTGGGAGTACAGGAATAATCTGTTTGCCGCTTGCGGCCGGCTTCAGCCAGTCGTTCATCGAGCACAGTGCAAATGCACTGGTGCTGCAATCGCCGTTTGCCAACGCTGGGCGTATTTTTTCGATATCCGCCTTCATCATGTAGCGAATGCTGTCCTTGAAGCCCTAAGTTGATCACCGTACCGATCTTGAGTTTTGCCAATTCGGGGAGCGCGCGGTTATCCGGCAAAGCGCTACGGTAGAGTGTTGGCGTCATCTGGTGCAGGTTGAACTGCTTGCCCACGGTCTGGGCCTACTCCGGCGAGAGGATGGAAGGTCTCATCGGCCTGGGCGTGAACGGCGGTGAACAGCGCCATAAGTGCCAGGCCCAGGGCAGCGAGCAATCGAGTGTTGAACATGGGCTTTGCGATCCAGAAGCGAAATGGCTGATGGCTCGCAGAATCGCCCAGCCGGGGTTCAATACGGCGTGAGGTGTTTGTCAAAGAAAAGTGAACACCTCGTCTGCCCTGGTGTTTTTGTCGCTGATTCGATTCGCCCTGATTCTTAGGCTGCTATCATTTATAACTATTGTTTGCCAGTGTGTTCCATTCCACTGGCTTGATACACATCACGTTGCTCCCAGAAGCGGCGGACAAACCCGTGACCATATGATGAGGTGCCACCATGTCTGATCAAGAACAAGACAACCCCCGGCGTGACTTTCTGCGCAAATCCTTGACCTTGATCCCGGTGGTCACGGTTGCCAGCACCAGCCTTGGCGGCTCGATGCTGATGGCGACGCCTGAGCCGGCACGGGCCGCTCCGGCCAAGCCTGCAGTGAGTGAAAAGGCCTATGAGCCTACTTATTTCACGGCCGAGGAATGGGCGTTTATCAACGCCGCCGTCGAGCGCCTGATCCCCGCCGATGAGCAAGGCCCGGGTGCCTTGGAAGCTGGCGCACCGGAATACATCGACCGCCAGATGAATACGCCATACGCCAGTGGTGCGCTGTGGTTCATGCAAGGTCCGTTCAATGCCGACGCACCGCCAGAGATGGGCTGGCAGAGCAAATTGGTACCCAAAGAGATCTATCGCCTGGGCATTGCCGCGACGGATGCATGGTCGAAAGCGTTCAATGGTAAAGCTTTTGCTGCGCAAGACAGCGCTACCCGAGACGATATGCTGCGCCGTCTTGAGGCTGGCGGCGGTGAAGTGGCTGCGCACTTTGATGACGTACCGCCGAAAATCTTCTTCAACCTGCTGCTGCAAAACACCAAGGAAGGGTTCTTTTGCGACCCGATCCACGGCGGTAACAAAGGCATGGTCGGCTGGACCATGATCGGCTTTCCCGGCGCCCGTGCCGACTTCATGGACTGGGTTGAACGCAACGAGCAATACCCCTTCCCGGCAGTTTCCATCCGCGGCGAGAGGGCATAAACGTGGCGACCATCATGAAGAAAGTAGACGCAGTGATCGTAGGCTTTGGCTGGACCGGCGCGATCATGGCCAAAGAGCTGACGGAAGCAGGCCTCAACGTGGTAGCGCTGGAGCGCGGTCCGATGCAGGACACTTACCCGGACGGCAACTATCCCCAGGTCATCGACGAGTTGACCTACAGCGTGCGTAAAAAACTCTTTCAGGACATCTCCAAGGAGACGGTGACCATTCGCCACAGCGTGAATGACGTTGCCCTGCCGAACCGTCAGTTGGGCGCGTTCTTGCCGGGCAACGGCGTGGGCGGCGCAGGGCTGCACTGGTCGGGCGTGCATTTTCGGGTTGATCCAATCGAGTTGCGCATGCGTAGCCACTATGAGGAACGCTACGGCAAACACTTCATTCCCAAAGACATGACCATCCAGGACTTCGGCGTGAGCTACGAAGAGTTGGAACCATTCTTTGATTACGCAGAAAAAGTCTTCGGCACCTCCGGCCAGGCCTGGACCGTCAAGGGTCAGCTGGTCGGCGAAGGCCGTGGCGGCAACCCCTATGCACCGGACCGCTCCAACCCGTTCCCGCTGGAGTCGCAGAAGAACACCGTCTCCGCACAACTGTTTCAGAAAGCAGCTATCGAGGTAGGTTACAAACCCTACAACCTGCCATCAGCCAATACTTCGGGGCCTTATACCAACCCTTATGGTGCGCAGATGGGCCCATGCAACTTCTGCGGTTTCTGCAGTGGTTACGTGTGCTACATGTATTCCAAAGCCTCGCCGAACGTGAATATCCTGCCGGCGTTGCGCCAGGTGCCGAACTTCGAGCTGCGGCCCAATTCCCACGTACTCAAGGTCAATCTCGACAGCACCAAAAGCAAGGCTACCGGTGTGACCTACATCGACGCCCAAGGTCGGGAATGCGAGCAACCGGCGGATTTGGTGATCCTCGGTGCGTTCCAGTTCCACAACGTGCGGTTAATGCTGTTGTCGGGCATCGGCAAGCCCTACGACCCGATTACCAACGAGGGCGTGGTGGGCAGGAACTTTGCCTACCAGAACATGGCCACCATCAAGGCGTTCTTCGACAAGGATACCCACACCAACAACTTCATCGGCGCGGGCGGCAACGGCGTTGCCATCGATGACTTCAACGCTGACAACTTCGATCACGGGCCCCATGGCTTTGTGGGCGGTTCGCCGATGTGGGTCAACCAGGCCGGCAGCCGACCGATTGCCGGTACGTCCAACCCGCCGGGCACCCCGGCCTGGGGCAGCGCGTGGAAGCGCGCCACCGCCGACTACTACACCCACCAAGTGTCGATGGATGCCCACGGAGCCCATCAATCCTACCGGGGGAACTACCTGGATCTGGACCCGGTGTACCGCGATGCCTACGGCCAGCCGTTGCTGCGGATGACGTTCGACTGGCAGGAAAACGACATCAAGATGAACCGCTTCATGGTCGAGAAAATGGGCAAGGTTGCCGAGGCGATGAACCCCAAGGCGATTGCCGTACTCGGCAAAAAGGTCGGTGAGCACTTCAATACGGCGTCCTACCAGACCACCCACCTCAACGGTGGCGCGATCATGGGCACCGATCCGAAAACCAGTGCGTTGAACCGTTATCTGCAGTGCTGGGATGTACACAACGTGTTTGTCCCCGGCGCCTCCGCTTTCCCACAAGGCTTGGGCTACAACCCTACAGGCCTGGTGGCGGCGTTGACCTACTGGTCGGCGCGGGCAATCCGCGAGCAGTACCTGAAAAACCCCGGCCCACTGGTTCAGGCATAAGGAGCGATGACCATGAAAGCACTTGTTTTCGCGACCTTCGCACTGTTCAGCAGTTGCTCTATCAGCGCCGCTGAAACTGACCTGATCAAGCAAGGTGAATACCTGGCCCGCGCGGGTGACTGCGTAGCCTGTCATACCGCCAAGGGTGGCAAACCCTTTGCCGGCGGCCTGCCGATGGAAACCCCCATCGGCGTGATCTATTCCACCAACATCACCCCCGACAAGACCGGACTGGGCGACTACAGCTTCGATGACTTCGACAAGGCCGTGCGCCATGGCGTCGCCAAGAACGGTAGTACGCTTTACCCGGCGATGCCCTATCCGTCTTATGCGCGTGTCAGCGACAGCGATATGCAGGCGTTGTATGCGTACTTCATGAAGGGGGTCGAGCCCGTCGCCCAGGAGAACAAGGACAGCGACATACCGTGGCCCCTGAGTATGCGCTGGCCGTTGGCGGCATGGCGCTGGATGTTTGCACCTTCAGTCGAGGAGCATCAGGTGCAAACCGCCGCCGATCCGATGACCAGCCGGGGTGCCTACCTGGTGGAAGGCCTTGGCCATTGTGGCGCGTGCCACACGCCGAGGGCGTTGACCATGCAGGAAAAAGCCCTGAGTGCTGCGGACGGCAACGCCTTCTTGTCGGGCAGCGCGCCGTTGGAAGGTTGGATCGCCAAGAGCCTGCGCGGTGACCACAAGGACGGTCTCGGTAGCTGGAGCGAGGAGCAGCTGGTGCAATTCCTCAAGACTGGCCGCAGCGATCGAAGTGCGGTGTTTGGTGGCATGAGCGACGTTGTCGTCCACAGCATGCAGTACATGTCGGAAGATGACCTGACGGCTATCGCCCGTTACCTCAAAAGCCTGCCAGCGGTGGATCCCAAGGACCGATCGCACGCGTACGACAAGCAAGTGGCCGAGGCATTATGGAAGGGTGATGACAGCCAGCGCGGCGCCTCGGTGTACATCGACAACTGCGCGGCCTGCCATCGTACCGACGGCCATGGCTACACGCGGGTGTTCCCGGCGCTGGCGGGCAACCCGGTATTGCAGACGGCGGATGCCACGTCGTTGATCAACATTGTGTTGAACGGTGGCACCTTGCCAGCAACCCACGCGGCGCCGTCGACCTTCACCATGCCGGCATTCGCCTGGCGTCTATCGGACCAGGAAGTGGCAGATGTGGTCAGCTTTATCCGTGGCAGCTGGGGCAATCAGGGTGCGCCAGTAAAGGCCAGTCAAGTGACGGACCTGCGCAAGAACGATATGCGTACCACCTCTGGCGATGACCTGGGGCAAGTGACACAAAAACACTAAGCCTTGCCTGACCGCCAAACGGCACTGGTCAGAACCTTTACACCTCGATACTGTATATAAAAACAGTGTCGAGGCACTTTTATGTCTACTCCGCTGCCGCCCCGTGGCCGGGGCACGGCCACCAATCTGCATAATCGCTTTGCGCCTACGGTGAGCGTAGCCGAGGACGATGGCTGGTTTCAGGAAGTGCCACCGACCCAGGGCACCGAAGTGCGTATCGAGACGGCCAAGAGCATCATCACCCGTAACAATTCGCCGGACTTGCCGTTCGATCGCTCCATCAACCCCTACCGCGGCTGCGAGCATGGCTGCATCTACTGCTATGCGCGGCCCAGCCATGCTTATTGGGACATGTCGCCGGGGTTGGATTTCGAAACCAGGCTGATCGCCAAGACCAACGCAGCAGATGTGCTGGAGCAGCAGCTGTCGAAGCCGGGTTATGTGTGCGCGCCGATCAACCTGGGCTCCAATACCGACCCCTACCAGCCGATCGAGCGCGAGTACAGGATTACCCGACAAACCCTCGAAGTGCTGCTGCGCTATCGACACCCGGTGACCATCATCACCAAGGGCTCGCTGATTCTGCGCGACCTGGACCTGCTCACCGAGCTGGCGCGCCAGCGATTGGTGGCGGTGATGATCAGCCTCACCAGCCTGGACGATGAACTCAAGCGCATCCTGGAGCCACGCACGGCGGCGCCCAAGGCGCGGTTGCGGGCGATTCGGGTTATGCGTGAGGTGGGAATTCCGGTGGGCGTGTTGTGTTCGCCAATGATCCCGATGATCAACGACAGTGAATTGGAGAGTTTGCTGACCGAAGCCCATGCCGCCGGCGCGCAAAGTGCGGCGTACATGATGCTGCGCCTGCCGCTGGAGGTGGCGCCGCTGTTTGAGGAGTGGCTGGCGGCGCATTACCCGCAGCGCGCGGCCCATGTGATGAGCCTGGTGCGCCAGGTGCGTGGTGGAGAGGTGTATGACAGCCGCTTCGGCGTGCGCATGCGCGGTGAAGGGCCGTTTGCCGATTTGCTGGCTCAACGCTTCAGCAAGGCGGTCAAGCGTCTGGGGCTCGATCGACGGGAAGGTTTCAATCTGGATTGCACCGCATTTTGCCCACCGGGCAGACAGATTGCTTTGTTGTAGACTGAAGAGGTGAAATGCGAAATTTTTGTAGGAATGGTCGCGTTTTGACATCAATGAAACCCTCGATCTAGAGCGGTTCATTCAGGTTGAGTTAAGTTTCGATGGTTACCTTGTTCAGCGAATGACTGATGATTCGGCGGCCCGGTTTTATGGCTTTTGCAACTGTTCTTCTAGCCCGGCGTCGAATTGACCTGAAAACTCCCCTGCATTAATCAAGAGGATGAATCATGAGTGACAAGGATAAACAGCCTTTGGCTGCGTCGGCTTCAGCCCCTCAGGTGGCGGAAACCGCCGATGCAGCGATCAAGCATATCGTTGACGGCTTTTTGCATTTCCATCACGACGTCTTTCCCCAGCAGGAAGAACTCTTCAAGAAGCTCGCCACCGCCCAGAGCCCACGGGCGATGTTCATTACCTGCGCCGACTCGCGCATCGTGCCTGAGCTGATCACCCAGAGCTCGCCGGGCGACCTGTTCGTGACGCGTAACGTCGGTAACGTCGTACCGCCTTATGGGCAGATGAACGGCGGTGTTTCCACGGCCATCGAGTACGCCGTACTTGCACTGGGCGTGCAGCACATCATTGTCTGCGGGCACTCCGATTGCGGCGCCATGCGTGCGGTCCTCAACCCCGCCAGCCTGGAGAAAATGCCAACCGTAAGGGCCTGGCTGCGACACGCCGAGGTTGCCAAGTCCATGGTCGAGGACAACTGCGACTGTGCCAATGAAGGTGAGAGCATGAAGGTGCTGACCGAAGAAAACGTCATCGCCCAACTGCAGCATTTGCGTACCCACCCTTCCGTGGCTTCGCGCATGGCCAATGGTCAGTTGTATATCCACGGTTGGATCTACAACATCGAGACCAGCGAAATCCGCGCCTACGATGCCGACCAGTCGGCGTTCCGACCGTTGGGCGGCGACGGGCCGATCCCTTGCGCGACGCCTAAAGCGCGCTTCTAAAACACTTCCCTGCCGGGTAAAGCGGTGGCTGCCATGGACGCAGCCGGGCTTTGCCGCGCCCGGTAAATGCCTTGGGAGAGTCATTATGCGTGCTGCTCAATTGAAAGCTGTATTGCCACGAGAGCTGCTCGCTTCCGTGGTTGTGTTTCTGGTCGCCCTGCCCCTGTGCATGGGTATCGCGATCGCCTCCGGCATGCCGCCCGCCAAGGGACTGATCACCGGTATCATCGGTGGCCTGGTGGTGGGTTGGCTGGCGGGTTCGCCGTTACAGGTCAGCGGTCCGGCTGCCGGTTTGGCTGTATTGGTATTTGAACTGGTGCGCCAGCACGGCATGTTGATGCTCGGGCCGATCCTGTTGCTGGCGGGCTTTCTGCAACTGGTCGCCGGGCGTTTGCGGCTGGGCTGCTGGTTCCGCGTCACGGCGCCGGCGGTGGTGTACGGCATGCTGGCGGGGATTGGTGTGCTGATTGTGCTATCCCAAATTCACGTGATGCTCGACGGCGCGCCCAAGCCTTCCGGGCTGGATAACCTGGCGGGTTTCCCGGCGGCATTGGCTGAGGCCATCCCGACCCTGGGCGGCGGCCTGGGCTGGCAGGCGGGATTGCTTGGTTTGTCGACCATGCTGGTGATGTACGCCTGGGATAAATTGCGCCCACAAAGCCTGCGATTCGTGCCGGGCGCCTTGCTGGGTGTGGGCCTGACTACCGTTGTGAGCCTGGTGCTGGCGTTGCAGGTCAAGCGTGTGGAAGTACCGGAAAACCTCGCCGACGCCATCGATTGGTTGCGCCCCAGTGACTTGCTGAACCTGGCCGACCCGCAACTGCTGATCGCCGCTTTCGCGGTAGCCTTTATTGCGAGTGCTGAAACCCTGCTCTCCGCCGCGGCGGTTGATCGTATGCACAGCGGCCAGCGCTCCGATTTTGACAAGGAATTGTCCGCCCAGGGTGTAGGCAACATGCTCTGCGGCTTGGTCGGTGCCTTGCCGATGACCGGTGTGATCGTGCGCAGCTCGGCCAACGTACAGGCCGGTGCAACCACGCGTTTTTCAGCAATGTTCCATGGCCTGTGGCTGCTGGCATTCGTGTTATTGCTGTCGAGCGTGCTGCAGAGCATCCCGGTAGCGAGCCTGGCGGGTGTACTGGTGTACACCGGGATCAAGCTGGTGGACATCAAGGCCTTCAAGGCTCTGGGGCGCTATGGGCGGATGCCGATGTTTACCTATGCCGCCACGGCGTTGGCGATCATCTTCACCGACCTGCTGACCGGCGTGCTGGTGGGCTTCGGATTGACGCTGGTGAAGCTGGCGTTCAAGGCTTCACGCCTGAAGGTAAGCCTGATCGATTTGCCCCAGGAAGGAGAGATGGAGCTGCGTCTGACAGGGGCGGCGACCTTCCTGAAGGTGCCCGCTCTGACGCAGGTCCTGGCAACGGTGCCTGCGGGGACCACTGTGCATGTGCCGTTGAGCAATTTGAGTTACATCGACCATTCCTGCCTGGAGTTGCTGGAGGAATGGGGACGTGCCAATGCGGCCAAGGGTTCGACGCTGGTGATCGAAGCGCGCGGGTTGAAGCGAAGGCTGGAAGGTCGGGTCAGAACGACGACGGGAATCGGCTCCGCGCCAGCCTGACTATCTCATAGCCTTGTGGGGGCCGGGCAAGCCCGGCTCCCACATTTGATCGTTTGCGACCCAGCAAATCAAGCCGGCTGATCCAACGCCAACTCAACCCCCAACTGCCGCGACAGGCACGGCCAGCGCTTCCACGCAGCTTCCGTGTCCGGGCTCTTGAGCGTCTCGCGGTAGGCCTCTACCGACTCCAGCGCAAAGCTGTCCTCGTTGAGCATCTCGTCCACCGCCAAATGCACGGCTTCATCCAATTTGTTGGCGAACGCTTCGCCGATCAACTGGTGGGCGATAAGGTTAGCCACCGTGGTATCCGCCGGGATCAAAGGCTGGCCAAAGTGTTTGATATACAGATCGTTCACCTCTTCAACCAATCGATGTGCCAGGTAGGCCTCGTCCAGCAGCCCGTCAAGGCCTTCGTGACCGGCCAGGATAGCGGGCGGTTGCAGGAAGAAATGCTCGGCGATTTTCAGCACCGGCTTGATCTGGCTTTCGATACCGGCCTCGCGAGCCACGTCGTTGGCGGCGTCGAGCAAATCCGGTACGAGGTCGATATAGGCGGTGACAAAACGGGTCATGACAATGTTGCGATCACCGTCAGCCAGGGAGATGGCCGAATGCAGGTGCGGCAATTGTTTTTCCAGTTGCTGGGCAAGCTGGCCCGTGCTGGCTTCGTGTTGATGGGCACGGGAAATCTGCTCGCGCAATGCGGCGGTGTTCATGAAAGCTCCAGTGATACAAGCGTAGGAAAAGGGAGAGGATAAGGTAGCTCGTTTATACGAGCGCCTAAGACGCATTTGTCATAATTATTTCATGGTTATGCGCCCGCGTTATATCGAATTGCCATCGTTCGTCGGATAAACGATTCCGCCCCCGGTTTTGTTGGTCCTGAACAGTCATTTTTACTCATTTGCCCCTACACATTGCGGGGTTGCAGAGCCTGTCTATACTCGGATTTGTACGCGATTAGCTGATGACGCCAGACTGCATAAGCAGGCAAGGCCAGGCGGTTGTAAGCAGTATGGAAGCCGCTCCCTTCGACGCAGGTGCAAACCGGCGGGATAACAAGAACGATAAGGGGAACCCGCAATGATGCGACATCCACACGTTTGGATGGGCCTCCTGTTATGGTCAGTATTCGGCCAGGCACATGCCGCCTGGACAACGAATATGGCGCCAGGGGCGACAGAAGTCAGTCACGCTGTGTTCGACCTGCACATGACCATTTTCTGGATCTGTGTGGTGATCGGCATCATCGTGTTTGGCGCGATGTTCTGGTCGATGATCGTTCATCGCCGGTCCACGGGCCAGGTCGCGGCCAAGTTCCATGAGAGCACCACCGTGGAAATTCTCTGGACCGTCGTGCCCTTGCTGATCCTGATCGCGATGGCCATTCCAGCCACCAAGACCCTGATCAATATCTACGACAGCAGTGAATCGGATATCGATATCCAGGTTACTGGCTACCAGTGGAAGTGGCATTACAAATACCTGGGCCAGGACGTGGAGTTTTTCAGTAACCTCGCCACGCCCGCCGAACAGATCCACAATCAGGCGACCAAGGGCGAACACTACCTGCTGGAAGTCGACCAGCCGCTGGTATTGCCGGTGGGGGCCAAGGTGCGCTTTCTGGTGACGGCTGCCGACGTGATCCACTCGTGGTGGGTTCCGGCCTTTGCGGTCAAGCGTGACGCTATTCCCGGCTTCGTCAATGAGGCCTGGACCCGTGTCGAGAAGCCCGGCATCTATCGCGGCCAGTGCGCCGAACTGTGCGGCAAGGACCACGGCTTCATGCCCATCGTGGTGGAGGTCAAGTCCAAGGCTGACTACGAAACCTGGCTCGGCGAGCGTAAGGAAGAGGCCGCCAAGCTCAAGGAACTGACCTCGAAAGAGTGGACGCTGGAAGAGCTGGTCGCGCGTGGCGACAAGGTCTACCACACCACCTGCGTAGCCTGTCACCAGGCTGAAGGCCAGGGCCTGCCGCCGATGTTCCCCGCGCTCAAGGGCTCGAAAATCGCCACCGGCCCCGCGGCTGATCACTTGAGCATCGTCTACCACGGCAAACCCGGCACCGCGATGGCGGCCTTCGGCAAGCAACTCTCGGAAGTGGATATCGCCGCCGTGGTGACCTACGAGCGCAACGCCTGGGGCAACAACAAAGGCGACATGGTCACGCCTAAAGACGTGCTGGCCATCAAGCAGGCGGAAAGCAAATGACCTCTTTCAAGGCGCTTACCTCGACCCGCCCCGCCCACTCGCTTGCAGGAGAACGGCCATGAGCGCTGTGATCGATGACCATGGTCACGCCGACCATGCCCACGGGCCCGCCAAGGGCTTGATGCGCTGGGTGCTGACCACCAACCACAAAGACATCGGCACCATGTACTTGTGGTTCGCCTTTGCCATGTTCCTGCTCGGCGGCTCGTTCGCCATGGTGATCCGCGCCGAGCTGTTCCAGCCTGGCCTGCAGATCGTCGAGCCGGCGTTCTTTAACCAGATGACTACGATGCACGGGCTCATCATGGTGTTCGGCGCGGTGATGCCAGCCTTTGTCGGCCTGGCCAACTGGATGATCCCGTTGATGATCGGCGCGCCCGACATGGCCTTGCCGCGCATGAACAACTTCAGCTTCTGGCTGCTGCCGGCGGCGTTCCTGCTGCTGGTATCGACGCTGTTCACGCCGGGTGGCGGGCCGAATTTCGGCTGGACCTTCTACGCGCCGCTATCCACCACCTACGCTCCGGAAAGCGTGACGTTCTTCATCTTCGCCATCCACCTGATGGGCATCAGTTCGATTATGGGCGCGATCAACGTGGTCGCCACCATCCTCAACCTGCGTGCGCCGGGCATGACGTTGATGAAAATGCCACTGTTCGTCTGGACCTGGCTGATCACCGCGTTCCTGCTGATCGCGGTCATGCCGGTGTTGGCGGGCTGCGTGACCATGATGCTGATGGATATCCACTTCGGCACCAGCTTCTTCAGTGCGGCTGGCGGCGGTGACCCGGTACTGTTCCAACACGTGTTCTGGTTCTTCGGTCACCCGGAGGTGTACATCATGATCCTGCCCGCCTTTGGTGCCGTCAGCTCGATCATCCCGACCTTCTCGCGCAAGCCGCTGTTCGGCTACACCTCGATGGTCTACGCCACGGCGAGCATCGCGTTTTTGTCGTTCATCGTGTGGGCGCACCACATGTTCGTGGTGGGTATCCCGCTGGTGGGCGAGCTGTTCTTCATGTACGCCACGCTGCTGATCGCCGTGCCCACGGGGGTCAAAGTGTTCAACTGGGTCAGCACCATGTGGCAAGGCTCGCTGACCTTCGAGACGCCGATGTTGTTTGCCGTGGCCTTCGTGATCCTGTTCACCATCGGCGGGTTCTCCGGGTTGATGCTGGCTATTGCACCCGCGGACTTCCAGTACCACGACACCTATTTCGTAGTGGCCCACTTCCATTACGTGCTGGTGCCCGGCGCCATCTTCGGCATCTTCGCCTCGGCCTACTACTGGCTGCCGAAATGGACCGGCCACATGTACGACGAAACCCTGGGCAAGCTGCACTTCTGGCTGTCCTTCGTGGGCATGAACATGGCGTTTTTCCCGATGCATTTCGTTGGGTTGGCGGGCATGCCACGGCGGGTGCCGGACTACAACTTGCAGTTCGCTGATTTCAACATGGTCTCCTCGATTGGCGCGTTCATGTTCGGCGCTACGCAGATCTTCTTCCTGTTCATCGTGATCAAGTGCATCCGTGGCGGTACACCCGCACCGGCCAAGCCGTGGGAGGGTGCCGAAGGCCTGGAGTGGAGCATCCCTTCGCCGGCGCCATACCACACCTTCACCACGCCGCCGGAGGTCAAGTGAACAGGATGACGGGAGACTGCCATGTCTGAGTCCATGCCCACGAAGCGCCTGGTCACCCGCCTGCTGATCCTGGTGGTGGCGATGTTCGCCTTCGGCTTTGCGTTGGTGCCGATCTACGACGTGATGTGCAAGGCGTTCGGCATCAACGGCAAGACGGCGGGGCAGTATGAGGGATCGCAGGTGGTAGACCCGTCACGCCAGGTGCGCGTGCAGTTTTTGTCCACCAACGCCATCGACATGGTCTGGGATTTTTATGCCAAGGCTGACGAAGTGGTGGTGAACCCGGGCGCGGTGACCGAGATGCTGTTCGTGGCCCACAACCCCACCGACAAGCCGATGACCGCCCAGGCCGTACCCAGCATTTCACCGGCGGAAGCGGCGATGTACTTCCACAAGACCGAGTGCTTTTGCTTCACCCAGCAAGTGTTGCAACCGGGCCAGCGCATCGAGATGCCGGTGCGTTTCATTGTCGACCGCGACATGCCCAAGGATGTGAAGCATCTGACCCTGGCGTACACGCTGTTTGATATCACTGCGCGCCAACCGCCGGTGGCTGCCCACAGCGGCGGCTAGCTACTGTTTGCCCCCTCAATCAGGAGAGCGAATACATGTCGTCTCATGATACGTACTACGTACCAGCGCAAAGCAAATGGCCAATAATTGCCACGTTTGGCCTGTTGATCACGGTGTACGGGCTGGGTCTGTGGTTCAACGACCTCAAGGCCGCGCGGGCGGAATCCCACGGCCCGTGGATCTTTTTCGTCGGTGGCCTGTTGCTCGCCTACATGTTGTTCGGCTGGTTCGGTGCAGTGATCAAGGAAAGCCGCGCCGGTTTGTACAGCTCGCAAATGGATCGCTCGTTCCGCTGGGGCATGTCCTGGTTCATCTTTTCCGAGGTGATGTTCTTTATTGCGTTCTTTGGTGCGCTGTTCTACGTGCGCCACCTGTCCGCTCCTGCGTTGGCCGGTGAGGGCCCCAAAGGCATCGCGCACATGCTATGGCCGAACTTCGAGTTTGCGTGGCCACTGCTCAACAACCCTGATCCGAAAATGTACCCGGCGCCTGAAGGTACGATCAGTCCGTGGGGCTTGCCTCTGGTCAACACCATCCTGCTAGTCAGCTCCAGCGTGACTATCACCATTGCTCACCACGCTTTGCGCAAAGGCCATCGTGGGGCGTTGAAGCTCTGGCTGGCGATCACCGTATTACTGGGCGTCGCGTTTCTCGGGTTCCAGGCCGAGGAATACATCCACGCTTATAAAGAGCTGGGCCTGACCTTGGGTTCCGGCGTATATGGCGCGACCTTCTTCATGCTGACCGGCTTCCACGGTGCCCACGTCACCATCGGCACCATCATTCTGTTCGTGATGCTGATGCGCATCCTCAAGGGGCATTTCAATGCCGAGCACCAGTTCGGTTTCGAGGCGGCCAGTTGGTATTGGCACTTTGTGGATGTGGTGTGGATCGGGCTGTTTTTCTTCGTCTATGTGCTGTGAGGCGCCTTACCACGGCGCATGAGAAACCAGTTGGCCACTGAAAAAGCCCCAGGCGATCAGTGCCACGGTGATCACGGCCAGTACCACACGCACGGTCAAGGCAGTGACGAGGCGGTTGGAGTTGCCCTCGTCCTTGACCATAAAGAACAAGCCACTGAACAGGCTCACGACAGTCGCGATCAGCATCAGGGCAATTGCGGCTTTGAGCATGGTCTGGCTCCAATGGGATGGGCGGGCAATGAAAACAAGTATAGCCAGCGCCATGAAATGCTTTCGGCCAGGGATCGCACCCACATTAGTGGTGCTGGCGCTGCTGCCGCTGATGGTGGGCCTGGGGTTTTGGCAACTGTCCCGTGGCCACGAAAAACAGTTGCTGGTGGACAGTTATACCGAGCGGCGCGCGGCTGATCCGATCAGCAGCGCACAGCTCAACGATATGGCCGACCCTGCTTTTCGCCGGGTGCGGCTGCGCGGGCAGCTCGATGCTGAACACAGCGTTTTCCTCGACAACCGAATGCGCGACGGCAAGGCCGGCGTAGAACTGTTGCAACCTTTTCACGACCAGGCCAGCGGCCTATGGCTGTTACTCAACCGTGGCTGGCTGCCCTGGCCGGACCGGCGCACGCCACCCGTTTTCAGTACCCCTGAGCAGCCCTTGAACCTGGATGCCTGGGTGTACGTCGCACCCGGCGAAACCTTCCAGCTACACGCTGACCCAGACGGCGGGCAATGGCCGCGTCTGCTCACTGCCCTGCATCCTGGCGCCCTTTGGGCTGAATTGGGCCGCAGTGGTTTCGCATACGAGTTGCGGGCCGAAGGCGGCCCCGGCACCTACGAAACCACCTGGCCCATCGTGGCCATGGGCCCGGAAAAACACGTGGCGTACGCCGTGCAATGGTTCGCCCTGTCGCTGGCACTGCTAGCGCTTTACCTCTACCTCGGATGGCACAACAAAAAGGAGAAGCCCCATGGGAGCGGCCACGAATCCACTCAACATGTCTGACGCACCGGATCGGCGCAAAGGCCGTTGGCAGTTGATCCTGATCCTGATGATGGTGATCGGCCCGATGGCGTTGGCAACGTTCATGTACAAGCTGCAGTTCTGGGTCCCGGAGAGCCGCAGCTACCATGGCGAGATGATTGGCAATGGCCAGACCCGCGCTGACATTGGCGTACAGGCCGATGAGCAGCGTTGGCAACTGCTGGTGACCGCGCCCACTGCCTGTGCAGCGGATTGCCAGCAACTGGTGTACCTCGCACGCCAACTGCAAATCAGCCTGGGTCGTGATGCCTCCCGCGCCAGCCATGCCTTGGCCAGTGCGCAAGCGGTAAGCGCGGAGTACGAGGCCAAGCTGAAAGTCGAGTACCCACAACTGCAACGCTATCCGCTGGACCTGTCGGCCTTCACCAAACACACCGCCGCGCCTGGCGACGTGCAGCTGTGGATCGTCGATCCCCACGGCAACCTGGTGCTGCGCTATGACGCCAAGGTCAAGGGCAAGGATGTGCTCAACGACCTGCGCCACCTGTTGAAACTGTCGAACATCGGATAAGGGCATCGTCATGGCCAAACCTGGATTTCGCCTCGCGTTGTTTGCCACCTTGGTGGCGCTGATCGTCGTGCTGCTGGGGGCTTATACCCGCCTGACCCATGCCGGACTGGGTTGCCCGGACTGGCCGGGCTGCTACGGCTTCATCAGCGTACCCAAGACCGAAGCCCAGTTGGCCCATGCCGAGCTGCATTTCCCCGACACGCCGGTGGAGGCCGACAAGGGCTGGGCCGAGATGACCCATCGCTACTTCGCTGGCACCTTGGGCTTGCTGATTTTGCTGCTGGCCGCGCGCTCGTGGAGCCATCGACGTGATCCCGGCCAGCCGGTGAAGCTGCCGCTCTTCCTGCTGGCGGTGGTGTTTGCCCAGGCGGCGTTTGGCATGTGGACGGTGACGTTGAAGTTATGGCCGCAGGTGGTGACGGGGCATTTATTGGGCGGTTTTGCGACCTTGAGCCTGCTGTTCCTGCTGACCCTGCGTTTGTCCGGCGTGCTGCCCGCCTTGATCGTACCCAAGCGTCTGCAATATTGGGCGACGGCGGGGCTGGTGCTGGTGATCGGTCAAATTGCGCTGGGCGGCTGGGTCAGCTCCAACTACGCGGCGGTGGCCTGTATCGATTTGCCGAGGTGCCATGGCGAATGGTGGCCGGCAGCGGATTTCGCCAACGGCTTTCATCTCACTCAGCACATCGGCCCCAACTACTTGGGCGGGCAACTGGACAGCGAGGCACGCACCGCCATCCACCTGACCCACCGCATCGGTGCCGTCATCGTCAGCCTGGTGTTGCTCGGCCTGGCCTGGCAGTTACGCGCGGTGGGCATGACGCGCTTGGCCGGCTTGCTACTGATTGCCCTGGCCGCGCAAATCTGCCTGGGCCTGAGCAATGTGACTTTCGGGCTGCCGCTGGCGGTGGCTGTAGGCCATAACGCCGGGGGCGCTACGTTGTTGCTGAGTCTGGTGCTGGTCAATTACCACGCCCGCACCAGCCTGGTCCGCGTGCGTAATCAACAGCCGTTCGGTTGGCGTTTTATCCCGCGCAAACACGTATCGGGCCTCATTACACTTAAAGGAGAGATGCCATGGCGACCTTGATCGGCGCGCGTCACGGCCAGGCGATCTGGCGTGACTACTTGGAGCTGACCAAGCCGAAAGTGGTGGTGCTGATGCTCATCACCTCGCTGGTGGGGATGTTCCTGGCGACCCGTGCGGGCGTGCCGTGGACGGTGCTGGTGTTCGGCAACCTGGGGATTGCCCTGTGCGCGGGCGGCGCGGCGGCGGTGAACCATGTGGTGGATCGGCGGATCGACGCGGTGATGGCGCGCACCCATAAGCGGCCGTTGGCGGAAGGCCGTGTGTCGCCGCTGGCGGCGCTGGCGTTTGCATTGTTTCTGGCTGTTGCGGGATTGACGCTGCTGTTGGCGTTCACCAACCCGCTGGCAGCCTGGCTGACCTTGGCTTCGCTGCTCGGCTACGCCGTGATCTACACCGGCTTTCTCAAGCGTGCGACGCCGCAGAATATCGTCATCGGCGGCCTGGCCGGCGCTGCACCGCCCCTGCTGGGATGGGTCGCGGTCACCGGGCATGTCAGCGCCGAGCCGCTGCTGCTGGTGCTGATCATCTTCGCCTGGACCCCGCCGCACTTCTGGGCGCTAGCGATTCACCGCAAGGAGGAATATGCCAAGGCGGATATCCCGATGTTGCCGGTGACCCACGGCGAGCACTACACCAAGGTGCATATCCTGCTCTACACCTTTGCTTTGCTGGCGGTGAGCCTGATGCCCTATGTGATCCATATGAGCGGCCTGCTGTACCTCGCGTGTGCGTTGGTATTGGGCGGACGCTTTCTGCAATGGGCTTGGGTGTTGTACCGTGGCGGTCGGCCGCACGCGGCGATCAACACCTTCAAGTACTCTATCTGGTACTTGCTGCTGCTGTTCATCGCGCTGCTCCTCGACCACTACCTACTGTTGAACCTATGACTCGAACTCAAAAAACTGTCTTCATTCTAGTGGCCCTGGTGGCATTGATCATGGGCCTGACCGTTAATAAAGTGCTCTCGGGCAAAGGCCAGGGCGACCCCACCGCCTTGATCGACGCCGGTATCATCCTGTTGCCGCAAAGCCGTCAGTTGCCGCCAGTGACCATGACAGACCAGGAAGGCCAGCCGGTGGTGGTCAACGAATTGAAAGGCAAGTGGAGCCTGCTGTTCTTCGGCTACACCTTCTGTCCGGACATCTGCCCGACCACCCTCGCCCAGCTGCGCCAGATCAAGAGCGAACTGCCCAAGGACGTTGTGGATAAGTTGCAGGTGATCCTGGTCAGCGTCGACCCGAACCGTGACACGCCGACCCAACTGAAGCAGTACCTGGGCTACTTCGACCCGCAGTTCAAGGGCCTGACCGGCACGAATGTGGAGGATGTGCAAAAGGTGTCGAATGCGGTGAGCATTCCGTTCATTCCGGCCGATACCAGCAAACCCAACTACACCGTCGACCACAGCGGCAATCTGGCGCTGATCGGGCCTGATGGGACCCAGCGTGGGTTCATCCGTGCGCCGTTGAATAACCAGAAGCTTGTAGTTCAACTGCCGGTGCTGTTGCAGCGTAAATAAGCCGGACGCCAACCCAGCCAACAACACAAAACAAATGTGAGAGCGAGCAAGCCCGCTCCCACATTTTTTGATCTCCAATGTGTGGGAGATCGAGTTGGATCAGAACGCCGGCTTGATTGCGCCTTTGTACTTCTCTTCGATGAATTTCTTCACTTCAGGCGTGTGCAGGGCTGCAACCAGCTTCTTCACGGCGTCCGAGTCTTTGTTGTCTTCGCGGGTCACCAGAATGTTCACATAAGGCGAGTCGCTACCTTCAATGACCAGTGCGTCCTTGGACGGGTCCAGCTTGGCTTCCAGCGCGTAGTTGGTGTTGATCAGCGCCAGGTCGACCTGGGTCAGGACGCGCGGCAGGGTGGCGGCTTCCAGTTCGCGGAATTTCAGGTTTTTGTCGTTCTTGGTGATGTCCTTGATGGTCGACAGGATGTCTGTCGGGTCCTTCAGGGTGATCAGGCCGTTCTTGGCCAGCAGCAGCAGGGCGCGGCCGCCGTTGGTAGCGTCGTTCGGAATCACCACGTTGGCGCCGCTTGGTAGCTCGTCCAGCTTCTTGTACTTGCTGGAGTAGGCACCCAGGGGTTCCAAATGCACGGCGCCGACGCTCACCAGGTGAGTGCCCTTCGCCTTGTTGAATTCATCCAGGTACGGCTGGTGCTGGAAAAAGTTGGCGTCCAGGCGCTTTTCAGCGACTTGTACGTTTGGCTGCACATAATCGGTGAAGACCTTGACCTGCAGGTCGACGCCTTCTTTGGCGAGCGCAGGTTTCACGAATTCCAGGATTTGTGCGTGCGGCACCGGCGAAGCAGCGACCGTGATGGTCTCTGCGTGGGCGGAAAACGCGGCAACGGCGGCGAAAGCAACCAGTAGTTTTTTCATCCAACAAGCTCCTTGTTCGGGCATGTACCGGCATGCGACCGGCAATGGCCGTTATTTTCGAGAAAAGTGCACCACCAGCTTGTCGCCGACGGTTTGTAGAATTTGCACGAGGATCAACAGCATCACCACGGTGACCACCATCACGTCAGTCTGGAAACGCTGGTAACCGAAGCGGATTGCCAAATCACCCAGGCCACCGGCGCCGACCACACCGGCCATCGCCGTGTAGGACACCAGTGTAATCGCCGTCACCGTAATCGCCGCGAAAATGCCGGGACGGGCCTCGGGCAGCAAAGCGTTGGTGATGATCTGGCGCGTGCTGGCGCCCATGGACTGGGTGGCTTCGATGATGCCGCGGTCCACTTCACGCAGGGCGGTTTCCACCAGGCGTGCAAAGAACGGCGTTGCGCCCACGACCAGCGGCGGAATTGCGCCGGCCACGCCCAGCGAGGTGCCGGTGATCAGTACGGTGAACGGGATCATCACGATCAACAGGATGATGAACGGCAGCGACCGCAGGATATTCACAATCAGCGACAGCAGCGCATACAGGCCTTTCTGTTCGAACAGTTGGCGCGGGCTGGTCAGGAACAACAACACGCCCAGCGGCAAGCCTAGTACCACAGTGAAGAACAGCGAACCGAACAGCATGGTCATGGTGTCGCCGGTGGCGAGCCAGATTTCCGACCAGTCGATATTGGCGAAGAAACTCAACAGGACTTCCATTAGCGCAGGACCTCCATGTGGACGTCAGCGGCGGTGAAGCGCGCAAACGCGGCTTCCATGTCGCCACCGGTGACGGCGAGGGTCAATTGCCCGTAAGGGATGTCTTTGATGCGGTCGATACGACCGGCGAGGATGCTGTAGTCCACACCCGTTTCGCGGGCGACGGTGCCCAGCAACGGCGCGTAGGTCGCATCACCCTGGAACGTCAGGCGCACGATACGACCTGGTACGTGGGCAAAGTCGTCGCGTTGTTCATTTTCGTCGACCTGCTCGGACTCCTGCACGAAGCGCTTGGTGGTCGGGTGTTTGGGGTGCAGGAACACCTCGGCCACCGAGCCTTGCTCGATGATCACACCCGCATCCATCACCGCCACCTGGTCGCAGACGCGGCGGATCACGTCCATTTCATGGGTGATCAGCACGATGGTCAGTTTCAACTCGCGGTTGATCTCGGCCAGCAGTTGCAGCACCGAGGCGGTGGTCTGCGGGTCGAGGGCGCTGGTGGCTTCGTCGCACAGCAGGATCTTTGGCTTGGTTGCCAGGGCGCGGGCGATGCCGACGCGTTGTTTCTGGCCGCCGGACAGCTGCGCCGGGTATTTCCTGGCGTGATCGGACAGGCCGACACGGGCGAGCAATTCGGCGACACGCAGGTCGATGTCCTTGCGCGACAATTCGCCGGCCAGCGTCAGTGGCAATGCCACGTTGTCGGCGACGGTCTTGGAGGCCAGCAGGTTGAAGTGCTGAAAAATCATCCCGACCTGCTGGCGGAAACGGCGCAGGCCATTGGCGTCCAGGGCGGTGACTTCTTCGCCGTCTACCCTGATCTGGCCGCCACTCGGTTCTTCGAGGCGGTTGATCAGGCGCAGCAGTGTACTTTTGCCCGCGCCGGAATGACCGATCAGACCAAACACCTGGCCGTTCTCGACGGTCAGGCTGGTGGCGTGCAGCGCAGGAATATCCCTACCGGCGACGCGGTAGGTTTTATGGACGTTTTGAAACTCGATCACGTAGCGAACCTTGTGGGGCGCATGGAAAAGGGATCAGCGGTTAGCCGGGCGCGCATTTTAGCCTGTCCGTATAGCGTTTCTTAGCATTTATTTCGTATTCAACCAGCGATTTGGCAATAACGCGATCAAAGGTCATAAAAAAGGAACGGCCCAAAACCCTATCAGTCACTACTAAAGCAATGCGATTCCCGGGTGCCGTGCCTGGGTCTGAATAAGGAGTTTTGACTGATGAGTACGAAAAACCCAAAGAGCGAACTCGCCGGAACCGACACCCTGGACCGTAAGAACACCAACGCCAAGCTAGAGGCCTTGGAAGAATTCCGCTCCGACGCTACCGGCCAAGCCCTGCGTACCAACCAGGGGGTGAAGATCTCCGACAACCAGAACAGCCTGAAGGTCGGCGCGCGCGGGCCATCGCTGCTCGAAGATTTCATCATGCGTGAAAAGATCACGCATTTTGACCATGAACGCATCCCTGAGCGCATCGTGCATGCGCGGGGCACAGGTGCCCATGGTTACTTCCAGACCTACGAGAACCATTCGGCGCTGACCAAGGCCGGGTTCCTGCGTGACCCGGGCCACAAGACTCCGGTGTTTGCCCGTTTCTCGACAGTGCAGGGGCCGCGCGGCTCTGGCGATACAGTGCGAGACGTACGGGGCTTTGCCGTGAAATTCTTCACTGACGAAGGCAACTTCGACCTGGTCGGCAACAACATGCCAGTGTTCTTCATTCAGGACGCGATCAAGTTTCCCGACTTCGTACACGCGGTTAAGCCGGAACCGCACAACGAGATTCCTACAGGCGGCTCGGCCCACGATACATTCTGGGACTTCGTGTCGTTACAGCCCGAATCTGCACATATGGTGATCTGGGCCATGTCTGACCGCGCCATTCCGAAAAGCCTGCGCGCCATGCAGGGTTTTGGCGTGCACACCTTTCGACTGATTAATACCGAAGGCAAGTCCAGCTTTGTTAAGTTTCACTGGCGGCCAAAGGTCGGTACATGCTCCCTGGTATGGGACGAAGCGCAAAAGCTTGCGGGTAAAGACACGGACTACCACCGTCGTGACTTGTGGGAATCGATTGAAAGTGGCGATTACCCCGAGTGGGAGTTGGGCGTGCAGATCGTTGCAGAGGAAGACGAACATAAATTCGACTTCGACCTGCTCGATCCGACCAAGATCATCCCCGAAGAGCTGGTGCCTATTACTCCGCTGGGCAAGATGGTGCTTAACCGTAACCCGGACAACTTCTTCGCTGAGGTTGAACAGGTTGCTTTCTGCCCTGGCCACATCGTGCCGGGTATCGACTTTACCAACGACCCGCTGCTGCAAGGCCGTCTGTTTTCCTACACGGATACGCAGATCAGCCGTCTTGGTGGGCCGAACTTTCATGAGATTCCAATCAACCGCCCTGTAGCGCCTTTTCATAATGGTCAGCGTGATGCCCAGCATCGCACGGTGATTGATAAGGGGCGCGCGGCTTATGAGCCGAACTCGATTGACGGCGGTTGGCCGAAAGAAACGCCGGCAGGCCCGACCGATGGCGGTTTTGAAACCTATTACGAACGTGTCGACGCCAACAAGGTACGTGAGCGCAGTGAATCTTTCGGTGACCACTTCTCCCAGGCGACGCTGTTTTTCAACAGCATGAGCCACCACGAGAAAGAGCACATCATTGCGGCCTACAGCTTTGAGCTGGGCAAGGTGGAGCGCGAGCATATCCGTGCGCGTCAAGTGAACGAGATTCTCGCCAATATCGACCTGGAGCTGGCCAAGCGCGTTGCGCAGAACCTGGGTCTGCCGGCGCCGAGCAAAGGCACAGTAGCGCCACGTGAGACTTCGGTTAAAGAGTCCCCGGCGTTGAGCCAGGTAAACTTGCTGTCGGGCGATATCAAGACCCGCAAGGTGGCGATCCTGGCAGCAAACGGAGTTGACGGTGCTGCCATCGACGCGATGAAAAAAGCGCTCGCAGCAGAAGGCGCGCATGCCAAGTTGCTGGGGCCAACCTCGGCACCGGTCACCACGGCGGATGGCAAATCGCTGCCGGTGGATGCGTCCATGGAAGGCATGCCGTCGATTGCGTTTGATGCGGTATTCGTACCGGGCGGCGCGGACTCTGTAAAAGCGTTGAGTGGCGACGGTGTTGCACTGCATTATGTGTTGGAGGCCTACAAACACCTGAAGGCAATTACTTTGGCCGGTGAGGCCAAGCAGTTGCTGGACGTGCTCAAGCTTGAGGCGGATGCAGGCTTGATCGTGGGCGGGGATGCCAAGGCGTTCAAGGCGTTCTTCGCGGCGATTGCCCAGCATCGGGTTTGGGATCGTGAGCCTAAGGCCAAGGCGATTCCGGCTTAAGCGTTAAAAGGGTCGCTCCCAGAGGGTGGGAGCGACCCTCTATTCTTACTCCGCCTTGCGCGGAATCAGCACAACCTGCGCCGGAATGTGTTTCAAGATCTGCCGGTGAATTTTCAGGTCATACCCCGAATCAATTCGCTTCACCCGTTTGGTCAGCAAAGTGGCCAGCCACGGGTAATCCTCTGTGCGCGGTGCCTGGATGCTCACATCACATTGGTAATTCACCACGTCGGTGGCGATGGCATCCAGTTGATGGCGCAGTGCTTCGATATCGGTAAGGTTCAGTGCCACGGTGGTGCTTGGCGCTGCCGGGTCGATGACCTTGGCGGCGGGCTTGGCTTCGGCGGCCTTGAGGGCCTCTTCGGCTTTATCCAGCTCGACTTTGCGGGCATGGGTGATGGCGCTGTTGACGCCGCCGGTCAGCGCGGGCGCTTTGGGCATCAAGGCACGGGCACGGCTCAGAGCGGTAGCGGCAGCGTTTACATCACCCTTTTGCAGCACAATCTGGCTGCGCTGCAGGTAGGCTTCCGCCAACTGGCGCTGATAGTTTTCCAGCGCCGGGTCGTTGGGCGACTGGGCTTGCAGTGCCGCCAACTGGTCTTCGGCGGTTGCCAACTCGCTGCTGGCCAGGTTTTGCTCCAGCTGTGCGATGGTCACGGCACGCGCGTCCGGCGCCTCGGGAGCGGCGGGCGGTGTGCTTTGACAGGCGCCCAGCAGCAGGGAAAATGCGGCAAGGAGCAGATAACGGGAGGTGAACAGCTTCATTCCTGCGACTCTCTATTTGCGCAAAAAGCGAGCAAGTCTACACCCCTCGACGGGGCAGGACAAAACTCAGCAGAAACAGGGCGGCGGCCGCGACCACAATCGATGGACCGGCCGGCGTGTCCTTGAACCAGGACAACGCCAGGCCCCCGCACACGGCAAGCATCCCCAGCAGGCTGGCGCCGATCGCCATTTGCTCCGGAGAGCGGGCATGGCGCTGGGCAGCGGCTGCAGGGATGATCAGCAGCGACGTGATCAACAATACGCCGACAATCTTCATCGCGACAGCAATCACCACGGCGATCAACAACATCAGGGCCATGCGCAGGCTCGGCACGGGCAAACCTTCCACCGTGGCCAGTTCTTCATGCACTGTGATTGCAAGCAACGGGCGCCACAGGGCCACCAGCAACACCAGCACGGCCGCGCTGCCGCCGAGTATCCAGGCCAGATCGGTGGGGCTGATCGCCAGCAGATCACCAAACAGGTAGGCCATCAGGTCGATGCGCACTTCATGCATGAAGCTCAGCACCACCAGGCCGAGGGACAGGGTGCTGGGCGCCAGGATACCCAACAAGGTATCGGAGGCCAGCGGCTGGCGCTGTTGCAGGGTCACCAGCAGCACCGCCAGTAACAGGCAGCCCACGGTGACGGCAATGGTCGGGCTGACATCCAGCAAGAAGCCCATGGCCACGCCCAACAGCGCGGCATGCGACAACGTGTCGCCAAAGTACGCCATGCGTCGCCAGACCACGAACGAGCCCAACGGGCCCGCCACCAACGCCAAAGCCAAGCCTGCCAGCAGGGCGTAGAGCAGAAAATCAGCCATGCTTGCAGCTATCTCCATGAACGTGGGTGTGAGGGGCGGCGGGGCCGTCGACCACGGCACCATGCAAATCGTGGGCGTGGTCGTGATGGTGGTGGTAGATCGCCAGGCTCTGGGCGTTTTTGCCGAATAACTCGACAAAGGCCGGGTCGCCACTGACGTGTTCCGGGTGGCCGGAGCAGCACACGTGACGGTTGAGGCACACCACCTGGTCGGTGGTGCTCATTACCAGATGCAAATCGTGGGACACCATCAGCACGCCGCAGCCGTGGCGGTCGCGCAGACGGGTGATCAGGCTGTACAGCTCGGCCTGGCCGGCGACGTCGACGCCTTGCACGGGCTCATCCAGCACCAGCAGTTCCGGCTCGCGCAACAGGGCGCGGGCCAGCAGCACGCGCTGCATTTCGCCGCCGGAGATGCTTTGCACGGGGCTGTCGATCACCTGTTCGGCGCCGACTTCCTTGAGCGCCGCTTGCGCACGGGCACGGTCCACGCTCGGTACCAGGCGCAGGAATCGTAATACCGAAAGTGGCAGTGTCGGGTCAACGTGCAGCTTCTGGGGCATATAACCGACACGCAGCTTGGGCTTGCGCCACACGCTGCCGGTATCGGGCTTGAGCAGGCCGAGCACGGCGCGCACCAGGGTGGTCTTGCCGGCGCCGTTGGGGCCAATGAGGGTGACGATCTGTCCCGGCTCCACGCTCAGTGCGATGTTATCCAGCACGTGTTGCCCGGCGAATGTGACCCCGACCTGTTCCAGGCGGATTAACGCGTTGCTCATCAAGCCCCCTGGCAGCCCGAGCACAGGCCGACCACTTCGACCGTTTGCCCTTCGACCCGGAAGCCGACATCGGCAGAGCTTTTGATGATGGCGTCGCTGATGCTTTTTTGTTCAAGCTCGATGGCGGCGTGGCACTCGCGGCAGATCAGGAACTGGCCCTGGTGCGCGTGTTCCGGGTGGCTGCAGCCGACGAAGGCGTTCAACGAGGCGATGCGGTGCACCAGGCCATTTTCCAGCAGGAAGTCGAGTGCGCGGTACACGGTCGGCGGTGCTGCGCGACGGCCGTCTTGCTCACTGAGCACGCCGAGGATGTCGTAGGCGCCCAGCGGCTTGTGGCTCTGCCACACCAGTTCCAGCACGCGGCGACGCAAGGCGGTCAGGCGCAACCCCTTCTGTGTGCACAGGGTGTCGGCCTCCGACAGCGCGGTATGCACGCAGTGAGAGTGGTCGTGGGGACGGCTGGCAAGCGGTGTTTTAGGCATGAGCGGCGACAGATATTTGATAGAGACGTTATTATGTTACCCGTTCCTACGCCATTGAGTGGTCATCGTGTCCCGACTTTTTCCCGTTTTTGTCGTATTTGTCACCAGTTTGTTCATTACTGGCGCCGCTCAGGCCGAGGTCAAGGTGCTGACCAGCATCAAGCCATTGCAGTTGATTGCCGCTGCTGTGCAGGACGGTGTGGCGGTTCCCGAGGTGTTGTTGCCCCCCGGTGCGTCGCCCCATAACTATGCGTTGCGACCATCCGACGTACGGCGCGTGCAGTCGGTGGACCTGCTGTACTGGATCGGCCCGGATATGGAGAGTTTCCTGCCACGCGTGTTGAAAGGTCGTACGGCCGCCACAGTGGCAGTGCAGGATCTGCCAGGCATGAAGCTGCGTCGTTTTGCCGAGGATAGCCACTCACACGCCGATGAAGCCGACGAACACGACCACGATCACCGCCCGGGCAGCCTGGATGCGCACTTGTGGTTGTCGACGGTGAATGCTCGGGTGATTGCTGCGCGCATGGCGGCTGACCTGGCTGCCGCCGATCCGGCCAATGCCGCGCGGTACCAGAGCAACGCTAAGGCCTTCGAAGAGCGCCTCGATGCGCTGGACGCTCGTCTGAAAGCCCGCTTGGCGCCGATCGATGGCAAGCCTTACTTCGTGTTCCACGAAGCTTTCGATTACTTCGAAGACGCTTACGGCCTCCAGCACACTGGTGTGTTCAGCGTTGCCGCCGAGGTACAACCCGGCGCCCAGCACGTGGCTGCGATGCGTACGCGTTTGCAGGAAGTCGGCAAGACGTGTGTGTTCAGTGAGCCGCCGTTGCGTCCGCGTTTGGCTGAGACGCTGGTCTCCGGTTTGCCGGTGAAATTGGCGGAACTGGATGCGTTGGGCGGCTATACCCCGGCTACCGCTCAGGGTTATGAGCAGGTGTTGGAGAAGTTGGGCAACGATTTGGCGGGTTGCCTGGAGTCACTCTGACAGGTGACTCAATCCCCCACATTCTCTAACTGAGTTGTGCTTCAGAGCGCGAACGGCAGTTGGACAATCACTTGCTGACGCTGCATCAACCGACGCTCGAACTCCGCCGGGTCATGAATCAAAACATCCTGCCCGGCATTCAACTCCGCCGCGATCAGGCGTGACAGCCAGAACCGTACACACGCCACGCGCAGCATGGTCGGCCACAGCTGCGCTTCCTTGGCGGTAAACGGCCGCAGCCCCGCATATGCACCCAGCAATGCCCGAGCGCGTTGCCCATCGATCACGCCATCGGCGTCCGAGCACCAGTCATTCAGGGCAATTGCCACGTCGTACAGCATCGGGCCGGAGCAGGCGTTGTAAAAGTCGATCAAGCCAGTGAGGTGCGTGCCTTCGAACATCGCGTTGTCGCGGAACAGGTCGGCATGAACGTTGGCGCGTGGCAGCGCGAGGATCTGAGCCTTGTGGGCTTCGATCTCGGTCAGTGCGTCCTGCAGCAGGCGCTGCTGTGCGTCGTTCAGGTGCGAAATCAGCTGCGCACCCTCGCAGAGCATCCAGTCCAGGCCGCGGTCGGTCTTGCGTTCCAGCACCTTTTTGCCCTGTGTGGCCAGGTGCAGATGACCCAGCAGGTCACCCACCTGGGCGCAGTGCTGGGCGTTGGCATCCTTGATGTGCTTGCCGGCCAGGCGCGGTTGCAGCAGTGCCGGCTTGCCTTTCAGCTCGCGCAAGGCCACGCCGTCGGTTGTGCGCAGGGCGTAGGGCACGGGCAGATTGGCGTCGTGGAGCACGTCGAGCAGTTCAATGAAGAACGGCATTTGCGCGACCGGACCGCGTTCAACCAGGGTCAGGACGAACTCGCCCTGCTCCAGGCTGATAAAGAAATTGGTGTTTTCACTACCGGCGGCAATCCCCTGGAAGTCGATCAGGCGGCCGAGGCCGTAAGGGGCGAGAAAGGTTTCCAGCTCGGGCCGAGCCAGGGGGGTGAACACAGACATGGTTAAAACTGCCAGTACGGGCGCCGCAGTGCGCGGCGCCAATTTAAGTTAAGAAATCATTTCCATTCGAAAATCTTCCATGACGGTATCAGCATATCCGGCTGGTCAGAACGGATGAAGTTCGCATCGGTTCCGTCCGCGCGCACCAGGAAATATGGCGGCGCTCCCTTCGGAGTGACCTTGATGGCGTACAGGAAACCGTTCTGGCGGTATTCCCGAATTTCCTTGTCGCCTTCAGTGCGGATGGTGACATCCGGGTCTCCCGAGGGCGCGCTGTCGGCGGCGGTGGCAGCCAGCGGCAGGAATGCAATCAAGCCGGTCAACAACAGGCGATTCACTGTACGCATGATAACCTTGTCCCTTTGTCGTCATTGGTCCGGCTATTCTAGCGCCTGACCCGCCGAAAAGGTTGATTCTGCTCATGAGCCAAGCACCCCTCGTCCTGGTGGACGGTTCTTCCTATCTGTACCGCGCGTTCCACGCGTTGCCACCGCTGACCACCTCCAAAGGCCTGCCCACGGGTGCGGTCAAGGGCGTGTTGAACATGCTCAAAAGCCTGCGCAAGCAGTACCCGAACAGTCCGTTCGCGGTAGTGTTCGACGCCAAGGGTGGGACCTTTCGCGATGACATGTACGCCGAGTACAAGGCCAACCGCCCAAGCATGCCCGATGATATGCGCCTGCAGATCGAGCCCCTGCACCAGAGCGTAATCGCCCTGGGCTTCCCGCTGCTCTGCGTCGAAGGCGTCGAGGCCGATGACGTGATCGGCACCCTGGCCCGCAGCAGTGCGGCTGCCAGTCGTCCGGTAGTGATCTCGACCGGTGACAAGGACATGGCGCAGTTGGTCGACGGGCACATTACCTTGGTCAATACCATGACCGGTAGCGCGATGGACATTGAAGGCGTAAAGGAGAAATTCGGCGTCGCTCCCGAGCAGATCATCGACTACCTGGCGCTGATGGGCGATTCGTCCGACAACATTCCAGGGGTTCCGGGCATTGGCCCTAAGACCGCATCCGGCCTGCTCGTAGGCGTGAACGGCGGCATCAAAGAGCTTTATGAACAGCTGGATATCGTGCCGAGCCTGCCTATCCGTGGCGCCAAGACGCTGCCGGCCAAGCTGGAAGAACATCGGGAGAGTGCATTTCTTTCCTACAAGCTAGCGACGATCAAGTGTGATGTGCCATTGGACGTCGGCCTGGATGACCTGCACCTGATCGAGCCGGATCGCGAAAAGCTGCTGGAGTTGTACACGCTGCTGGAGTTCAAGAGCTGGTTTGATGAGATCCAGCGCGATGCCAAGCGTGTAGAGCTTAATGTGGTTCCTGTTGTTGAGGCAGTCATTGAAGCAGTGGTGCCGATAGAGGCGAGCTATACGACCATCCTCGACCAGGCGACATTCGATATCTGGCTGAAGAAGCTCAACGAGGCGTCGTTGTTTGCCTTCGATACCGAAACCACCGGTATCGACGCCCAACAGGCGCGGTTGGTGGGTGTTTCCTTCGCCGTCCAGCCCCATGAGGCGGCCTACATTCCGCTGACCCATTCCTACATCGGCGCGCCGCAGCAGTTGGATCGCGACACCGTGCTGCTGGCCCTCAAGCCGCTGCTGGAAGATCCGGCCAAGCTCAAGGTCGGCCAGCATGCCAAGTTCGACATGAACATCCTGGCCAACTGCGCCATCGGTGGCGACCCGGCGCACGGCATTAACGTACGCGGCATCGCCTTCGACACCATGCTCGAATCCTATGTGCTCAATTCCACAGCCACCCGCCACGACATGGACAGCCTGGCCAAGAAGTATTTGGACTACGACACCGTCGCCTTTCAGGACATCGCCGGCAAAGGCGCCAAGCAGCTGACGTTCGACCAGATCGCGCTGGAGCAGGCTGGTCCGTATGCGGCGGAAGACGCTGATATTACCTTGCGCCTGCATCAGGAGCTGTTTGCACAACTGTCCGCCATCCCGAGCCTGGCGAGTGTACTCACGGATATCGAAATCCCGTTGGTGCCGGTATTGGCCCGTATCGAGCGCCAAGGCGCGCTGGTCGACAAGGATCTGCTGGGCATCCAGAGCATCGAGCTGGGCAACAAGATGGTCGAGCTGGAGCGCCAGGCGTTCGAGATCGCGGGCGAGGAATTCAACCTTGGCTCGCCCAAACAGCTCGGCGCGATCCTTTACGAAAAACTCGGCCTGCCGGTACTGAAAAAAACCGGCAAGGGCCAGGCCTCCACGGCTGAAGAAGTGCTGGCCAAGCTGGCCGAAGATGACTACCCGCTGCCCAAGGTGCTGATGCACTACCGCAGCATGAGCAAACTGAAAAGTACCTACACCGACCGTCTGCCGGAGCAGATCAACCCGCGCACAAAGCGGATACACACGTCCTATCACCAGGCGGTGGCGGCGACCGGGCGGTTGTCGTCCAGTGATCCGAACCTGCAGAACATCCCGGTGCGTACTGCCGAAGGTCGGCGAATCCGTCAGGCGTTCGTTGCGCCCAAGGGCTACAAACTGCTGGCGGCGGACTACTCGCAGATCGAACTGCGGATCATGGCGCATCTGTCGAAGGACGAAGGCCTGATGAATGCCTTCCGCGACAACCTGGACGTCCACACGGCCACGGCCGCCGAAGTGTTCAAAGTCGAGCTGAGCGAGGTCACTTCGGATCAGCGCCGCAGCGCTAAGGCGATCAACTTCGGCCTGATCTACGGCATGGGCGCGCAGAAGCTGGGCAAGGACATTGGCGTCGATACCAAAACGGCCAAGGCGTATATCGATGTGTATTTCGCCCGTTATCCCGGGGTTCGCGAATATATGGAGCGCACCCGTGCCAAGGCGGCTGATCAGGGTTATGTCGAGACGTTCTTCGGCCGTCGTCTATATTTGCCGGATATCAACTCCAACAAGCCTCAGGAGCGCGCGGCCGCTGAACGCACCGCGATCAACGCACCGATGCAGGGCACCGCGGCGGACATCATCAAGAAAGCCATGGTGCGGGTGGACAATTGGCTAACCGACTCAGGCCTGGATGCCAAGGTGATCCTGCAGGTACACGACGAATTGGTACTGGAAGTGCGTGAGGATCTGGTACCAGATGTCAGCGAGAAGATTCGCGAGCACATGAGCGCTGCCGCGCAGTTGGACGTACCGCTGCTGGTGGAGGTGGGCGTGGGCGATAACTGGGACGAAGCCCACTGATTTCCGGGCTCTGCCGCCACATTGCGTGGTGGCAGAGTGCTTTAGTGCGGAAATCGCTGTCAGGTATTTCGAATAGTTTTTCGAACCTGCCGGAACTTAACCTGTGAACTGCTACTCAGAGTAACTGAATGGGTGGTGAAGCCCTTCAATGCTCCTATGTTGTGTTAAGTGTTGGCAGATATCTGGACCCCGCCCTAGCGGTCCGGAACTTGAACCCCGAACTTCCCCTCCCCATACGAAGTCCGGGGTTTTTTTTGCCTGCAAAAAAGTTATTCCGCCAGCTCCGCGCCCTTGTCCGCCAATTCCATCCAGCCCGCCAGCACCGTGTAGGCCTCTTCCAGGCCCATGCGTTTTGGCGCCGAGAACAGCTGGATAGTGATCGCATCACCCCAACCCTTACGGATTTCTGACTGCACTTTGAGCAGCGTGTTCTTGGCCGCGCCGTAGGTCAGCTTGTCGGCCTTGGTCAGCAGGATGTGCATCGGCATGCCGCTGGCGACGGCCCAATCAAGCATCAACAGGTCGAAGTCGGTCATCGGATGGCGGATATCCATCATCAGAATCAAACCCTTCAAACTCTCGCGGCCACCCAGGTAAGCCTCCAGGTGGCGCTGCCAGTGCAGCTTCAACGGGATAGGGACTTTTGCGTATCCGTAGCCCGGCAGGTCGACCAGACGCCGATCATCGTCTAGCTTGAAGAAATTGAGGAGTTGCGTGCGGCCCGGGGTTTTCGAGGTGCGTGCCAGGCTGGCGTGGGTCAGGGTGTTCAGCGCGCTGGATTTACCGGCGTTGGAGCGGCCGGCAAAGGCGACTTCAAAACCTTCGTCATCGGGGCATTGGTCAACTTTGGCGGCGCTGAGCATGAAGGTGGACTGTTGGCACAGACCGAGGATGGGATTCTTGAGTTGCATGAGATTTCCGATGTGGGCGGTGCCGAAAAAGGGTGCGGCAAGCGGTGTCGTTTCCGTTTCAGTAGCGCCAGTATATAATGCCGCAGATTTTGTGTGTGCTTTGTCCCAGCGAAGGATAAGGCTCACGGGAGCGATAGACCTTTATTGCGCATTAGAACGCAAAACGCTCTCAAACCCTGAAATGGTCGACGTATGACCAGATGGTTGTTCGCTTCGGTGTCCTGGTTCCGCTTTACGGCGCTCAGGCTACACAGGATCTGGAGGCGGTGTACAACCGAGTTTATGTGGTCACGCCGGTGCAACACGTGACCCAGGGTTTCAAGGCGATGCCGCCGCGTGGTTTGTGCATGGACTGCAGTACTGAGGATTACCAGGCCATCATTGAGTTGATGGTGAGTAAACCCGGTAGATAACTCTTAAACCCCTTAGCCGTAGTTGGATTAGCTGATGAACAAACTGATCGTGAGTCTGCTGTTGACCTTGGGCATCACAGGCGCCGCCGTCGCTGCAGAGGGCCCCCTCAAAGGTGATGCCACTGCCGGTCAAGCGAAAGCCGCCGTATGTGGTGCCTGCCATGGACCGGATGGTAACAGCCCGGCGCCGAACTTCCCCAAATTGGCCGGCCAGGGTGAGCGTTACCTGACCAAGCAACTGCACGACATCAAGGATGGCAAGCGTACGGTCCTGGAAATGACCGGCTTGCTGACTAACCTCAGTGATCAGGACCTGGCAGACCTCGCGGCGTATTTTGCCAGCCAGAAGGGCAGTGTGGGAGCTGCTGATCCGAAACTGGTGGCCCGTGGTGAGAAACTGTTTCGCGGCGGCGACCTGGAAAAAGGCCTGCCTGCCTGCACCGGCTGCCATTCGCCTAATGGCGCCGGTATAGCCGCCGCCGGTTTCCCGCACCTGAGCGGCCAGCACGCGACCTACATCGCCAAACAGCTGACCGATTTCCGTAGGGAAGAAGCAGGACGAGCCAACGACGGCGACACGGCGATCATGCGCACCATCGCCCGCAAGCTGAGTGATGAAGACATTGCGGCGGTCTCCAGCTACATCCAGGGCCTGCACTAAAGTGCATGCAACGTTAACACTCGATTAATCCGTTGATGCAAGCATAAAAAGGGTGGCCCAGGCCGCCCTTTTTTGTGGCCGGTGCCGTTACACTAACGAACTCATGCCCGCGTAGACCTGTCACAACAAAGGTCGCGTGAGGCGACTTTATTTGTCCAGGAGTAAAGCATGCGTAAACTGATCCTCAGCGCCGCTCTCGTCACTGCCAGCCTCTTCGGCATGACCGCACAAGCTGCCGACGTGCCGCTTGAAGCCGGTAAAACCTACGTCGAATTGGCCAACCCGGTTCCGGTTTCGGAACCCGGCAAGATCGAAGTGGTAGAGCTGTTCTGGTACGGCTGCCCGCATTGCTACGCCTTTGAACCGACCATCAACCCATGGGTTGAGAAACTGCCCAAGGACGTGAACTTCAAGCGTATCCCGGCCATGTTCGGCGGCCCATGGGATGCCCACGGCCAACTGTTCCTGACCCTGGAAGCCATGGGTGTAGAGCATAAGGTCCACAACGCGGTATTCGACGCGATCCAGAAGCAGGGCAAGCGCCTCACCAAACCAGACGAAATGGCTGACTTCGTGGCCACCCAAGGTGTCGACAAGGACAAGTTCCTGGCCACCTTCAACTCCTTCGCGATCCAGGGCCAGATCAAACAGGCTAAAGAGCTGGCGCAGAAGTATGGCGTGCAGGGCGTACCGACCATGATCGTCAATGGTAAATACCGTTTCGACCTGGGCACCTCCGGTGGTCCTGAGCAGACTCTCAATGTTGCCGACCAACTGATCGCCAAAGAGCGCGCAGCCAAGTAAGGGGCCCGTCATGCGCCGCTGGGGTACCGAACGTGTGGTTGGCCTGCATGATCCGCGGGTCAACGAACATCACCTGGAATCCACAGGTTTGCCGCCGGATAGCCGCTTGCGGTTGTTGAGCTTCAACATCCAGGTGGGTATCAGTACCGAAAAGTACCGGCATTACCTCACCCGTGGCTGGCAGCATCTGCTGCCCCACAATGGGCGTGCCGGCAACTTGCAGAAGATCGGCAATCTGCTGAACGACTTCGATCTGGTCGCCTTGCAGGAAGCCGACGGCGGCAGCATGCGCTCCGGCTATATCAACCAAGTGGAGCACCTGGCCCAGCTGGGTTCCTTCCCTTATTGGTATCAGCAACTCAATCGCAACCTCGGTCGCCTGGCACAGCACAGCAATGGCGTGCTCAGCCGCTTGAAGCCCTCCGCTATCGAAGATCACCCGCTTCCGGGCCCGAAGGGCCGGGGGGCGATCCTTGTGCGGTTTGGCGAAGGTCCTGAGGCCTTGGTGGTGGTGATGATGCATCTGGCGCTCGGTGCCCGCACCCGCACCATGCAACTGGCCTACATCCGAGAACTGATCGGCAATTACAAACACCAGGTGCTGATGGGTGACATGAATACCCACGCCAGCGACCTGTTGCAGAATTCTCCGTTGCGCGACCTCGGGCTGCTGGCGCCGCAAGCCGAAGCCACGTTTCCCAGCTGGCGTCCGCAACGCTGTCTAGACCATATTCTGCTCAGTCCTACCCTTACACTCGAAAGTGTGCAGGTGCTGGCGCAGCCCATCTCCGATCACCTGCCGGTCGCGGTAGAGATTCGTCTGCCGGGTTCGCTCACGGCTGATGCATTACCCGCGTTGAGCCCAGGCACCAGCGGACCTCCTGCATGAGCGACGACGCCCAGCGCTGGAAAGAGAAATACCTTAAAAGTATCGAGCAACAAGAAAAACTCGAGCGCCGTTGGGCCGCCCGTCTCGACCTGCTGCGCCGTGGGCTGGTGCGTAGCACTTTGGCCGCTGAAGGCACTGACCGCGCGGTTGACCAATGCATGAAGGAAATGCGCGACGTTGTCCGCACCGATGATATGGACGCCGCCCTCGCCGCCTTGCTGCCGCGCTTGGAAAAAGCCGTGCTCGATTCCGAGCAGCGCCGCGAAACCCGGGTCGACCAGATCAGCACCGCGCTGACTTCACTGGTCACTCAACTGCAAAAACTGCCGCTGCCCCGTGAGGTGGCTCGGCCGCTCAAAACGTTTGCCAAGCAGTTGGACGGTCGCGTCAGCCAGGCACGTGAAATACCGTTGTTGCTCAGCGAATTGAGCGGCCTGCAAAGTCTGGCGTTGAATAACCTGGAGCCCGACGGCGAAACCCCGCGTCCGGGGCCAGGGCTTTTACAGCGCTTGTTTGGTGCCAAGGAAGTCGCGAATGAGGCGGTGGAGAACGAGGCGGCCCCCCGCCCCGTACCACAGCCTGTGGCAGCCAAGCCAGTCACTGCCGAGCCGCAACCGCCCGAGCAATCCGAGGAACTGACGCAAGCGTTGCGTGCCTTTGCACCGCAGCCTCAAGAAACGGTCGCTCCTGTCATTGAGCCCCTAGCGCCCGCCAAGGTTGCCGAAGCCTCCAGCGAAATATTCGTCTACGAAGCCCCGCCTCAAACCGCACCCGTCGATACGCCTGTAGTGCGCGTTAAGCCTGAGCCTCAAGTCGAAGAGCCGGCACCGGAAAGCGCCCTCGCGGCCTTCATCGAAACGCCTGACGTTCAGGTCAAAACGCTGGATGAGACCGTCATCGGCAGCCTGTCGCTTCCTCCGGTTCTGGAGGAGCCTGATCCCGACGAGCTGCAAGCGGATGGCACCTATGCCTTACCCGATTCACCGGAGCCTTCCTACAGTTCCGTGGCCAAGCACATCGAGGACACCCTGCTTGGTCTGCTGGAAGAACTCTCGTTGCCCGAGCGCCACCGGCCCCAGGCAGAAGCCATGCGCGAGCGCCTGGCCCATGGTCTGAACTGGTACGAACTGCTGCCGATCCTCGACGACTTGGCCGTGTTGATGCTGGCGATCACCGACAGTGGCCAGCATGAATTCGAGGCTTACCTAAAGCAACTCAACGAGCGCCTCGAAGCATTCCAGGGGCATTTGCAGGTCGCCAGCGATGGCC
The DNA here is from genome assembly GCF_021390155.1 of Pseudomonas sp. HN11. Taxonomy (NCBI): domain Bacteria; kingdom Pseudomonadati; phylum Pseudomonadota; class Gammaproteobacteria; order Pseudomonadales; family Pseudomonadaceae; genus Pseudomonas; species Pseudomonas sp. HN11. The sequence goes on from NZ_CP089985.1 coordinate 86,295, forward strand.
ACGCTGATAGCCGTTCCGCCGCGCGCGAACTGGACACGCAGATCCGCGAACAGGTCGATGGCCTGCAAAGCAGCATGCAGGAAGCGGCTGACTTGGACAGCCTCAAGCACGTATTGGAAAGCCATCTTGAAGGCCTGCTCGGCACCATGGACGAGCACCAGCAGCAACGCGACCAGCGCGAGCAGGAAACCGCGGCGCGTTTGAAAGGCTTGGCCGAGCGCGTCGCCAATATGGAGCAGGAAGCTCAGGGCTATCGCGAGCACCTGGAAGTGCAGCGCCAGAAAGCTCTGATCGACCCGCTCACTGGGCTGTCCAACCGCGCAGCCTGGAGTGAGCGCCTGGATCAGGAGGTCAACGCCTGGCACCAGCGCGGCAACAGCCTGTCGCTGGCGATGCTTGACCTGGATCACTTCAAACGCATCAACGATGGTTACGGCCACCTGGCTGGCGACAAGGTGCTGAAGATCATCGCCAACGTGCTGCGCAAGCGCCTGCGTCCGACCGATTTTATCGCGCGCTTTGGTGGTGAAGAGTTTGTGTTGTTGATGCCGAACTCATCCCTGACGGATGCATTGGCGGCGGGCGAAGTGTTGCGTGCAGCGATTGAAGCGTGCCCGTTTCACTTCAAGGGCGAGCCGGTGACGATCACCGTTTCAATGGGCGTGGCGCAGTTCCAGCCGGGAGAGCGCAGTGACATGGCGCTCAAGCGTGCCGATGAAGCGTTGTACCGAGCCAAGGCGGCGGGGCGCAATCAGGTGCAGGCCGCCTAAAAGATGTTCCATTTTGTAATTTGACGGCTGGGTCGCAAACGGTACGTTACACTGTTGCATTATCGTCTTCAGTGTAATGTCTTCCGCCATGAAATCCTTGTACTTCGCGTTTGTGTTTCTTCTGCTCGCAGGTTGCGCCAGCGGCCCGCGCCTGGACACCCGCCATCCTTCGATGAATCACGACAACCGCGTGCAGTTCGTGATTGTCCATTACACCTCCACCAACCTTGAACGCTCCCTGGCTTTGCTTACCCACGGCCAGGTCAGCAGCCATTATCTGATCGGCGACGACGCCTCCGGCACCATCTACAAGCTGGTGGATGAGAGCCAGCGCGCCTGGCATGCCGGCGAAAGCGAATGGATGGGCCGCACCTGGCTCAACTCCAGCTCCATCGGTATCGAAATAGTGAACCCTGGCTACACGGACACGCCAACAGGACGCTTGTGGTATCCCTATTCTGAAGCGCAGGTTAAATCCCTGGTGGTGTTGCTAAAAGACATCAGCAAGCGCAACGGCATCGATCCCAAGAACATCATTGGCCACAGTGACATCGCACCCCTGCGCAAGTTGGACCCAGGCCCCTTGTTTCCCTGGAAACGCCTGGCCGCAGAGGGGCTAGGTGTTTGGCCGGATGCTCAGGCCGTAGCACGATTCCAGGTGCAATACGCCACGCAACTGCCGAGCATTACCTGGTTCCAGGAAGAATTGGCCCGTCTGGGCTACCAGACGCCTCAGACCGGTGAGCTGGATGTTGCCACGCGCCATGTCATTGCGGCGTTCCAGATGCATTTCCGGCCATCGCTGTTTGACGGCACTCCGGATGCGGAAAGCGCTGCAATCCTGCGGGCGTTGAACCGAACTTAAAGCGGCAGCGCCATATAGAACTGAGTACCCTGCCCCGGCCGCGAATACACACCCATGCGGCCGCCGTGCAGTTGCACGATTTCCTTGCACAGCGCCAAGCCAAGGCCGGCGCCGCCTTTCTTGCGGCCCACCTGGACAAAGGGTTCGAAGATCCGTCCCTGCTGCCCATAAGCGATGCCTTCGCCATTGTCTTCGACGCTGACAATCACTCGCTCACCATGGCGGCGCGCTTGCAGGCGAATCTGGCCACCGGTCGCCGTGTGACGCAGCGCGTTGCCCAGCAGGTTGTCCAACACCCGCTCAAGCTGTGCCTGATCTGCATACAACCGAGGCAGGTCGGATTGAGCTTCTACCAGCAATTCGATGTTTTGTGCTTTGGCCGGCTCGACGAAGCGCGCACGCGCATGTTCCAGCAGATCATTCACATCGCACGGTCCCAAGGTGAGCTTCTGCAGGCCGTTCTGGTAGCGCGAGAAGTTGAGCAGGTCGTTGATCAACTGCATCAAGCGTTGCATCTCTTCATTGACGGTATCCAGCAGGTCCGCTTCACGGGACTCCGCCGGAAATTTCGCACGCTCGCGAAACAGCCCGAACGCCATGTGCATGCCGGTCACCGGCGTACGCAGCTCATGGGAGGCGCGCAATACAAACTCGCTACGCACCCGTTCGAAGGCGCGTTGTTCGGTTACGTCATGCAGCACCATCACTGCGCCGAGGATATGCCCCTGGGTATGGCTCACGGGGGTCAGGCTGTAAGTCAGTAGGCGCAATTCACCTTCGACTTCCACTTCCAGATCGTCCGGCGCCCGCTCCAGATTGCCGCCACGCAGTACCAGTTGCAGCTGCTCATCCAGTTCGGGGCGCACCAGGGCTTCCCCAAGACCTTGACCGAGCCTTTCCTCATCCCAGCCCAATTGTCGCTGAGCCACAGGGTTGAGGTGTTCCAGGCGGCCCTGACGGTCGATCATCAGCAGGCCATCGTCGATACTGTCGAGTACGGCTTGCAGGCGCTGTTGACCGGCCAGCAGTTCATCGACATTGGTCGCCTGATGCTGGCGCAAAGCTTCGGCCATGATGCCGAAGCGGCGAGTCAGTTGGTTCATCTCTGCTGCGGACGAGATCGGCAGCGTCACTTCAAAATCGCCCTGGCCGATCTTGTCGGCGGCTTTGGCCAGCGCTTCGATCGGCCCGCCAAAACGCCGGGCGATGCCATGGGCTGTGACAAACCCGATGATCAGCACCGCAAGCCCCACCAACCCCAGCAAGCCGGCGATCAGCAAAGCGCGCTCGCGAGACTTGTGCTCACTGTTGCTGATGTTTTCCAGTGCCTGCTTATGCTCGTTGATCAGGCCATTACGCAGCGTATTGAAGGTTTCGGTGAGCTTTTCCTTGGCGCCTGGAGGAGGCGTCGGTTGCTGGGATTCGTCAAACGCATCCAGTAGATCCTGATACTGACTTCGGGCCTGGCTGAATCCGGTCCCACTATTATCGCGCTGTTCATGGGCGATGCCTTGGTCCAGTAGGTCGAAGTAGCGCTGCTTGGAGGCTTGCAGTGCATCGGGGTCGGGGCGCTCCTCAAGCATCATGATCAATTGATCGCCCAGGCTCTGACGCAGCTTGAGCCCCAGGTCCAACGTGATGAAGTTGCTGCGAATCAGGGATTCCTGGGTCTTGGCCATTTGCATGACGCTGACCAGGCCCAGGATCAAACCCAGCAGGGCGACGGTGATCAACGCTGAGATGCTCAGGAATAACCGGGTACGCAGCTTCATCGCTAACTTCATAAGGTACAGCTCACAGGTTGTACTGTTTGCGTTTGCGATACAGGGTCGACGCGTCGATGCCCAGGGTGCGGGCTGCCTGGTCGAGGGTATCGCTGGTGGCGAGTACGGCGCCGATATGGGCTTTTTCCAACTGGTCCAGGCTCAGCGCCGCGCCAATGCGTGGAGCATTGTTGCCCGGCTGTTCGGCCATGCCCAGATGACTGATCTCCACCTTCTCCTGCGGGCAAATGATGCTCGCGCGCTCAACCACGTTGCGCAGCTCGCGAATATTGCCCGGCCAGCGGTAGTTGAGCAGCGCTTCACGTGCTTCATCGCTGAAGCCGCGTGCCGGTCGGGCATATTCCTTGACGAAGCGTGCGAGGAAGCGGTCAGCCAGGGTCAGGATGTCTTCACTACGCTCGCGCAACGGCGGCAGGTGCAAGGTGATCACGTTGAGGCGGTACAGCAAGTCCTCGCGGAAGCGACCGTCGCGCACCATGTCCTCCAGGTTCAAGTTGGTGGCTGCCAGGATGCGTACATCGGCGCGGCGGGTGACCGGGTCGCCGACGCGCTCGTATTCCTTGTCCTGGATAAAGCGCAGCAACTTGGGTTGCAATGTAAGTGGAAAGTCGCCGATTTCGTCGAGAAACAGCGTGCCACCGTCCGCCTGGTTGACGCGACCCAAGGTGCTTTCACTGGCACCGGTAAACGCACCGCGGCTATGACCAAACAACTCACTTTCCATCAGCTCTGCCGTCAGCGACGGGCAGTTGATAGTGACGCAGGATTTTTTCGAGCGCTTGCTCCAGCCGTGAATAGCCCGGGCCAGTTCACCTTTACCCGTGCCGGATTCGCCCAGAATCAGAATGTTGGCATCTGTGCCGGCCACCTGGCGCGCAGTTTCCAGCACCACCATCATCGACGGGCTGTGGGAATCGAGGCCGTCTTTCGGCTGGCGTACTTCGCCTTCAAGGGCTTCGAGGCGCGCGGAGAGTTGGCGCACTTCCAGTTGCTTGGCGGTGGCGAGGCGCAGTTGATCAGGGCTGCAAGGCTTGACCAGATAATCGGCCGCGCCGGCCTGGATGGCATCAACGGCGGTGTCGACCGCCGAATGGGCGGTGACAATCACCACGCGCATCCACGGCGCCTGAATGCGCATCTGGGCCAGTACATCCAGGCCATTATCTTCGCCCAGGCGCAGGTCGAGGAAGCACAGGTCGAATACCTGGCGTTGCATCAAGGCATCGGCCTGGGCCGCGCTGTTGGCGGTGGCAACGGTGTAGCCTTCATCTTCCAGGCAATATCGGAAGGTGCGGAGGATCGCGGATTCGTCATCCACTAAAAGAATGCGGCCTTGAAGTTCCTTGGCTGATTCCATCTGTCCCGCGCTCCTTAAACTATGAATGATGGTGTTTAGTCCCGGAATAATCGGGCAAGTTGCATGGTTTATTCTGATCGATAAAAGGCAACGTCGTGCAGGTATCTGCATCGCTTCGTACGAAGCCCCGGCTGATAGCGTTTTCATGCCATCTTGCCCTTCGGCAACGCCCGATCTGCTTTCTATCCCTTCATCCGACCGTTGGCTATCGTGCATTTCGCACGGCGTCCAGGGAGGCATCGTGCAGGATGCTGGGGGTTGGTTTGATCGATAATATTTAACTTGTTGATTTTATTGAGTTTTATTTTGTAAAAAAACTGGCATGCACTCTGCAATACCCCTCCCAACGAATAATCAAAATGCGGGAGAACAGCAGCATGACTCGCCAAAGCCTCAACCAATTGCGTGTATCGCCACTGCGCTTGCAGCAAGGTCTGTGTGCCAGCCTGGCGCTGATAGTCACGTTGATTGGCGGCCAGCAGTTGCAACATTGGCAGCAGAGTCAGCAGCAGATCCCCCAGTTTGAACGTCCGGCCATGACCCAAACCCATTTCCGTTCCGTTGGCAGTGTCGCTGCCGATGCAACAGCCCCGCAGTTGCGGATGGTTGACCAGGCATCCGCCCTGAGTGAACTGCCATCCCAAGAGCGTTGGGTGTTCTAGGCACCAACGAGCTGCTCGCGTTTAGCGGCAGCACGGCACTACCGCTGTTACCTCTAATAGAAGCGTAAGGAGAATCACCATGTTGAGTTGGGCAATCACATTTCTGATCATCGCCATTGTGGCTGCAGTCCTGGGCTTTGGTGGTATCGCGGGCACCGCCACGGGTATCGCAAAAATTCTGTTTGTGGTCTTTCTGGTGATGTTCATCGCTTCCTTCTTCTTTGGTCGTCGCGGCCGAGGCTGAACATGACCATTCTGTTCCTTAAAGCTATTGCTGCCGCCCTGCTCTTGGGCGGCAGCGGCTTGGCGATGGCCGCCAATGACGGCCAATCCCGAGCCAATGAATTGCTCAGCGCGGACCCGCAATACCGCGAAACCTGGCAAAGCGTAGTGAAGAAGGAAGAGCGCCTGCCGGAATGGGTAATGAACCTGTCAGGTACGGCTGAACAGATGAATGCCGTGGAAGAAGACGGCGACAAGTACTTGGTCGGGCCCCTCTGCGAAACCGCAGATACTTGCCTGAACAAACGCCTGATCGTTGCTTTCAGCCTCGACAAGGAAGATGCCTACGCCATGTTGGTAGAAGTCCCAGCCGGCCTGCCGGCGGACAAGTCGCCGACGCGCCACGCCGATTACCGCTTTATTGGTAAGCCGGACGAAGGCATGCAAAAGTTGCTCATGGAGCAGCTGAAGAAAGATCCGAATTGGTATTAGGTTCCGTTTGACGCATCTGTCGTCTGCGGAACCTGCGTCCATAGAAAGAAGCCCACTCGCTTCTTTCTGTTTGCACCGCTCGCCAAGGGGGGTGCATGACCAAGGGGCCGGGTTGTTCTGATCGATTAGGATCGGCGTGACCTACGGGTACAGGGAGTGCCTGCGCAAGGGCCGGGTCAGGCGAAAAGCTGCGACGCAGGTTCACAAGTCTACGGCTTGCGAACCTGCGGCGAGCTTATATCCCCTCTTCCTATACCTCCTATAGCCGCCAATTTCTTTATTGCGCCCTTCAAACCATTACTTGGTGTTTCGGGCCGACCATCTATCGATAAAATCCAGCGCGGCCAATAGGATATTTCCGACACTAAACAACGGAATTCTCAGGCATTTCTGCCAGCTCACCACAGACGTCCTGATTCTCTGAGCGAGCCGGGTTTGGCAGGTTCACGGCATGTTTGTCGGGCAAAATGTCACATTTGAACTGACCGTTCGGGCAGTTATTATGAGAAAAGGCCATGCCGATTCGGCATGGGGTAGGCGTTTACGGCATTAGACGCCGCTCCCCTGCATGGGAATAGTTGCGCCTTTTTTCGCCTGCCAGTAAGCCATTTCGGCCACGCTGCGGTGACCTTCCATGGAGGCAGATGCACACACTTTTTCGCTTTCGAGCGTTGCGGCTGGCGCATTTGCCTTAAGTTCACTTGAAGTAAGGGTAATGACATGAAGAAGGCAAAGCTAAGCCTCGCCTGGCAGATCCTCATCGGTTTGGTGCTGGGGATCGCAATCGGTGCAGTGCTCAACCATTTCAGTGCTGAAAAGGCCTGGTGGATCAGCAATGTGTTGCAGCCAGCGGGCGATATCTTTATCCGCCTGATCAAGATGATCGTGATCCCGATTGTGATCTCCTCGCTGATCGTCGGCATTGCCGGTGTCGGTGACGCGAAGAAACTTGGGCGTATCGGCGTCAAAACCATCCTTTACTTCGAAATCGTCACCACCATCGCCATTGTGGTCGGCTTGCTGTTGGCCAACCTCTTCCACCCGGGCGCTGGCATCGACATGAGTACCCTGGGTACCGTCGACATCTCCAAATACACCGCCACTGCCGCCGAAGTGCAGCATGAGCATGCGTTCATCGAAACCATCCTCAACCTGATCCCGTCGAACATCTTTGCCGCCGTGGCCCGTGGTGAAATGCTGCCGATCATCTTCTTCTCGGTGCTGTTCGGCCTGGGCTTGTCGAGCCTCAAGCCTGAGCTGCGTGAGCCGCTGGTGACCATGTTCCAGGGTGTGTCCGAGAGCATGTTCAAAGTCACGCACATGATCATGAAGTACGCCCCGATCGGCGTATTCGCACTGATCGCCGTGACCGTCGCGAACTTCGGCTTCGCCTCGCTGCTGCCCCTGGCCAAGCTGGTGATCCTGGTTTACGTGGCCATTCTGTTCTTCGCCTTTGTGATCCTCGGCCTGATCGCCCGCCTGTTCGGCTTCTCGGTGATCAAGCTGATGCGCATCTTCAAGGATGAGCTGGTACTGGCCTACTCCACCGCCAGCTCTGAAACCGTACTGCCGCGCGTGATCGAGAAAATGGAAGCCTACGGCGCGCCAAAGGCCATCTGCAGCTTTGTGGTACCGACCGGTTACTCGTTCAACCTTGACGGTTCGACCCTGTACCAGAGCATTGCGGCAATCTTCATTGCCCAGCTGTATGGCATTGATCTGTCGATCGGCCAGCAACTGATGCTGGTATTGACCCTGATGGTCACCTCCAAAGGCATCGCTGGTGTACCGGGTGTGTCCTTCGTGGTACTGCTGGCGACCCTGGGCAGCGTGGGCATTCCGTTGGAAGGCCTGGCATTCATCGCCGGTGTCGACCGCATCATGGATATGGCGCGTACCGCCTTGAACGTGATCGGCAACGCCCTGGCCGTGTTGGTCATCTCCCGCTGGGAAGGCATGTACGACGACGCCAAGGGTGAGCGCTATTGGAACTCGCTGCCACACTGGCGCAGCAAGGAAGCCGCCCCGGTCGCCCAAGCGACCCGCAGCTGATAGCACCACAGCGCTAAGACAAACCCCGGAATAATTCCGGGTTTGTCGTTTCTGCCAGCCCCGCTATCATTCGCTGCATTCTTCGAGGGGGTTAACTGATGCTCAATGGCCTGTGGCTTGGCTTCTTTGTCGTGGCAATGGTGTCGGCACTGGCGCAATGGCTGGTCGGCGGTAACGCCGGGATTTTCGCAGCGATGGTCGAAAGCATCTTCGCCATGGCTAAACTGTCGGTGGAAGTGATGGTGCTGCTGTTCGGCACCCTGACGCTATGGCTGGGCTTTTTGCGCATTGCCGAAAAAGCCGGGATCGTCGATTGGCTGGCCAAGGCCCTCGGGCCGTTGTTCCGCCGCCTGATGCCGGAAGTGCCCGCCGGCCACCCCGCCATAGGGTTGATCACCCTCAACTTCGCCGCCAACGGCCTGGGCCTGGATAACGCGGCCACGCCGATTGGCCTGAAAGCCATGAAGGCGCTGCAGGAACTCAACCCTATCCCCAACACCGCGAGTAACGCGCAGATCCTGTTCCTGGTGCTTAACGCGTCTTCGCTGACGCTGTTGCCGGTGACCATCTTCATGTACCGCGCGCAGCAAGGTGCGGCGGACCCTACGCTGGTATTCCTGCCAATCCTGCTGGCGACCAGCGCCTCAACGCTGGTCGGCCTGCTCTCGGTGGCGATCATGCAGCGCCTGCGGCTGTGGGACCCGGTGGTGCTGGCCTATCTGATTCCGGGCGCACTGGTGTTGGGCGGCTTCATGGCGTTGTTGGCGACCCTTTCCGCGACGGCGCTGGCTGGCTTGTCGTCGATCCTCGGCAACCTCACGCTGTTCGGCTTGATCATGTTGTTCCTGGTGATCGGTGCGCTGCGTAAGGTGAAGGTGTACGAGGCGTTCGTCGAAGGGGCCAAAGAAGGCTTCGACGTTGCGAAGAACCTGCTGCCCTACCTTGTTGCGATGCTGTGTGCCGTAGGTGTATTGCGTGCTTCTGGCGCACTGGACCTGGGCCTTGAAGGCATTCGCCATGTGATCGCCTGGACCGGCATGGACACACGCTTTGTCGACGCCTTGCCGACTGCGATGGTCAAGCCGTTCTCCGGCAGCGCCGCACGGGCGATGTTGATCGAGACCATGCAGACCCAGGGAGTGGACAGCTTCCCGGCGCTGGTCGCGGCGACGATTCAGGGCAGTACCGAGACCACCTTCTATGTGTTGGCGGTGTACTTTGGGTCGGTGGGGATCCAGCGCGCCAGGCATGCCGTGGGGTGTGCGTTGCTGGCGGAGTTGGCCGGCGTCGTGGCGGCTATTGCGGTGTGCTACTGGTTCTTTGGTTGAGGCTTCGACCGTATTCGCGAGCAAGCCGGCTCCCACATTCGACCGTGTTTCGTCAGGATAAACGTGGTCGAATGTGGGAGCAACTGTCTTGATGACCATAACTTGGCCATCGATTTCAAAGACAGCCAAACTCCCACAGCTTCAAGCCGTGTGACCTTCAACGACACATCGCTGCCGATCTAGGCAGCGTGTTCTTTCCATTCAGTCCTATCACGCAGCATTGCGTTCAGCCGGATTAACAAAACACGCATGCATGCGATTAGCGCAACTTTTGCGCATTTTCCTTTGCCACGCAGTGCTTTATAGCGGGCCTGGAATTCAGGCTGGTCCCGAATGACTACCCAGCAGGCCATGTATAGCGAGCGACGTGCGGAAAACCTTCCGCCACGAATGTGACGCGCGCCTATGTGCTTCCCACTGTCGTTGTTATACGGCGCGAGGCCCGCTAGGGCCGCGATCGGACGCTTGCCAACCTCACCCAACTCCGGCAGGTATGCCATAAGGCTAGCCGCCGTAATGAGCCCGATGCCCTTAACTGAACACAGGCGTTCGACTTTTTCGTGGTCTAGCACGTTGGCGCTTTGACGAATCAACTGGTCTATCGCGTTCACAGCTTTGATCAGGTAGTCGATATGACTCTGCAACGCTGGCTTTACTACGTCACATGAGGCCGTTTTCAGGCGCCTTTTGTCATCGTCTCTCTGCTGAATAAAGTTTTCTCGCTGTTGGACTAACGCGCGCAACTCGTCATGTTTCGGGCTGGTGATTCGGCTGTTAGGCGAGTCGAGTACCGCTGCGAACTGCGCAAGGGACTTTGCATCTATCGGGTCGGTTTTGGCTTGTTGGCCCATCGCCGTGGAAAAACTCTTGGCTCGACGGGGATTGATGCAGTTGAGGCCCGCAGCCTGGAGCGCCTTCATGACTTTGCGCTCGTAACCGCCAGTGGCCTCCAACAGCACGCGACCGACCTGGTGAAGCAATAGCCACCCAATCAACCCAGGGAAATCATCTTCGGCGTTAGCGCAACTTACCCCAACGTCAATCAGATTAACTCGAGCCTCAAGGCTGTCCTTGGAAACATCAATGCCTGCTGGATAGGAAAACATAGCCAAACCCTCTTACACTCAAAGTGAGAGCGCTCTGGCTTGGCCCACGCTTGTAACTGTTCGAGGTGGGCTCGTTCAACTGTTCGGGCTCATGTCCAGAGCGGAGAAGTGAGTGGCAGCATGGGCTCCCACACGTGCTTTAAGCACTTCGGGCATTCAGCTTGCCACTCACCCTCTCACCTTCAGCTTAATCCTGTCTCAAGACACAAGCGGGCTTGCTCGCGAAGAGGCCCTCAGCGTTTCGGCGCTGTATTGCCTTGCTGCACCACCCAATCCACCACCTGCTTGTTCAACTGATCCCCCGCCTGCCCAAACCCGGCAACCACCGCCGGCACTTTGGTGTCGCTCACCGGCTGCCTCACCTCAAACCGTCGGCTGGCCACGATCCGCTGATCACTGCCGCGCACCAGCCGCGCATCCAGGCGGATCACCACTTCCAGCGCACTGCCGTGATACTCACTCTGAAACGCCTGCAATTGCCCGCCCAGCTCATAGTCGGACTGCAGATTGGTATCGTCGGTGCTCAGCAGCGTCACCCGGCCATCGCGCTGGAAGCCATCCATGAAACGGTTGCGCAGCAGCACCGGCGACGGGTCGCTCCAGCGCGAGTTGGCATAGCTGCTGATCAAGTCACCCTTGGGCACCACGGCAATGCGCGGGCTGTCGAGAAATTCGCTGGTCTGCGGCTTGTTCACACGCAGTGACCAACTGACCGGTGCGCCCTGGCTGGCGGTCTGCGCCGCGGCCAGGCGATACACGTCCGAAGGGTCGGCCTTGGGCAGGATCGAGCACGCGCTCACCAGCGCCAGAGCTACAGGGGCGATCATTTGGTAAGCACGCTTCATGGCGTGAACTCCTTATTCTTGTCGCTGCCCAGCAGGTAACCGCTGGGGTTGGCTTCCAGTCGGCGGGAGATGGCGCGCAGCGAACCGAGGGTTTCGCGCAATTCGCGCACGGCCGGCGCCAGTTCGTTGAGGCCTTGCATGCCGCTGTTTACCGAGTCCTTGTTGTCTGTCAACAAGGTGTTGATGGTCGCGGTACTGTGTTCAAGGGATTTCATGGCCTGCTCGGCACTGCCGAAAGCCTGCTTGCCTTGTTCGTTGAGTAAGCCGTTGGCGTTGCGCATCAGCACGGTCGTCTGCTCAAGAGCGGCGCTCGCCTGTTTGCTTACCTGCATCAATTGCTGCATCACCACCTTGATATCGCCGCGCTGGTCGGCGATGGCGCCGGTGGTCTGTTGCAGGTTGTCCAAGGTGTTGCTCAGGCGCTCGACGTTCTCGCGGGAGAACAGGTGGTTGGCGTTGTGCAGCAACAGGTTGACGCTGGTCATCAGGTCGTTGCTGTTGTTCAGCAGGCGCGCGATGGGCGATGGCGAGGCGATGATCTGCGGCAGCTCGCCGTTCTTGCCCTTGAGCTCGGCGCTTTGCGGTGTGCCACCGCTGAGCTGGATGATCGAGGTGCCGGTGATACCGGTCAGTGCCAGCTTGGCCTGGGTGTCTTCCTTGATCGGCGTCTGCCCGGCCAGGCGGATGCGCGCCAATACGCGGCGCGGATCCTTAGGGTCCAGGCGCAGGCTGGTGACATCACCCACCTTGATCCCGCTGTACTGCACCGCGCTGCCCTGGGACAGGCCGCTGACTGCCTCGTTAAAGATCACTTCGTAATCCTGGAAGGCGCTGTCGACGCTGGACTTGGCCAGCCACAGGCCGAACAGCATCGCGCCGACCACCACGATCACGCTGAACAGACCGATCATCACATGATGGGCTCGAGTTTCCATGTCATACCTCGTCTAGCGATTGAGCGGCATCCAATGCCGCGCGGCCACGGGGGCCGTGAAAATATTCGTGAATCCATGCATCGTCCGTTTCCGAGACGACATCGATGGCGTCGGCCACCAACACTTTTTTCTGCGCCAGCACCGCCACACGGTCGGTGATGGTGTACAGCGTGTCCAGGTCGTGGGTGACCAGGAACACACTCAGGCCCAGTGCATCGCGCAGGGTCAGGATCAGTTGGTCGAATTGCGCCGCGCCAATCGGGTCGAGGCCGGCGGTGGGTTCATCGAGGAACAGGATGTCCGGGTCCAGCGCCAGCGCGCGGGCCAGAGCGGCGCGCTTGATCATGCCGCCGGACAGCGACGACGGGTACTTGTCGGCCGCTGACAGTGGTAGCCCGGCCAGGGCCAGCTTGACTGCGGCCAGGTGCTCGGCGTCGCGGCGGCTGAGGCCGGCGTGTTCAATCAACGGCAGCGCGACGTTTTCGGTGACGGTCAGCGAGGAAAACAGCGCGCCCTTCTGGAACAACACGCCAAATCGCCGTTCCACCAGGGAACGCTCATGTTCCGGCAGGCGCGGCAGGTTCTTGCCGAACACCCGCACCTCACCTTCGCTGGGGCGACGCAGGCCGACGATGCTGCGCAGCAGCACCGACTTGCCGCTGCCGGAGCCGCCGACCACGGCGAGGATTTCGCCTTTGTACAAATCCAGGTCGAGGTTCTCGTGCACGCTCTGGCTGCCAAAACGATTGCACAGGCCGCGCACTTCAATCACCGCCTCGGCGGGCGCTCGGTGTAGATGACTCACCAGCCCATCTCCATGAAGAACAGCGCAGCGACCGCATCCAGCACGATCACCACAAAAATCGATTGCACCACGCTGGAGGTCGTGTGAGCGCCCACCGACTCGGCACTGCCGCTGACCTTAAAGCCTTCCAGGCAGCCAATGGCGGCGATCAGGAACGCGAAGATCGGCGCTTTCACCATGCCCACCAGGAAGTGCTGCACGCCAATGTCCGATTGCAGCAGCGAGAGGAACATCGCCGGCGAAATATCCAGGGCCACGGCGCAGACCACGCCGCCACCGACAATCCCCGAGAGCATCGCCAGGAACGTCAGCATCGGCAGCGCCACCAGCAGCGCCAGCACGCGCGGCAACACCAGCAGCTCCATCGGGTCCAGGCCCAGGGTGCGGATCGCATCGATTTCTTCGTTGGCCTTCATTGAGCCGATTTGCGCGGTAAAGGCACTGGCGGTACGACCGGCCATGAGGATGGCGGTGAGCAGTACGCCGAATTCGCGCAGGAAAGAGAATGCTACCAAGTCGACGGTAAAGATGGTGGCGCCAAAGCTTTCCAGCACCGTGGCGCCGAGAAACGCCACCACCGCGCCCACCAAAAAAGTCAGCAAGGCCACGATCGGCGCAGCGTCCAGGCCGGTCTGTTCGATATGCGCGACCATGGGCGTGATGCGCCAGCGCTTGGGACGGAACATGCCGCGGGCAAAGGTTTCGAGGATCAGGCCGATAAAACCCAGCAGTTTCTTGCTGTCCTGCCAGACGGTGTCCACCGCCCGGCCGATGCGCGCCAGCACCTGAATGCCAGCGGCTTCTTCCGGCGCCTTGTCCGGCACGCAAAAATCATTCAGGGAGCGGTAGACGGTCTTGAGCAATGCGCGGTCAGCGGCAGACAGGCTGCAATCGGTCTGTTCGGCGGATTGCTCGATGCGGCTTGGTCCCAGTAATTCCACGAGCAGCGATGCGCCGGCGGTATCCAGGGCGCCGAGGCCGTTGAGGTCGATGCGCGCGCCAGCGTCGTATTGGCCGTCGAGCTTGTCCGACAGCTTCTTCAGGTTGGCATAGTGGGCAAGCGTCCAGTCCCCCGTAATCCTCAACTTTGGCGGGGTGGTGGACGTGTCGAGGTGGGCTGCACCGGCCGTCGTAGGGGGGGTCATAAGCTCCGAGCTTGTTTGGCTATCCACAATTCCTACGTAATAGCACGAACCTGCCTACTTTGGGTTGTCCGTTTGTGCTGAGTCCGTGACTTTGAAGCGCAGCACACCGATTACCTGCCCGTCTTCGGTCAGCACCCTCACCTGCCAGCGTCCCACGGCGTCGCCGGGGAAGTTCTGTTTGTGGGTCCAGGCGCGATAGCCCTCTTTGCGCCCGCCGTGGATATCCAAGGCGATCCGGTCGACTTCTTTGCCGTTGAATTGCCACACGTGGTAGATGCGCTCATCCAACCCGCGCGGCGCGTTGATCGCGGTGTAGGCGTACAGCCCGCCGCTGCGCAGTTGGGCGGCGCTGACTTCCTTGAGATCGTCGCCCGGCGTGCGGTCTTGCAACTGAGTGCTGATGGCCACTTCGGTCATCCACAATGTGGCCGGTGGCACCCAACTGCGCAGGAGCCACCCAGCGCAGCCAATGGCGGCCGTGACCCCGAGTAACATCGCCCAGCCTTTAAGGCTGCGCAGCGGCATGCTCACGGCCAGGCTTGGAATCGACAAGGCCATGGCCACGCCTAACGCGAGTTTGTAACTCTCCGCGGTGGTCAGGTGCAGGATGATCGGCAGCGCGGTGAGCAGTGCGGCGAACAAGGTGAAGGTGTGCAGCGCCAGGAACAGTGAACGTTTGGGCGCCAGCCATTTGTAGTACAGCGGGTCGACGATCGACACCAGCGCCGCCGCGCCGAGCAGGCCGGTAAAAATCGATTGGCCGCTGTTCCACGCCGTGGTGATGAAAAAGAACGGCAATACGAAAAACAGACTTTCCTGATGGATCATCTGGGTCGCGTAGCGCAGCAGCGGTTCGGGGATTTCGCGCTTGAAGACTTTGGTAAACAGCTGGGTGAAGCTGTTTTCCAACATCAGCCACAGCCAGCTCACCAGCATGATCACCGCGATCCAGCTGGCCATGCCCTGTTGGCGGTCAACCAGGATGAAGCTGCCCACACCCGAGATAAAGCCGCCGAGTGCAATCACCCCTGGGTAGCGCTTCATCAGCTCGAGAATGCGCTGGATTACGTGGGTCAGGTTTGGCATCTGGCGGTTCGCAGTCTTTGTAGGAAAAAATCCTAGACAGAATAACGTCTTAGCCCGTCGTCCGTTGCGTCATTACGCGATCCGTTTGCGATAAAGCCGCACGCCGATCAACACAATGGCAATCAGACCGAGTAGGCCGGCGCCGATCCAGCTCAACAGATCGTAACTGAGCAACGGTTTCTCGATGCGCCAATAGCCCGGCTGCTTGAACACTTGGCGCATGGCCCGGTTAGTTTGGTCCAGGCTCACGGCCTTGATGCGTTTGACCGGATCGCTGAAATGCCCGTTGTTGTAGTCGCCGGATGCACTCCAGTAATAGTCGGCCAACGCGCTGTTGCCCTGTACGGCCCAGGCCTGGCGGGCGATGGCGGCTTGTTGCAGGCGGGCGAATACCGCCGGGTCGAGGCCGTCCTTGAGCAGTTGCGCCTTGAGGTCCTGGAGTACCTGCTCGGCTTCGGGGAGATTTTCCCGCTCCAAGTCGGCATTCAGGCTGAGGAAACCGACGCCGCCGAGGACTTCGCGTTCGCTCCAGGGGCCGTAGGACAAACCGTGCTTGAGGCGCAGTTGGCGGTACAGCGCCCAATCGAGGTAGTCCTTGAGCAGGTCGTAGGTTTCGTCATGACCGTCGTCCAGTACCGGCTCCGGGAACAGCCAATGCAACTTGGCGCCGTCGCCGACCCAGCCATGGATCAGTTCGCGGTGGCTGGCGGCTGCGTGCTGTATTTCCGGGAGTGCCGGATGCTCCGTGGGATCGACCGGCTCGAGCTGGCCATAGGTGCGTTCCAGATAGGCCGGCAGCAGTTTATCTAGATCACCGACGATGATCAGGGTCATGTTGTTGGGGGCGTACCAGTTTTTGCGCAGGTTCTCCAACTGGTCGCGGGTCAGGTGGCCGACCTCGGCGCGTTCGGCGCATTTGAGACCCAGCTCGACGGCCAGTTGATTACTGGCGGAGTGGCCCAGGTCTTGGCGGTCCAGCAGGCGTTGCAGGTGTGAGTAGTGGCCGCCATCTTCGCGCTCCACCACTCGCTTGGCGGCGTCGATATTGGCGTCGGTCAATTCGGTGCGGGTGATGATCGCCAGCAGCAGGTCCAGCACCTTGCGCTGGTTTTGCGCGGGTGCCTCGATCACGAAGGTGGTGTCGGCGTTGCTGGTGTAGGCGTTCCACTCCCCGCCCAGCGCCTGCATGCGATCTTCCAGTTCACCCTCACCGCCGCCGTCGATGCCGCTGAACAGCAGGTGTTCCAGCAGGTGCGGCAGTTCTTTGTCCTCGCAACTGAAGTCGTCCAGGCCCACGCCCACCACCAGGCGGATCGCTACATGCCCGCGTTCGGTCCCCGGTTTGATCAGCAATTGCAGGCCGTTGGGCAAGGTGTAGCCCTCGACTTGCAGGCGGTCAAAGGCAAAGGCATGGGCAGACCCCATGAGCAGGCAGGCGAATAACAGGCGACGCATAACAAGCTTCCTGGCGAGTGAGGTCAGCTTTAACTGACTTCACAGGCCATCGTACGTTCAGGGCGAATGTGTGATGTCGGCAATATCTTCGGCGGAAAGCGCGCCGGTGTCGGACGTTTCCAACACTACATAAGCACTGCTGCAAAACAACGAGTTGAGGCGTTTCATGTCGGCAATCAGCTCCAAGTGTAGGGAGCTGGTCTCCAGGCTCTGTACGATTTTTCTCTGCAGGCGACTCACGTGCGCGTGGGCCAGACGGCGTTCCTGGGCGCGGAATCGGCGTTTTTCGCGCAGCAATTGGCGGGCACTTTCCGGGTCGGCGCTGAGGAACACTGACAGGCCCAGGCGCAGGTTGGCGATCAACTGACTGTGCAGGCCAGTGAGTTCTTCCAGGCCCACTTCCGAAAACTGGCGACGCTGGGAAGTTTTCTGCTGCTGAACTTTGCGCAGCATGCGTTCGATCAGGTCGCCGGCCAGTTTCAGGTTGATCGACAGCTCGATGATTTCGGCCCAGCGCCGGCTGTCCTGCTCACTGAGGTCCTCGCGGGGCATTTGCGCCAGGTAGAGCTTGATCGCGCTATAGAGTGACTCAACGTCGTCGCTGAGGCTGCGCATTTCCTGGGTGATGGCGGTCTGTTTGCCGCGCAGCACTTCCTGCATGGCAGTCAGCATGTTGTCGATCAGGTCGCCCAGGCGCAGGGTTTCACGGGCGGCGTTGGCCAGGGCCAGGCTTGGGGTGCTGAGTGCCGTCAGGTCCAGATGGCGCGGCTTGGCTTTGCCGTTGATCTCTTCACGCTCGGGCAGCAGCCAGGCGCACAGTTTTGCCATCGGGCCGATGGTGGGCAACAGAATCAGGCAACGGCTGACGTTGTAGAGCAGGTGGAAGGTGATGACCATGCCTTGGGCGCTGTAGTCCAAACCATCCATCCACAGCACTAGCGGGTCCAGCACCGGGATGATCAGCAACAGGCCGATCAACTTGTACAGCAAGCTGCCCAGCGCGACTTGGCGCCCTGCGGCGTTCTGCATGCTGGTGCTGAGAAAGGCCAGTACGCCGCTGCCGATGTTGGCACCGATCACTAGGCCGATCGCCACATGCAAACCGATCACGCCGGCGCCCGCCAAGGTAGCGGTGAGTAGGACGGCCGCCAGGCTGGAGTAGGAAATCATCGCGAACAGAGCGCCGACGAGGGCGTCGAGCAGGATGTCTCCAGTCAACGAAGCGAACAGTACTTTCACGCCTTGGGCGTGGGTGATGGGCCCGGCGGCTTCGACGATCAGTTGCAGCGCCAGGATGATCAGCCCGAGACCGATCCCCACGCGTCCCAATTGTCCTGCCCGCGTCTGTTTGCGCGACAGGAAGAAAATCACCCCGAGAAAGATCAGCAGCGGCGACAGCCAGGACAGGTCGAACGTCAGCACCCGCGCCATCAGCGCGGTACCGACGTCGGCGCCGAGCATGGTTGCCAGGGCAGGCATCAGGCCCATCAGGCCCTGGCCGACAAAGGACGTCACCAGCATTGCCGTGGCGTTGCTGCTCTGCACCATGGCCGTCACCAGGATACCGGCGATAAACGCCAGCCAGCGCTTGGACATGTTCTGCCCGATGACTTGGCGCAAGTTGGAACCGTAGACCCGCAAAATGCCGGTACGGACGATGTGCGTGCCCCAGATCAGCAGGGTCACGGCGGAAAGCAGATTGAGCAAGGTCAGCATGCTCGGCCCCCCGTGTGGGTGCGCTCCAGCAGGAGCGAAGGAAAGTTGCCGCGTGCCGTTCTACGTCTTGTAGTTAAGCTGTAGTTGGCGAATGGGCTCTACGCCAGCATCGCATAGCTAAAGTGGGGATTGAAACAAAACTGTCATGAAATCAGTTTTTTGCGCATGAAAAAAAGGGGCTCGAAAGCCCCTTGTCAGCAGCGGGTCACGTTTATTGACCTGGGATGTCCTTGCGCAGTTTCACAGGATCCTGCTGTTTTTTCTTTTTCGCGATGGCAGTACGCATCTTGATGTTCACCGCTTCCACCGCCAGCGAGAACGCCATGGCGAAGTAGACGTAGCCTTTTGGCACGTGCACATCGAAGGATTCGGCGATCAGCACGGTACCCACGACCAGCAGGAACGACAGCGCCAGCATCTTCAGCGACGGATGCTTGTCGATGAACGCGCTGATGGTGCCGGCGGCCAGCATCATTACCAGTACCGCCACGATAATCGCGGCGACCATGACCGGTACATGGGAAACCATGCCGACGGCAGTGATGACCGAGTCCAGGGAGAACACGATGTCGATGATCGCGATCTGGATGATGGTGTAGATGAACTTGCCACCGGCGCCCTTGGGCTCGTCGTGGCTTTCGTCCTCGCCTTCCAGCGCGTGGTACATCTCCTGGGAGCTTTTCCACAGCAGGAACAGGCCACCGAAGAACAGGATCAGGTCGCGACCGGAAATACCCTGGCCAAAGACCACGAACAGGTCGGCGGTGAGTTGCATCACCCAGGTGATCGATAGCAGCAACAGGATACGGGTGACCATGGCCAGCGCCAGGCCGAAGATCCGGGTGCGTGCCTGCATGTGTTTGGGCATGCGGCTGACCAGGATCGAAATCATGATGATGTTATCGATGCCCAGGACGATCTCGAGGGCCGTCAGGGTGAAGAAGGCAATCCAGATTTCCGGATTGGTCAGCCATTCCATGTGTATTCCTTTGAGCAAGTGTTAAACCGCGCAAGCTGCAGCGCCGCGCGGTGAATGAGTCGGTACGATTATAGAGTGCTGAACAGCGGAAAAATCCCCATCAGCAATGCAGCGACCATTATGCACAGGCATACCAGCACTGCCCACTTCAGGGTGAAGCGCTGGTGATCGCCAAATTCGATACCGGCCAGGGCGACCAGCAGGTAAGTCGAAGGAACCAGTGGGCTGAGCAAGTGCACAGGCTGGCCAACGATGGAAGCGCGTGCCATTTCCACGGCGGTGATACCGTAGTGGCTGGCGGCCTCGGCGAGTACGGGCAGTACGCCGTAGTAGAACGCATCGTTGGACATGAAGAAGGTGAACGGCATGCTCACCAGTGCCGTGATTACCGCCAGGTACGGGCCCAATGCATCAGGGATGACTGCCAGCAGGCTCTTGGACATGGCATCGACCATGCCGGTGCCCGACAGGATGCCGGTGAAAATACCGGCGGCGAAGATCAGGCCGGTGACCGCCAGTACGCTGCCGGAGTGGGCGGCAATGCGGTCTTTCTGCATCTGCAGGCACGGGTAGTTAACGATCATGGCGATACTGAACGCCACCATGAACAGCACCGGCAGCGGCAACAGGCCGGCGATCAGTGTGCACATCAGGGCGAAGGTCAGGGCGCCGTTGAACCAGATCAGTTTCGGACGGCGGGCGTCCGGGAATTGCGACACGCTGATTTCGCTGTGGTCGATCTCATCGCCTTGCAGGTGCAGTTCACCCAGGCGCGCACGTTCACGTTTGCCGTACATATAGGCGATCACCAGGATCGCGACTACACCGGCCACCATCGCCGGGATCATCGGCACGAAAATGTCCGACGGGTCCACATGCAGCGCACTGGCAGCGCGGGCGGTCGGGCCGCCCCAAGGGGTCATGTTCATCACGCCACCGGCGAGGATGATCAGGCCGGCCATGATCCGCGGACTCATGCCGATGCGCTGGTACAGCGGCAGCATGGCGGCGACGCAGATCATGTAGGTGGTAGCGCCGTCACCGTCGAGGGACACGACCAGGGCCAGCACGGCGGTGCCGACCGATACTTTCAGCGGGTCGCCCTTGACCATCTTGAGGATCTTGCGCACGGCCGGGTCGAACAGGCCGGAGTCGATCATCAAGGCAAAGTAAAGGATGGCGAACATCAGCATCACGCCGGTCGGTGCGAGCTTGGTGATGCCCGCAAGCATCATCGGACCGATTTGCGGCCCAAAACCGCCGAACAGCGCGAACAGGATCGGCACGATGATCAAGGCGATCAGCGCGGACAGGCGCTTGGTCATGATCAGGAACATGAACGTGATGACCATGGCAAAGCCAAGGAAAGTCAGCATAGGAATACTCCAGGCGTAGCGCGGCTAGGGAATGGCGAACCGGGTGGGGGTCAGCGCAGAACGAAAGGCACGAGGCGTACGGGTGGAGTTGGGGCGAACAGGCGGGTACGGGCGGACATCGGGAATCACCATTGTTGTTGTTAACAGCCGGTCTATTGCCGGCAGTGGGGCGATCCTAGACGGGTAAGCTTTCAGCCAGCTTTCGCTGAGCAAACAGCTGATGGAGGGTAGACGCGCAGTCTTTGGATGTATGGAGATCTAAATGTGGGAGCGGGTTTGCTCGCGAAAGCGGAGTATCAGTCGATGCATCATCAACTGGCAGGCTGCATTCCTGCATTCGCGAGCAAGCCCACATTTGACGGTCTTTACTGCAAAATGTCAGGGGAGCTCCAGGCCGCCAGCCGCTTTGTGCAACGTCCGCAAATGCTCGCCAACCAGCTTTAGGTTGGCTTCACAGGCGGCAATTTCGGCGGAGCGGGAAGGCTCCAGCAGCGCCCTCACCTCTTTATCCAGTTCGCCGGTAAGCGATTGCAGTTGCTTCTGGCGTTCGGCGCTTTCCGATTCCAGGCGTGTGGCCTCCGAAGGTTGCGGCAGGCCATAGCCGCCACTGCCCAGCAGTTCCGCCGGGCGGCTGAGGAAGCCGCTGTTGGCGAGGATCTGTTGCAGCGTGGCGTTGGCCTTTTCCATGCCGCCGTTTTTCAGCTCGCGGGCACCGAGGTAGCGTTGTTTGACTTCGTCCTGGGCCAGCATCAACTGCTTGCGAAAGCTTGCCTGCTCAAGCAACAACAATGCGGCGCTGGTGCGCAGGTCGGCCTGGCCGAACCACTGTCGGCGCTCCTCCGCGCTGAGGGCCAGCCAATCTTCGACCTGGGTCTGTTTGATCGGCAAGTGTTTGCGCAGCACATCGAACATGGCCTGGTAACGCTCGCGGAAGGAGTCGAAGTGATAGCCCAGGCGCAATGCCCTGCGTTTGTCGTCCAACACGCTGGTGTCGGCCAGGCCGCGGGCACTCAACACTTCGAGCAAACCGTTGGGGGTGATGTTGTCCAGGCCGGTCAGTTGCGGGTTGGCGCTGCCGCTGCGTAACAGCTTGAGGCTCTCCACCGCGCAGTTGTTGGAGATAAAGAAATAGTTGCCGTCGTAGCTCCAATGCATTTCGGCGGTATGCTCGACGGTGTCGTTGATTTCCTGGCGGGTCAGTTTCAAAGGGACCGAGGCCAGGCCGCGCAATTCGGTCTTGGTGTACTCGTCGATCACTTGCGCCAACGGCAGGACAAACAGGCGTGATGGGTACTTGCCGACCAGTCCGTCCCAGCTTGAGAGCTGTACGTCGCCGACGAACGCGCGGTAGGACAACACCAGGTGCTGGTCCAGGTCCAGCCGACAGTCCGGCCCACGCGGGCGACCTGGTGCGCAGATCACCAGGCGCAACATGCTGTGGCCCCAGCGGCTCACCAGGTTCTGGTTGGCTTCGGCCAGCAAGTAATCGATTTCGTAGACGCGCTCCGGATCCACATGGCCCAGCGGCGTCTTGGCGAAATCGTTGCCGGCGTTCAGGAATGCGTAGGTGTTGGCGCAGGCGTCTTGATTCGGCGGCGCCCAGCCAAAGTGTTCTTTGTAGTAACGGAACAGCGAGGGGCGGCGGCAGGCGTAGCTCGGGTCAAGCAGGAAGTACTCCATGTTGACCGCGACGAATTCCAACGGGCTGGTAGTTTCGTAGATGTCCGGGCTGCGGGCGACCTGATGGTTGTTTTGTTCACGCTCGCCGCGGCGACCGACGTATTGCGGCCAGCCGGCAAGGTCCAGCAGACGCGGGTCATCGCTGAGGGTGAAGCGTCGGCCGTTTTGGCCACGACATTGATCAGGCAGGCCGATCAGGCCAGTGAGGTTGTTCTGGCGGCTGCAACGGTTGATCAGCGCGCGATCTTCTTTGGACCACAGGCGCGCACGGTCATAGATGTGGGTCAGTTCATGCAGCACGGTGGCAAGCATTTCCCGGCGCACGGTGCCGTGGGGGCGATTGGTTTTTTGGGTGGCGGCGCTGCCGTCGGTCAGGCTGGCGAGCAGGTTGCGGTTGAGGTCCAGCTCGGACACCAGGGAGGCTTGCCCGTAGGCGTTCTCGGGCATCTTGTCGGTCCAGCCGACATCGATACGCCGGTCCAACTGCTCGATGAAGCGTGGCGGCAAAGCGCGCATCGCTTCATCGAGCAACGCCTGGCTGGCCTGCTGTTCAGCCGGGCTCAAGCCATCGGTCTTGAGCCGCAGTTGCAGGCCGGCCTGGGCTGCGCTTGCACACAGCAGCACAGCCCCGGCCAGGAGCCAGGCGGCAATGCGCCTCACAGTGCGAGGATAGCTTCGGCGAGAGTCTGGTCACTGGCGTCGCGGGCTTCCGGCAGACGTGTGCGCAGGGTATCGAAGGCGGCTTCCAGGCGTGCGCCACGGATCCCGCCGTTGGTAGCGACGAAGCTGGCAGCGTCGTCGTGGGCTTCGCGCACGACCTTGGAGTCGCGGATGGAGGTGGTGGTGTCCGAGGTGAAATCAATAGTGCGACCAGAGGCGCGAACAATGATGTTACTGGTGGCCACCAGGGTTTGCGCCTGGGCAACGTCGGCCAACAACAGCAGGCCTAGAGTGGCAGCGATCAGCGGGCTACGCATGAGATGACTCCAAATACAAAGATGGAAATACAAAGATGATTATTGGACGAGAATTGCTTGTGCCAGTTCAAGGTCGCTGGCGTTAAGTTTTGGTTGGCTACGGCGCAGATAATCCAGCGCTGACTCCAGCCGTGCACCCCGCCATTGGCCATCAGTGGCGATAAACGCGGCAGCGTCATCCTGGGCGGCCATTATCACTTTTCTGTCGAAAGGCGCGGACGTCACCTTGCTGGTGGCGTACGCACTGACGACGGTGCTTTGGGTTGTCAGGTCGAAGGCCGAAGCCTCGGGCGACCAGGCGGCGCAAAGCAATACAGGTACTAGTAAAAGGCGGTAGGAAAAAGCCATGGGACTCGACAACTGAAAACGAGCGCCAAGGCTAGCGTAATGCCCGGGCGAGAGCTAGCGCCCAGGTATCAGCCCTGCACTCAGATAGCCAGGATGGCCTGGGCCAGCTGTGCGTCAGTCGCGGTGTTCAGTTGCGGCGCTTGTTGGCGGATCTGTGCCAGGGCGCTTTCCAGTTTCACACCACGAATGGCGCCTTCGGTGGCGACAAAGCTGGCGGCGTCGTCACGGGCTGCACGCACGACTTTGTTGTCGCGCAGGGACGAAGTGGCATCGGAGCTGGCGTCGGAGGTGGCCTTCAACGCGCCAACGATGGAGTCGGTGGTCACGATGAAGCTGGACGCGTTGGCGTTGGCGGCCAGGGTCAACAGGGCGGCGGCACTCAGCAGGCGAAGACGGGACATGGGATGACTCCTGTAGATGAACGGATAAGGTGGCGCAGGGGCAGCCATTTGGGATCAGACGCCTGTACTACGCGGTTCGCCACGTGGTGACCGGATATTAAGCCGCCGTTTATCCGTTCGGGAAGCGTCTTGACTGCCTAGTCACGCCAGAATGGTTTGGAAAGCCCTATCAAATTATAGAGAAGCCAAAGTGTACTGCTTAAGGTTGGTTTTTTATTAACTGTACCTGTATTCGTAAAAGCCGCTGCTTTCTCGTTGTAAACCCTAACCCCGTAAACAACAAAGCCCGCCTCCGATTTCCCGGGGCGGGCTTTGCTTTGACAAATCAGGGTGCTGGCGGTGGACCCGGTAGGTCAGGGCCAGCGAGCGCTAAATCAGCGCCAGAACGGCTTGCTCAGCTCTTCGTAGCGTTGAGCTTCGCTGATGCCTGCGTCAGCCAGCAGACGCGAATCCAGACGAGCCAGTTGGTGGCGGCTGGAAATGCGGCGCTGCCACAACATCAGGTTGGCCAGAACACGCAGAGGCATGGCGGCTTGGTTGTTTACAGCTTTTTCAGAGAACAGTTCGGAACTGAGTGTACGTTCCATGATGACATCCTTCCGCTTGTGGCGGGATTAGGTAGTGGTTTAACTGATGCCAATGATCCTCCTCCGGCACAAGACTCTCTAGATACAGTTCGCCTGTATTGTGAGGGGCCAGTTAACTGTTTATAGGTGCTGTACTGTACAGAAATGGGGCAACTGTACCTGTATGCACTTAATTGGTGCGAAATAGGTGTTTTAGAAGTGGTGCGTAGGATATTTCGGTAGGAAATGACCGGTACAGCAGTACAGTTTTTTGCAGGAATACCGTTGAGGATGCCGGGCTGATGAAACTGTGTTCGCATCAGCTCGGCTCTGTATCAATCACGCCTTGAGCATATGCCCGGTTTCTTCCAAGTTAATATGCCAGCTCAGTGCGTCTCGCAGAATGTGCGGCGTGTGCCCGCCGAGGGCGCACGCAGCGTTGAAGTAACTGTTCAGGGCCTCCCGGTAAGCTGGGTGCACACAGTTATCGATGATCATCCGGGCCCTTTCCCGTGGCGCCAGGCCGCGCAGGTCCGCAAGCCCCACCTCGGTGACCAGGATGTCGACGTCATGTTCGGTGTGGTCCACATGGCTGACCATCGGCACCACACTGGAAATTGCCCCGCCCTTGGCAATCGATTTGGTCACGAAGATTGCCAAGTGCGCGTTGCGCGCGAAGTCTCCGGAGCCGCCAATACCGTTCATCATCCGCGTGCCGCAGACATGGGTGGAATTGACGTTGCCGTAGATGTCGAACTCCAGCGCGGTGTTGATGCCGATGATGCCCAGACGACGCACCACTTCCGGATGGTTGGAGATCTCTTGTGGGCGCAGTACCAGTTTTTCCTTGTACTTCTCCAGGTTGCCGAATACGTCGGCATTGCGCCGTTCGGACAAGGTGATCGAGCTGCCCGAAGCGAAACTCAGCTTGCCCGCATCGATCAGGTCAAAGGTCGAATCCTGCAACACTTCCGAATACATGGTCAGGTCTTCGAACGGCGACTCGATCAAGCCACACATCACTGCGTTGGCGATATTGCCGATGCCGGCCTGCAACGGGCCGAGTTTGTTGGTCATGCGGCCGGCGTCGACTTCCTGCTTGAGGAAATTGATCAGGTGATTGGCGATGCCTTGGGTGTCGCTGTCGGGTGGCGTCACGGTCGAGGCGGAATCGGCCTGGTTGGTGATGACGATCGCGGCGATCTTTTCCGGTGGGATCGGAATCGCAGTGCTGCCAATCCGGTCATCGACCTTCACCAGCGGGATCGGCGTACGGGTTGGCCGGTACGTCGGGATATAGATGTCGTGCAGCCCTTCCAGGTTCGGGTTGTGCGCCAAGTTGATCTCGACGATCACCTGCTTGGCGAAAATCGCAAAGCTGGCCGAGTTGCCCACGGAGGTTGTCGGCACAATGTGGCCTTGCTCAGTGATCGCGACCGCTTCAATCACGGCAATATCCGGCAGCTTGAGCTGGTTGTTGCGCAGTTGCTCGACGGTTTCCGACAGGTGCTGGTCGATAAACATCACCTCGCCGGCGTTGATCGCCTTGCGCAGGGTGCTGTCGACCTGAAACGGCATGCGTCGCGACAGCACGCCCGCTTCAGTCAGTTGCTTGTCCAGGTCATTGCCCAGGCTGGCGCCGGTCATCAGGGTGATTTTCAGTGGGGAAGTCTTGGCCCGTTCGGCCAGAGCGTGGGGGACGGCCTTGGCTTCACCGGCACGGGTGAAGCCGCTCATGCCGACGGTCATGCCGTCCTTGATCAGTGCGGCGGCGTCTGCCGCGCTCATGACCTTGTTCAACAACGAAGGCAAGCGGATACGATCACGGTACATGGATTGTTATCTCAGGCTACGGAAGCAAGGTGCGCAGTTTAGTGACTTCAAAAAAATTCGGCCCGCTACCATGGTCGAATGCCAGGCAGCGATTTAGAGCCTTTGGTCGGGTTTCATACGGTAATAAAAAACCCCAGCCTATCGCAGGCCGGGGTTTCGAGTATTGCGCTGAAGCAGTGTTACTCGACGGCTTTGACCATGTCTTCGATGACCTTTTTGGCATCACCGAAGACCATCATGGTCTTGTCCAGGTAGAACAATTCGTTATCCAGGCCGGCGTAGCCGCTGGCCATCGAGCGCTTGTTGACGATGATCGTCTTGGCCTTGAACGCTTCGAGAATCGGCATGCCGGCGATCGGTGAATTCGGATCGTTCTTGGCTGCCGGGTTGACCACGTCGTTGGCGCCTAGCACCAGCACCACGTCGGCCTGGCCGAACTCGGAGTTGATGTCTTCCATCTCGAACACCTGGTCGTAAGGCACTTCGGCCTCGGCGAGCAGCACGTTCATGTGGCCAGGCATACGGCCCGCCACCGGGTGGATCGCGTATTTCACGGTGACGCCGTGGTGAGTCAGCTTCTCGGTCAGTTCCTTGAGCGCGTGTTGTGCTCGCGCCACCGCCAGGCCATAACCCGGGACAATGATCACGGTATCGGCGTTGGTCAGCAGGAAGGTTGCATCGTCGGCCGAGCCGGATTTGACCGGGCGTGCTTCTTTAGAGCCAGCCGCTGCGCCCGCATCCGGCGCATTGCCGAAACCGCCGAGCAGTACATTAAAGAAGGAGCGGTTCATCGCCTTGCACATGATGTACGACAGGATCGCGCCGCTGGAGCCCACCAGGGAGCCGGCGATGATCAGCATCGAGTTGTTCAGCGAGAAGCCGATGCCCGCTGCTGCCCAGCCGGAGTAACTGTTGAGCATCGAAACGACCACAGGCATATCCGCGCCGCCGATCGGGATGATGATCAGCACGCCAAGCACGAAGGCCATGGCCAGCATCAGCGCGAAGGCCGTGAGGTTGCCGGTGAACATGAACGCAAGGCCCAGGCCCAGCGTAGCGAGGCCGAGCACCAGATTCAGCTTGTGCTGGCCGCCGAACTGTACCGGTGCGCCCTGAAACAGGCGGAACTTGTATTTGCCCGACAGTTTGCCGAAGGCGATCACCGAACCGGAGAAGGTGATGGCTCCGATGGCTGCGCCGAGGAACAGTTCCAGGCGGTTACCGGCTGGGATAGCGTCGCCCAAGTGTTTGACGATGCCCAGGGATTGCGGCTCGACCACGGCGGCAATCGCGATGAACACCGCAGCCAGGCCGATCATGCTGTGCATGAACGCCACCAGTTCCGGCATTTTGGTCATTTCTACGCGCTTGGCCATGATCGAGCCGGCGGTGCCGCCTACCAGCAGGCCGACAATCACATAGCCAATCCCAGCCGTTGCCAACTCGGCACCCAGCTTATAGATGAGGCCGACGGTGGTGAGCACTGCCAGCGCCATGCCGAGCATGCCAAACAGGTTGCCGCGCCGCGAAGTGGTTGGGTGCGACAGGCCTTTAAGTGCCTGGATAAAGCAGATCGACGCGATCAAGTAGAGCGTCGTGACGAGATTCATGCTCATTACTTAGGCGCCTCTTCTTTTGCTTTCGGGGCTTTCTTCTTGAACATCTCAAGCATCCTGCGGGTGACCAGGAAGCCGCCGAACACATTGACCGCTGCCAGCGCCACGGCCAGGGTGCCCATGGTCTTGCCCAGCGGGGTCACGGTGAGGGCGGCAGCCAGCATGGCGCCGACGATCACGATCGCGGAAATGGCGTTGGTCACCGCCATCAATGGCGTGTGCAGTGCGGGGGTAACATTCCAGACCACGTGGTAACCGACATAAATTGCCAGCACAAAGATGATCAGGTTGTAGATACCGGGGGAGATAAGCTCTTCCATCGTCTGAATCCCTGCTTAGGCGTTTTTGCGGATGACTTGGCCGTCGCGGCACATCAGGCACGCGGCGACGATGTCGTCTTCGAGGTTGATTTCAAACTGCCCTTCCTTGGTGAAGACCAGCTTCAGGAAGTCCAGCAGGTTGCGCGCGTACAGGGCCGAGGCGTCGGCGGCGACAGCGCCGGCGAGGTTGGTCGGGCCGCAAATGATCACACCGTTCTCGACGACCACCTGGTCGGCAACGGTCAGCGGGCAGTTGCCCCCTTGGGCGGCTGCCAGGTCGATCACTACCGAGCCGGGCTTCATCTGCGCGACGGTGTCGGCGCTGAGCAAGGTCGGCGCTTTGCGCCCTGGGATCAGGGCGGTGGTAATGACGATGTCTGCCTGCTTGGCGCGTTCGTGCACAGCCAGGGCCTGGCGTTGCATCCAGCTGGTCGGCATTGGACGGGCGTAACCACCAACGCCGACGGCGCATTCGCGTTCTTCATCGGTTTCGTAGGGCACATCGACGAACTTGGCGCCTAGAGATTCGATTTGCTCTTTTACCGCCGGGCGTACGTCAGAAGCTTCGATCACGGCACCCAAGCGTTTTGCCGTGGCAATCGCCTGCAGGCCTGCAACGCCGGCGCCGAGAATCAACACGCGTGCAGCCTTAACCGTACCGGCCGCCGTCATGAGCATCGGCATGAAGCGCGGGTAGTGATGAGCGGCGAGCAACACGGCTTTATAGCCGGCGATGTTGGCCTGGGACGACAGCACGTCGAGACTCTGGGCACGCGAGGTGCGTGGAGCCGCTTCGAGCGCAAAGGCGGTGATGCCGCGTTCGGCGAGCTTGGCGATGGTTTCGTTGCTGAACGGATTGAGCATGCCCACCAACACGGTGCCGCTTTTGATCAGCGCCAGTTCGCTGTCGCTGGGGGCAACCACCTTGAGAATCAGCTCGGCGCCAAATGCATCGCCGGCACTGCCGATGGTTGCGCCTGCCGTTACATAGGCACTGTCGACGATGCTGGCGTTGATGCCTGCGCCGCTTTGTACAGTGACCTTATGGCCCTGGCCGATCAGCTTCTTGATGGTTTCCGGGGTGGCAGCCACCCGCGTTTCACCGGTCTGGGTTTCGAGAGGAACACCAATGTGCACGTCAAATCTCCTGCATGATCTTTTTGCTTTTGATCTTTTTGTAAAAAGGCCAGTGCACCGCGAGTGGCGCAACTGGGGCGGCCGATCAGCACGATCCCGCTGAAATGACAGCGGGGCGCGGCATTTTGCAGGCGAACTTTACGGCCTTCAAGGGATTATGACGGGTGACGAAAAATTAACTACAAGTCACCCTGTGACTGATTGTCGCAATGATCTGAAATAACCTCTTCAAATACAGGTATTTAAAGGGTTTCAAGTTTTTTTGCAGCGGTTTGACCTCGTTGGTGTGAATGGTCGTTCATTGGCTTGTATTAGTCGCTACAAGCCATATGGATCATGGTCTGGAGCCCCGTTTTTGCATGATGGATACAGTCTGTCGAAATGCGACATATATGTATATCTGTAGGTTTTTAGGTTATTTGACTACAGGGTCAGCAATGTGTTGTTGCCTTTAAATACTGGGGCTGTAGCGCTGCGATTGATCAAGCAGCCAGTCCCTGAAGGCGTGCAGCGACGCCGATTCGACCTTTTTGTCAGGAATCATCAGGTAATAAGCCTTCGAACTGCTCAGCGCTTCGGGGCTTGCGATTACCAATAGGCCTTCCTCTAGCTCGCGCTGAATGAGGAACGGTGGAATCAGCGCGATCCCCATGTCATGCATGGCAGCTTGAGACAACATCGAGAATAGCTCGTAACGGGGGCCTGTCATGTCGCGCGGTACGCTCAGCTGCTGGGCGTTGAACCACTGGCGCCACGCGTAGGGTCTTGTCGTTTGCTGCAGAAGCGGCAGTTCTGCGATTTCCTGAGGGCTGAATTGCGTGCTGTTACCCAGCAGTCGCGGGCTGCACACGGGTACAGGGTTCTCTCCCATCAAGCGGTGCGATTGCGTACCGGACCAGTCGGCATCGCCGAAGTAAATGGCGGCGTCGAATTCGGTATCGGCAAACAGGAAGGGCCGTGTTCGGTTCGTCAGGTTGACCGTGACTTCCGGATGCTGGCGCTGAAAGTCCTTAAGGCGAGGGATCAGCCACTGAGTGCCAAACGTCGGGACTACGGCCAACTCGATGGTGTTAGTGCCCTGCTGACCCATGACGGAAAGCGTGTCGCGTTCCACCGCATCTAATTGCGTGGCGACGCGGCGGCTATAGGACAACCCCGCTTCTGTCAGCTTTACCCCGCGCCGTGAGCGGCGAAACAGCTCGACACTTAAAAACTCCTCAAGGCTGGCGATCTGTCGACAGATGGCACCTTGAGTGATCGAAAGCTCCTGCGCCGCTTTGGTAAAGCTCTCGTGGCGGGCGGCCGCTTCAAAACTGACAAGAGCGGTGGTGCTGGGAATTTTTCTGCGCATATACCGTGTCCTCACTTGCCAAGGCGCATATGCGCCATTTTCGGCTGCTTCGAAGTGAGAAATTAGCACAACCCTATGCAGAAACCTCGTTTGCCCTCTGCGCTTGCCGGGCCTAGGCTGCTTCCACGACTTCTGATTCTTTTCGCGAGGACTTATTCATGGCTGGCAAGGCAAGCTTCAACTGGATCGATCCACTGCTGCTGGATCAACAGCTCACCGAAGAAGAGCGCATGGTGCGCGACAGTGCTGAGCAGTTCGCCCAGGACAAGTTGGCGCCGCGTGTGCTCGAAGCCTTCCGCCATGAAAAGACCGACCCTGCCATTTTCCGCGAGATGGGCGAGACCGGTTTGCTCGGTGCGATGATTCCCGAGCAGTACGGTGGCAGCGGCTTGAACTACGTCAGTTATGGGTTGATTGCCCGTGAGGTGGAGCGTGTCGACTCCGGCTATCGCTCGATGATGAGTGTGCAGTCGTCACTGGTGATGGTGCCCATCAACGAGTTTGGCACTGAGGCTCAGAAACAAAAGTACCTGCCGAAGCTGGCTTCGGGCGAATGGATCGGCTGTTTCGGCCTGACCGAGCCCAATCATGGATCTGACCCGGGTGCGATGATTACCCGTGCTCGTAAAGTGGACGGCGGCTACAGCCTGACCGGCGCGAAGATGTGGATCACCAACAGCCCGATCGCAGATGTGTTCGTGGTGTGGGGCAAGGACGATGCCGGTGATATCCGGGGGTTCGTCCTGGAGAAAGGTTGGAAAGGCCTGAGTGCCCCGGCGATTCACGGGAAGGTCGGCCTGCGTGCCTCCATCACGGGTGAAATAGTGATGGATAACGTGTTCGTGCCGGAAGAAAACATCTTCCCGGATGTGCGTGGTTTGAAAGGCCCTTTTACCTGCCTCAACTCCGCGCGCTATGGCATCTCCTGGGGCGCTTTGGGCGCTGCCGAGTTCTGCTGGCATACGGCTCGCCAATACACGCTGGATCGCCAGCAGTTCGGCCGTCCATTGGCGGCGACTCAGTTGATCCAGAAGAAACTGGCCGATATGCAGACCGAGATCACCCTGGCTCTGCAAGGCTGCCTGCGTCTGGGGCGTATGAAAGATGAAGGCACGGCGGCGGTAGAGATCACTTCGATCATGAAGCGCAACTCGTGTGGCAAGTCCCTGGATATTGCACGTATGGCCCGGGACATGTTGGGTGGCAATGGTATCTCCGATGAGTTCGGGGTGGCGCGTCACCTGGTCAACCTGGAAGTGGTGAACACCTACGAAGGTACTCATGACGTGCATGCCTTGATTCTGGGGCGTGCGCAAACCGGTCTTCAGGCGTTCTATTAATAGGAGCATGGCATGGGCGCGCTTTCGCATCTGCGGGTACTGGATCTATCGCGGGTACTGGCGGGCCCCTGGTCCGGACAGATCCTTGCGGACCTTGGGGCTGAAGTGATCAAGGTTGAGCGGCCGGGCAGTGGTGATGACACGCGCGCCTGGGGACCGCCCTTCCTTAAGGATGCCTATGGGGAGAACACCAGTGAGGCGGCGTACTACCTGTCGGCCAACCGTAATAAGCAGTCGGTGACGATCGATTTTACGCGGCCGGAAGGGCAGGCGCTGGTGCGTGAGCTGGCCGCCAAGTCGGACATCCTCATTGAAAACTTCAAGGTGGGTGGGCTTGCGGCGTATGGGTTGGACTATGAGTCACTCAAGGAGATCAATCCTGAGTTGATCTACTGCTCTATCACGGGCTTTGGTCAGACGGGGCCTTACGCGGCACGAGCGGGTTACGACTTCATGATTCAGGGGCTGGGCGGGCTTATGAGCCTGACAGGTCGTCCCGAAGGTGATGATGGGGCTGGCCCGGTTAAGGTGGGTGTGGCGCTGACCGACATCCTTACGGGGCTCTACTCGACCGTTGCGATACTGGCAGCACTGGCTCATCGGGATCATGACGGTGGTGGGCAGTATATTGATATGGCGTTGTTGGACGTGCAGGTGGCTTGCCTGGCGAATCAGGCGATGAATTACCTGACTACGGGAGTGCCGCCAAGGCGCCTGGGCAATGCTCATCCGAATATCGTGCCTTATCAGGATTTTCCCTCGGCCGATGGCGACTTTATTCTTACGGTGGGTAATGACGGGCAGTTCCGTAAATTTGCCGAAGTGGCCGGGCAGCCACAGTGGGCGGATGATCCGCGCTTCTCTACTAATAAAGTAAGGGTGGCCAATCGTGCGGAGCTGATTCCGTTGATTCGTCAGGCTACGGTGTTCAAGACGACGGCTGAGTGGGTATCACAATTGGAGCGGGTTGGTGTGCCTTGTGGGCCCATCAATGATCTGGAGCAGGTGTTTGCGGATCCTCAGGTCAAGGCGCGTGGGCTGGCGATGGCATTGCCCCATGCGTTGGCAGGCATAGTGCCCCAGGTAGCCAGTCCAATACGCTTGTCCAAGACTCCAGTGGAATACCGCAGTGCGCCTCCTTTATTAGGAGAGCACACGGCTAAGGTGCTTCAGGAGGTGTTGGGATTGGGTGTGGCTAATGTGGCTGCTTTAAAGGGGGCGGGTATTATCTAAGTCCTTCTCTTTCTATATAGAGGGCCCTGGTTGCTCACTGCTGGTGGTTTTTTAATCAACGCCAACTAATTGATAGAAAAGCAGAATTAAGGGTTGACGGCAGTTTCTGGAAGTCTATAATTCGCCCCACTTCCGGCGCAGTCGAAACGGAAAACTCCTTGGTAAACAATGGGTTATGTAGGTTTAGACGGTAAGTTGCTTCAGGTCATCGAAGTCAAAAGGAAGTTGAAAAAGAGGTGTTGACAGCAGCGTGTAACGCTGTAGAATTCGCCTCCCGCTAACGAGAGATCGCAAGCGCAAGTGGTTGAAGTTGTTGAAGAAATCTTCGAAAACTTCTGAAAATAATCACTTGACAGCAAATGAGGCTGCTGTAGAATGCGCGCCTCGGTTGAGACGAAAGATCTTAACCAACCGCTCTTTAACAACTGAATCAAGCAATTCGTGTGGGTGCTTGTGGGGTCAGACTGATAGTCAACAAGATTATCAGCATCACAAGTTACTCCGCGAGAAATCAAAGATGTAACCAACGATTGCTGAGCCAAGTTTAGGGTTTCTTAAAAACCCAAAGATGTTTGAACTGAAGAGTTTGATCATGGCTCAGATTGAACGCTGGCGGCAGGCCTAACACATGCAAGTCGAGCGGTAGAGAGAAGCTTGCTTCTCTTGAGAGCGGCGGACGGGTGAGTAATGCCTAGGAATCTGCCTGGTAGTGGGGGATAACGTTCGGAAACGGACGCTAATACCGCATACGTCCTACGGGAGAAAGCAGGGGACCTTCGGGCCTTGCGCTATCAGATGAGCCTAGGTCGGATTAGCTAGTTGGTGAGGTAATGGCTCACCAAGGCGACGATCCGTAACTGGTCTGAGAGGATGATCAGTCACACTGGAACTGAGACACGGTCCAGACTCCTACGGGAGGCAGCAGTGGGGAATATTGGACAATGGGCGAAAGCCTGATCCAGCCATGCCGCGTGTGTGAAGAAGGTCTTCGGATTGTAAAGCACTTTAAGTTGGGAGGAAGGGTTGTAGATTAATACTCTGCAATTTTGACGTTACCGACAGAATAAGCACCGGCTAACTCTGTGCCAGCAGCCGCGGTAATACAGAGGGTGCAAGCGTTAATCGGAATTACTGGGCGTAAAGCGCGCGTAGGTGGTTTGTTAAGTTGGATGTGAAATCCCCGGGCTCAACCTGGGAACTGCATTCAAAACTGACTGACTAGAGTATGGTAGAGGGTGGTGGAATTTCCTGTGTAGCGGTGAAATGCGTAGATATAGGAAGGAACACCAGTGGCGAAGGCGACCACCTGGACTGATACTGACACTGAGGTGCGAAAGCGTGGGGAGCAAACAGGATTAGATACCCTGGTAGTCCACGCCGTAAACGATGTCAACTAGCCGTTGGAAGCCTTGAGCTTTTAGTGGCGCAGCTAACGCATTAAGTTGACCGCCTGGGGAGTACGGCCGCAAGGTTAAAACTCAAATGAATTGACGGGGGCCCGCACAAGCGGTGGAGCATGTGGTTTAATTCGAAGCAACGCGAAGAACCTTACCAGGCCTTGACATCCAATGAACTTTCTAGAGATAGATCGGTGCCTTCGGGAACATTGAGACAGGTGCTGCATGGCTGTCGTCAGCTCGTGTCGTGAGATGTTGGGTTAAGTCCCGTAACGAGCGCAACCCTTGTCCTTAGTTACCAGCACGTGATGGTGGGCACTCTAAGGAGACTGCCGGTGACAAACCGGAGGAAGGTGGGGATGACGTCAAGTCATCATGGCCCTTACGGCCTGGGCTACACACGTGCTACAATGGTCGGTACAGAGGGTTGCCAAGCCGCGAGGTGGAGCTAATCCCATAAAACCGATCGTAGTCCGGATCGCAGTCTGCAACTCGACTGCGTGAAGTCGGAATCGCTAGTAATCGCGAATCAGAATGTCGCGGTGAATACGTTCCCGGGCCTTGTACACACCGCCCGTCACACCATGGGAGTGGGTTGCACCAGAAGTAGCTAGTCTAACCTTCGGGAGGACGGTTACCACGGTGTGATTCATGACTGGGGTGAAGTCGTAACAAGGTAGCCGTAGGGGAACCTGCGGCTGGATCACCTCCTTAATCGACGACATCAGCTGCTCCATAAGCTCCCACACGAATTGCTTGATTCATTGAAGAAGACGATAGAAGCAGCTTTAAGCTCCAAGCTGATAGCTCCAAGCTAACAGTTGCGCGCTCGAAATTGGGTCTGTAGCTCAGTTGGTTAGAGCGCACCCCTGATAAGGGTGAGGTCGGCAGTTCGAATCTGCCCAGACCCACCAATTTTGTTATGGGGCCATAGCTCAGCTGGGAGAGCGCCTGCCTTGCACGCAGGAGGTCAGCGGTTCGATCCCGCTTGGCTCCACCATATAACTGCTTCTGAAGGTTTGAAAGCTTAGAAATGAGTATTCCGTTGAGAATATTGATTTCTAGTCTTTGACTAGATCGTTCTTTAAAAATTTGGGTATGTGATAGAAAGATAGACTGAACGTTACTTTCACTGGTAACGGATCAGGCTAAGGTAAAATTTGTGAGTTACTCAGTTTTGAGTATTATCGAATTTTCGGCGAATGTCGTCTTCACAGTATAACCAGATTGCTTGGGGTTATATGGTCAAGTGAAGAAGCGCATACGGTGGATGCCTTGGCAGTCAGAGGCGATGAAAGACGTGGTAGCCTGCGAAAAGCTTCGGGGAGTCGGCAAACAGACTTTGATCCGGAGATGTCTGAATGGGGGAACCCAGCCATCATAAGATGGTTATCTTGTACTGAATACATAGGTGCAAGAGGCGAACCAGGGGAACTGAAACATCTAAGTACCCTGAGGAAAAGAAATCAACCGAGATTCCCTTAGTAGTGGCGAGCGAACGGGGACTAGCCCTTAAGTGGCTTTGAGATTAGCGGAACGCTCTGGAAAGTGCGGCCATAGTGGGTGATAGCCCTGTACGCGAAAATCTCTTAGTCATGAAATCGAGTAGGACGGAGCACGAGAAACTTTGTCTGAATATGGGGGGACCATCCTCCAAGGCTAAATACTACTGACTGACCGATAGTGAACTAGTACCGTGAGGGAAAGGCGAAAAGAACCCCGGAGAGGGGAGTGAAATAGATCCTGAAACCGTATGCGTACAAGCAGTGGGAGCCCACTTTGTTGGGTGACTGCGTACCTTTTGTATAATGGGTCAGCGACTTATTTTCAGTGGCGAGCTTAACCGAATAGGGGAGGCGTAGCGAAAGCGAGTCTTAATAGGGCGTCTAGTCGCTGGGAATAGACCCGAAACCGGGCGATCTATCCATGGGCAGGTTGAAGGTTGGGTAACACTAACTGGAGGACCGAACCGACTACCGTTGAAAAGTTAGCGGATGACCTGTGGATCGGAGTGAAAGGCTAATCAAGCTCGGAGATAGCTGGTTCTCCTCGAAAGCTATTTAGGTAGCGCCTCATGTATCACTGTAGGGGGTAGAGCACTGTTTCGGCTAGGGGGTCATCCCGACTTACCAAACCGATGCAAACTCCGAATACCTACAAGTGCCGAGCATGGGAGACACACGGCGGGTGCTAACGTCCGTCGTGAAAAGGGAAACAACCCAGACCGTCAGCTAAGGTCCCAAAGTTATGGTTAAGTGGGAAACGATGTGGGAAGGCTTAGACAGCTAGGAGGTTGGCTTAGAAGCAGCCACCCTTTAAAGAAAGCGTAATAGCTCACTAGTCGAGTCGGCCTGCGCGGAAGATGTAACGGGGCTCAAACCATACACCGAAGCTACGGGTATCACGTAAGTGATGCGGTAGAGGAGCGTTCTGTAAGCCTGTGAAGGTGAGTTGAGAAGCTTGCTGGAGGTATCAGAAGTGCGAATGCTGACATGAGTAACGACAATGGGTGTGAAAAACACCCACGCCGAAAGACCAAGGTTTCCTGCGCAACGTTAATCGACGCAGGGTTAGTCGGTCCCTAAGGCGAGGCTGAAAAGCGTAGTCGATGGAAAACAGGTTAATATTCCTGTACTTCTGGTTATTGCGATGGAGGGACGGAGAAGGCTAGGCCAGCTTGGCGTTGGTTGTCCAAGTTTAAGGTGGTAGGCTGAGATCTTAGGTAAATCCGGGATCTTAAGGCCGAGAGCTGATGACGAGTTAACTTTTAGTTAACGAAGTGGTTGATGCCATGCTTCCAAGAAAAGCTTCTAAGCTTCAGGTAACCAGGAACCGTACCCCAAACCGACACAGGTGGTTGGGTAGAGAATACCAAGGCGCTTGAGAGAACTCGGGTGAAGGAACTAGGCAAAATGGCACCGTAACTTCGGGAGAAGGTGCGCCGGTGAGGGTGAAGGACTTGCTCCGTAAGCTCATGCCGGTCGAAGATACCAGGCCGCTGCGACTGTTTATTAAAAACACAGCACTCTGCAAACACGAAAGTGGACGTATAGGGTGTGACGCCTGCCCGGTGCCGGAAGGTTAATTGATGGGGTTAGCTAACGCGAAGCTCTTGATCGAAGCCCCGGTAAACGGCGGCCGTAACTATAACGGTCCTAAGGTAGCGAAATTCCTTGTCGGGTAAGTTCCGACCTGCACGAATGGCGTAACGATGGCGGCGCTGTCTCCACCCGAGACTCAGTGAAATTGAAATCGCTGTGAAGATGCAGTGTATCCGCGGCTAGACGGAAAGACCCCGTGAACCTTTACTATAGCTTTGCACTGGACTTTGAATTTGCTTGTGTAGGATAGGTGGGAGGCTTTGAAGCGTGGACGCCAGTCTGCGTGGAGCCATCCTTGAAATACCACCCTGGCAACTTTGAGGTTCTAACTCAGGTCCGTTATCCGGATCGAGGACAGTGTATGGTGGGTAGTTTGACTGGGGCGGTCTCCTCCTAAAGAGTAACGGAGGAGTACGAAGGTGCGCTCAGACCGGTCGGAAATCGGTCGTAGAGTATAAAGGCAAAAGCGCGCTTGACTGCGAGACAGACACGTCGAGCAGGTACGAAAGTAGGTCTTAGTGATCCGGTGGTTCTGTATGGAAGGGCCATCGCTCAACGGATAAAAGGTACTCCGGGGATAACAGGCTGATACCGCCCAAGAGTTCATATCGACGGCGGTGTTTGGCACCTCGATGTCGGCTCATCACATCCTGGGGCTGAAGCCGGTCCCAAGGGTATGGCTGTTCGCCATTTAAAGTGGTACGCGAGCTGGGTTTAGAACGTCGTGAGACAGTTCGGTCCCTATCTGCCGTGGACGTTTGAGATTTGAGAGGGGCTGCTCCTAGTACGAGAGGACCGGAGTGGACGAACCTCTGGTGTTCCGGTTGTCACGCCAGTGGCATTGCCGGGTAGCTATGTTCGGAATAGATAACCGCTGAAAGCATCTAAGCGGGAAACTAGCCTCAAGATGAGATCTCACTGGAACCTTGAGTTCCCTGAAGGGCCGTCGAAGACTACGACGTTGATAGGTTGGGTGTGTAAGCGCTGTGAGGCGTTGAGCTAACCAATACTAATTGCCCGTGAGGCTTGACCATATAACACCCAAGCAATTTGACTACTCTAACGAGCATCAGATTGCGGTGTGTGAAGACGAAATGAACCGAAAGTTCGAATCTCACAAAACACCGAACGCTGTCACATACCCAATTTGCTGAAGCGAGGCCAACAGGTCGCGACTCAGTACCCGAATTTCTTGACGACCATAGAGCATTGGAACCACCTGATCCCATCCCGAACTCAGCAGTGAAACGATGCATCGCCGATGGTAGTGTGGGGTTTCCCCATGTGAGAGTAGGTCATCGTCAAGATTAAATTCCAGAACCCCTGTTTGCTAACGCAAACAGGGGTTCTGTTTATGTAGAAGTCCATGAATTTCATCGTCCTGTTACTAACGCAACGGGCCGATACACAGAATTTCTTGACGACCATAGAGCATTGGAACCACCTGATCCCATCCCGAACTCAGCAGTGAAACGATGCATCGCCGATGGTAGTGTGGGGTTTCCCCATGTGAGAGTAGGTCATCGTCAAGATTGAATTCCGAAACCCCTGTCTGCTAGCGCAGACAGGGGTTTTGTCGTTTAGAGTCTCCAAGTCGCAGGCTTGGTAGCCCTTTCCCATATGCCTACCGCCTATCTGTTTCTCATACAAAAAGAAGAAACGCCTCACAAAAACTTAAGATTTGCCAAACTTTGGCCGAAAGCCTGACGAGCCATGCGTGCACCGAAATAGAGCGGCCAGAGAGCTGCCTATACCGTCACATGGAATGTTCCACTCGGCACGCTCATCCCCCTTTGGCAAAAAGAAGTCGATGAAATGAATCTCAAGTTCAGTCATAAAATTCTGTTGGCCGCGTCAGGCGTCGTAGTTCTGGCCTTCGCGTTATTCACGCTCTATAACGACTACCTGCAACGCAGCACCATCAAGCAGAACCTGGAGTCGTCCATTCAGCAATCTGGAGAACTCACTGCCAGCAGTGTGCAGAATTGGCTCAGTGGGCGAATACTGGTACTCGAAAGTCTCACCCAAAACGTTGCACACCAAGGCAGTGCCGCCGACCTCCCTGGCTTGGTCGATCAACCAGCGTTCACCTCGAACTTTCAGTTCACCTATGTTGGTCAAACCAACGGTGTATTCACTCAACGTCCGGACGCAAAAATGCCCGACGGCTATGACCCCCGTCAGCGCCCTTGGTACAAACAAGCAGTAGCCGCAGACAAGCCCATGCTCACACCGCCATACATGGCCGCAGTAGGTGGGCAGATCGTGACCATCGCCATGCCGGTGAAAAGAAACGGTGAATTGCTCGGCGTAGTCGGCGGTGACCTGAGCCTGCAGACCTTGGTGAAGATCATCAACTCGGTGGATTTCGGCGGTATCGGTCATGCGTTCCTTGTCAGCGGCGATGGCCAAGTCATCGTCAGTCCTGACCAGGACCAGGTGATGAAAAACCTCAAGGACATTTACCCCGGCACCCAGGTACGTATTGAGAAAGTTAACCAGGACGTAGTCCTCAATGGTCAGAACCGCATCCTGTCCTTCACCCCTATCAGCGGCTTGCCTGGCGCAGATTGGTATATCGGTCTGTCGATTGATACAGACAAGGCCTACGCGCCGCTAGGCAAGTTTCGCACTTCAGCATTGATTGCCATGTTAATCGCAGTGGTCGCGATTGCCGTGCTCCTTAGCTTGCTGATCCAAGTCTTGTTGCGGCCCCTGACTACCATGGGCGTGGCCATGCAGGACATTGCCCAAGGCGAGGGAGATTTGACCCGCCGCCTGGCCGTCAGTAGCAAAGACGAGTTTGGCGAAGTCGGCAGCGCCTTCAATCAGTTTGTGGAGCGTATTCACGCTTCGATTTCGGAAGTGTCGTCGGCAACCCGCCAGGTGCACGACCTGTCCCAGCGCGTAATGGCCTCGTCCAATGCTTCTATCATTGGCTCCGACGAGCAAAGCGCGCGCACTAACAGCGTAGCCGCAGCGATCAATGAACTGGGCGCAGCCACACAGGAAATCGCACGTAACGCCGCCGATGCTTCGCAGCACGCCAGCGGTGCCAGTGAACAGGCCGACGATGGACGCAAGGTGGTGGAGCAAACCATCCTCGCAATGTCAGCCTTGTCGCAGAAGATCAGCCTGTCCTGCACTCAGATTGAAACCTTGAACGCCAGCACCGACAACATCGGTCACATTCTGGATGTGATCAAAGGCATCTCCCAGCAAACCAATCTGCTGGCGCTCAACGCCGCCATCGAAGCCGCCCGGGCCGGTGAGGCAGGTCGAGGGTTTGCAGTAGTCGCCGACGAGGTGCGTAACCTGGCTCACCGCACCCAGGAGTCGGCCGAAGAGATCCACAAAATGATCACTTCACTGCAAGTGGGTTCGCGTGAGGCCGTCACCACCATGAATGCAAGTCAGGCCTCCAGTGAAGAAAGCGTAGAGGTTGCAAACCAGGCCGGCGAGCGTCTGATCAGCGTGACGCAGCGAATTGTTGAAATCGACGGTATGAACCAGTCCGTCGCGGCTGCCACCGAAGAACAGACAGCCGTTGTGGAAACCCTCAACGTGGACATCAACCAGATCAACTTGCTGAACCAGCAGGGTGTGGCCAACCTCAATGAAACCCTGAGAGATTGCGATGCGTTGTCGCAGCAAGCCAATCGGTTGAAACAACTGGTCGATAGTTTCAAAATCTGACCTGCTGATTGATCGGGCAGGAGTGAGTCATGTTGCTCCTGCCGCTTAGCCAAGTATCCGGCGAACATTTTCCAGGGCGCCATCGGCGAAGCGTTGCACAAACGATTC
The DNA here is from genome assembly GCF_021390155.1 of Pseudomonas sp. HN11. Taxonomy (NCBI): domain Bacteria; kingdom Pseudomonadati; phylum Pseudomonadota; class Gammaproteobacteria; order Pseudomonadales; family Pseudomonadaceae; genus Pseudomonas; species Pseudomonas sp. HN11. The sequence goes on from NZ_CP089985.1 coordinate 128,379, forward strand.
AAACCCGATGTCTGCTTTGTCGGCGGGCTCTGCAATTATCGTCCATGTCACCTTGGAACACCCTGTTCCAACGGCTTCCACGTGAATCGCCGCCCATAATCTGGCTACGCCCAGCGTGTTGTAGATCGTGGTCCAGGTCATGTACATGGCCTCCTCGTCCCGGCTATTGAGCTGCTCTACCACACAGTTTCCATCCCGGAAGAATTTTGTACGCAAGGCACCCACGCCTGTGCCTGTCATTTCGATATGTGTCAGGTCAGGAATAAATGCGTCGAAGCCTGCAAATTGTCCCACCATGTCCCATAGACGAGGGGCAGGGCAGCCGACCACGGCAGACGCCACGATCGGCATGCTGTTCGGGTTGCGAATCAACGTATCGGGTCGCAGTGATTTCATGAGGGTGTCCTGAGAAGTTCAAAGAAAGCCGATGGCCTTGAGGTAATTGCAGCCTTTGTTCAGCAGTGCCGGGTCTTTCTCGGGATAGTCGGCCTTCATCTGCTGGATACCCTGTCGAGCGTTGTCGTGACGAATCATCGAGGTGTCGCCGATGTCTTCGTCGAGGCGGCCAAGATAGAAGCCGAGTACCCCAAACAGTGCGTTGTCCTGGTTCACCATTCGCAGCGCATTTTGCCAGTGCGCAATGCTCACCCACTTGAAGCGGTGTCCCATCAGGCTGAATGCTTCGAGGTAGTTCGCCCAGCTCAACGGCTTTGGGTTGTGCAGGTTGAAAACATTTCTATCGGCTTGAAAGCGGGTGCCGTGGAATGCAATGAAGCGAGCCAGGAAGTCCACCGGCATCAGGTCGAAGTTCAACGATAGTCGCGGCAGCAGACCCAATTGCAGTGATCCCTTGAGCATCAGCATCAGGCGATTTTTCTGCGGTTGGCAAACACCATTGCGACTGTTGAAACTGATATTGCCGGGTCGATGGATGTTCACCCAGGCGCCGCGCTCCACCGCCTGGCCCAATTGCCGCTCTGCGACCCACTTGGACAGGTTGTAGCCATTCTTGATGTAAAGCGGCAGCGTGGTTGCTGCGGGTGCTTCGAGAACATAGCCCTGACTGTCGATACTGCTTGAGGCCGATAGCGTCGAAACAAAGTTCAGGACCTTCTTGCAATAGGTCTCACACAGGCGCAGGCATTCAAGTATGGGGTCAACGTTGTCCTTGGCCAGTGACGCGTAGTCCATCACGTGGTTGACCCGTGCAGCGTTGTGCACTAACACACCGAAGTCCTTGGCGAGAGCGTCATATGCATCGCTGGCCAAACCCAGACGCGGCAGGCTGATATCGGCGGCAAATACCTGCACTCTGCTCAGGTCCAGATGTTCCAAATGGTACTCACGCAACGCGTGGGTGAATCGCGCCATTGCCGAATACCCCGGTTCCTCACGTACCAGGCAAGCCACTTGGGTTGCGCCACCGGCCAGCAACGCCTCGACGATATGGACACCGACGAAACTGTTGGCACCTGTCACAATGACCTTATGTGGGTTGCCTGCGTGGTGCTCGGGCAGCGTGTTGTATATCCAGTTCCGTTGGGCATCGCGAACAGCGCGATCGGAGGGCGCAATGGGGCGTTCACCGCTTTCCACCAGTGTTGCGAGCGTACGAATCGTCGGCACTTCAATGAAGTGACCCAACGCGAAACTGCGGCCGAATTGCTCGCGAACGCGCAACAGCAAGGTCGACAGCAAAATCGAATGGCCGCCGAGTTCGAAGAAGCTCTCGTCAACAGACAGTTCACCTGCAGGTAACGCCAACAGTTCACTCCACAAAAGGGTCAACTGCACTTGAAGCGGGGTTTGTGCAGTGGTACGGGCAGCCTGCAAAGTGAGCAGGAGCGGTAGCGCCAGCAGTGCTTCTCGGTCGATTTTGCCGTTGCTGGAATACGGCAGTTGCGGCAGAACGTTCCAAAAACCGGGCTGCATGTAGTCCGGCAGCCACTGCCGCACGTGCTGCTGGAGGGCCGTCAGGGTAGCCCCAGGCTCTGGTTGGGCGACAGCGCCACGGATCCTGCGGTCACGGTCGATCACCACCGCCACCTGGCGATACAGCCGACTGTTGCGCAAGCACTGCTCAATCTCCAGTGGTTCGACCCGATAACCTCGGATCTTCACCTGGTCATCACGCCGGCCCCCCAGTACGATCCCGTCGGCGGTCCACTTAGCCAGGTCTCCGCTGCGGTAAGCCCGCAGTGAGCGGCCTCCCGGCACGGCGAGCTCCACGAACGGGCTGGCAGGCTGTTGCGGTGCGTTCACATACCCCAGACTAACCCCTGGCCCAACGATATAAACCTCACCCATCACCTCTTCATCTACCGGCTGTAGGTTGTCATCGAGGATCAGTACCTGGCTGTTGGCGATCGGGCGGCCGAGGGCGCGGTTGTTGTCACCGGAGTGCAGCGTCCGGTGGGTGGCGAGCACCGTGGTTTCGGTGGGCCCGTAGAGATTGTGAAATTGACACTGGCCCGCCAGGCGCTCGATTACATGGGGCTCGCACACATCACCTCCGGTCAGCAGGTGCTTGAGTTCCAGCGGCCGGTCGGGCTTCAGAATACTCAGCAGTGCGGGCGGTAGAAAGGCATGGGTGACGCACTGACGATGGAGCAAATCCAGCAGTTGCTGGGGGTCTTGTCGTTGCTCTGGCCTGGGGATGATCAATTCGGCACCGGCTATCAGGGCGGGGAAAATGTCGATCAGCGAGGAGTCAAAGCTCAACGGTGAAAATTGCAGAACGCGGCTCTGTTCATCCAGGTCCATACAGGACCGGAACCAGGCCGTGAAATGCGCCAGGTTAGCTTGACTGAGCAGAACACCCTTAGGCTCGCCCGTGGTGCCCGATGTGAAGAGTGTCATGCAGGGAGCATCGGCGTGAGGGCGAGTGAGCATCAACGTGGATGTGATGTCTGCATTGCGTGGGTCAAGACGGCTGACATCCAGTGCAGTGAAGCGTCCTCGCAAGGGATGATGACCGGCATCCAGCAATACCTCGGCGCCTGCGCTTTCGATCATGGCCTGATGGCGTTGAGGGGGTTGTCCCGGATCCAGAGGTAGGTACACCGCGCCACAGCCCAGCACAGCAAGAATACTGGCGTACAACTCGACGGACTTTTCCAGGCACACACCAACCACCGCTGGAGCCTGTGCAACGCCAAACAAGGGGCGTAAACGTTGCTGGATCGTGAGGGCCTGGAGGTGCAGCTCTCGGTAAGTCACGACGCAGTCATCGACGTTCAGCGCCCGCCGATCGGCAAATCGGTAAAGACTGGCCTGTAACCGTTCGATCACAGGCACCTGGGCTTCCCGCAATACTGCGAGGTCTTCGGTGCGATTGAAACGGTGTTCAAATGCCAGCGTATCCAGCTCGCTCAAGCCCCGCTCGGGCCATTCATTCGCGACTGCACTCGTAGAGAAATATCCAGGGTCCCGCGAGAAACCACTGACATGCAGCGCGGCCCATTCCACCAACGCATGCGTTACCTGGCCACGCAACCGCTGGCCGTTGCCACTGGGTTCGTCGGCGATGTTCAAGATGGCCAACAATCCCTGGCCAGGCCCATAGGCGCGTAGTTGCAGCGCGGGCAACCCGCAGTGAGTGACCTGCCCGATACCCAGGCGCAGGCTTAATGTGGGGATTGGGCCTGAGTGGACCCGCACCGCTTGACTGCCGTCATTGATGCAAAGGTCGATGCCTCTGGTAGCCGAGGCATGGCCGTACTGTTCCAGCTTCTGCCTGATGGCGCTCAGGGCGCTGCTGGCGCCGGCAAATCCGATGGTCAGGCGCCTCATTTCACCCTCCCTGATACTGGCAGGTAATCGTTCAATGCTTGCGCCACACTCGGCGTTTGCAGCAAGCCGCTGTGTTGCAGGAAGGTCAGAATATTGCCCATCAACGGATGCTGACGGGTGATGGGAAAGGCCAGTGCGGTCACTTCCTCGCGCAGTGCGTCTTGCAAAGTTGCACTGATGTCCAGGTGTTCGATCAAGTACAGATCGAAGTTTTTTTGCAGGTCGTTCGTCAGGTATTGAGTCAGGAAAATCGGGAGTACCTTGGCAATGCTGTCGCGTTCGTCCGTGCTTGCGGCTTGCCAATACAAGCGCACGAGTCGTGTCCAGAACTGCGCGTGGCGACCTTCATCAAACAAGTGGTCGGCCATCAAGCCACGGATGGAGGCTTTGACACTGGTGTCCTTGGAGAACGCCGCCACATCGTGGGTCACGGTGTTTTCGGCGATGGCCACGCCGATCAGTGCTACGGCATCATGCAGGTGGGCGGGTACCTGCGCCTGTGCCGCCGGCAGCGCTCGGCTCAATTCGATTTCCCGGGGCAGTGCCAACGGTTGTACGCCAGTCATGGCTACCGTTTGCTGCAGGAAATCCAGCGCGACCAGCGCGTGGTAATCCTCGTCCACAACGACGGTCATCGCATCAACGCGGCAGGCCAGTGGGAAGGGCACCGAAAAGCGGTTCTTGGCAATGCTGCGTGCGGTCTTGTCGACGATCTCGGTTTCGAATATCACCACGTCGTTGATGAATTTGTAGAAGCTCTGCACGAGCACGAAATCGCGCCACTGCGGGCAGTGTTCGAGAAAGGTCGCACAGAGCACCAGGGGCTGACGGCACAACGGGTAAATCAGCTTGTCATCGTCTTCCAGCAGGCGGCGAGGGCGTGTGCGGATCGTTGCGCGGTTCTCCCAGTCGCCGGCAATGGCTTGGTAGCTGTCGGCGTTCATGGGTGCACCCCGTGCAGCGAGGCCCGAACTTCATCCCAGAACGCGATACGGCTTTCGACGGCAGCCAGCGCGGCATCGTTGGCCTGCTGCGGGTAAGCCGGGTCTGCGCTGGCCAGGCGTTGGAGTAACTGCTCCGCTGCAGGTCCATGATCCTGGGCATCCAATTCAATGTGACGTGTGAGGTAGGCGCACAGGGTAGGTGCCTGGCGGTGGATGAACTCATCGGATTGCAGGATGCGTTCGAATATTGTCGGGATGACATGCTCACGAGCGTGCAGAAACGTCGCCGCCACACAATGGGTCGGCGCGTGCAGCGCAAGGTGCAAGGTGTCGCTGACGAAGCGGGCCACACCGGGGAGAATGTCGACCTCCTGCAAGGCGGCAGTTGCTTCCAGCCCTTGACGTTGCAGCGCAATGAAGTGGTTGATAGCGGTGGTGCTGCAGCCCACCTCGGCCATGGCCTCCAGATAAAGTTCGAAGTGACTGCAATAGCCCTGCCCCGGATGTTCGTCCGACTCTTCACCCAACACGATCTCATTGATAAGGCGTGCTGCTTGGGGATCGGCGGGTGGCAGCCAGGGCAGGTAAGTGCAGGTCAGGTCCCGTTGCAGGCGTTTGGCGAGGGTCATGAAATCCCAGACAGCAAATACATGGCTTTCCATAAATAGTTGTAACTTGCGTAGGGAAGTTATTTCTGTAAATAACGAATGGCTGCACAACTGAAGTTTTGCTGTTTCAAGTAACGGTTGGTGCATGGTTGATGCCTATAAGTTGTTGCGTCTGCTGTGAAAAATAGCGATGAGTGTTTGTGGTCGGCAAGAGATGAGCCGGTATAAACCAGCTGCTGGGGCGCAGAAGGGCTCACTCAGAGGCGCCGGAGCGTCGATTGAAGTGTCTGGTTTAGTAATAAAAGATAATAAGCGGATTAAACAGTTTGGCGAGCATACAAATGTGTTAGATGTTTTTCTAAATAATATGTGCTGTAGTTCAGTTTCTTTGTTGTAAGTGGGAAGTTTCTTCAGGGGTGGGGCTCTTACAGTGAGTTAGGGAGCCCCGTGATATTGGAGAGTCTATAAATGAAAGGCGCAAGCCTTAGTGCGTGCCTTTCTTGCCGCCGGCATCCAGGCTGTTGAGGTACGCGGTGACCACTTCCATACCTCGCATCAAGTGATTACGCAGAGTCAGGATGCTTTCCTGGGTTCTTTTCTGGGCCACCAGGTTCAGGAGTTCACGGTGATCTTCCTGGGACGTTTCACCCAACCCCATGGCCTCCAGATTGTACCGCAGGAAACGCTCCTCCTCGTTCAACCCGTGCTCCACCAAGTTGAGTAGGCGCTGGTTCGGGGCTTTGGCATACAGGGCCATATGGAACAACCGGTTGAGGCGGCCAATTTCGCTATAGTCTTTCTCCTGCTCCAGGGCAACGATGAGGGCGTCAGCCTCGGCGATATCGGCTTCGGTGAGCAACGGAATCGACAAGCGCAACGCTTCAGATTCCAGCAGCATCCGCAGTTCATAGGTTTCGGCCGAGTTGTCCTCGATCAGCGGTGCAACCACGGCGCCTTTGTGCGTCACCACATGCAACAGCGACTGGGCTTCCAACTGGCGCAAGGCCTCACGCACTGGCATGCGGCTGACCCCGAACAGGCTGGCCAGCTCCTGTTGGCGCATGGCGGTGCCACAGGGCAATCTTCCGTCAAGAATGGCATTGCGCAAGGTTTCTTCAATCACGGAGCGAGCGAGATGGGCGGGAATAGGCCCGCTGATCTTGATGCTGTTCAAAGGGGTCGGCTTCTGCGTCACGGTTACGCTATCCTCCTTATTCGAATGGGGGTGGTTAATTGGATCCAATGCACACTAGAGACTGCCCGTAAGCTTGTCAAACGGGCACGGTTTCGGCTTGTAAGCGTTTCAACATGCGGCTCTCAGCGCCCACAGCGGCCATTTATGGGGTCTTACGCCGCCAGGTTTAACATGGCGGCTTCTAGCGCCAGTCACGGCAATATCGGTTGGTAGGGATTGAACACGCTACCGATGTGATTTATTCCCTGCATACCAAGGCGCGTCGGCTCGGGGCGTTACATTCCCGTATATCGATATTCACTAACGGTATTTAAGATGCCTTTCTTATACCTATAAAGTCACATTCCTGTCTGACCGGGAGTGACCTCATGTCCGCCACCTCTACTGTTCCAACAGCGACCGCTACCGTCCAAACCTTCGAGATTCGTTCATTTCCCGGCAGCGTAGGCGCCGAGGTCATTGGCCTGGATTTGTCACGCCCAGTCAACGAGCAGGATTTCGCACGCATTCACCGTGCGCACCTGAACCATCACGTCGTGGTCTTTCGTGATCAGCGCATCACGCCCGAACAGCAGATTGCCTTCAGCCGCCGCTTTGGTGTGCTGCAGATCCACGTACTCAAGCAGTTCCTGCTGCCCAACCATCCGGAAATCCTGATCGTTTCCAACATCATCGAGAACGGCCAATCCATCGGCCTGGGAGATGCTGGCAAATTCTGGCATTCGGACCTGTCCTATAAAGAACTGCCAAGCCTGGGCTCGATGCTGCACGCCCAGGAGTTGCCGTCCGAAGGTGGCGACACTTTGTTCGCCGACATGCACAAAGCCTGGGACCAACTGCCCGAGCACCTGCGCAAAGCCGTTGAAGGCCGCCGCGCCGCGCATTCCTACACCGCGCGCTACAGCGAAACCAAATTCGAAGGCAACTGGCGTCCCACGTTGACCCCTGAGCAGCTTGCCCAAGTTGCGGAAGTGGTACACCCCATCGTGCGTACCCACCCGGAAAACGGCCGCAAGGCGCTGTTCGTCAGCGAAGGCTTCACCACTCGTATCGTCGGCCTGCCGGAAGACGAAAGCCGCGACCTGTTGGCCCAACTTTACGCCCACAGCGTGTTGCCACAAAACATCTACCGCCACCAATGGCAACCCCACGACCTGGTGTTCTGGGATAACCGCTCGCTGATCCACCTGGCCGCCGGTTGCCCGAGCCACCTGCGCCGCAAGCTGTTTCGCACCACCATCCAGGGCGACGCGCCTTTCTGATTCGGAGCCTGACCATGTCCAGGAAAATTCCATTTGCACGACTGGTCGCGACCGTCGGCCTGGGTGTCAGCCTGCTCGCCGGCAGTCTTGTCGCACCCGCGACTGCGCAGGCCGAGGGTGAGATCCGCATCGCCGAACAGTTCGGCATCGTTTACCTGCTGCTCAATGTCGTGCGCGACCAGAATTTGATCGAAAAATACGGTAAGCAGGAAGGCATCGACATCAAGGTCGACTGGACCCAGCTGTCCGGCGGCGCCGCCGTCAATGACGCGCTGCTCTCCGGCTCCATCGACATTGCCGGCGCGGGTGTCGGCCCGCTGTTGACCATTTGGGACCGCACCCACAGCAAGCAGAACGTCAAGGCCGTCGCTTCCCTGGGTAACTTTCCATACTACTTGGTGAGCAACAACCCCAAGGTCAAGACCATCGCCGATTTCACCGAGAAAGACCGTATCGCCCTCCCCGCGGTGGGCGTATCGGTACAGTCGCGCTTCCTGCAATACGCCGCTGCCAAACAGTGGGGTGACAAGGAATTCAATCGCCTCGACAAATACACCGTGGCGGTCCCGCACCCGGATGCCACCGCAGCATTGGTCGCGGGCGGCACCGAGCTGACCGGGCATTTTTCCAACCCGCCGTTCCAGGACCAGGCCCTGGCCAACCCGAATGTGCATGTGGTGCTGAACACCTACGACCTGCTCGGCCCGAACTCGCCGACGGTGCTGTTTGCCACCGAGAAGTTCCGCAACGACAACCCGAAAACCTACAAGGCGTTCGTCGAGGCATTGACCGAAGCCGCGCAATTCGCCCAGAACGACAAAGGTGCCGCGGCCGATACCTACATCCGCGTGACCAAGGCCAAGATCGACCGCGCCGAGCTGCTGAAAATCATCGACAACCCGCAATTCGAATTCAGCGTCACACCGAAGAACACCTACCCACTGGCGGAATTTCTCTACCGCGTCGGCGCCATCAAAAACAAGCCTGAATCGTGGAAGGATTACTTCTTCCAGGATGTCAGGCCCCTGCAAGGAAGTTGAGATGAACGCACCCTTGCAAGGCCACACGGCCAGCAACCTGCACACCACCGCTCCGTTGCTGGCGGTGGATCACGTCAGCCTGGAATACCGCACCCCGGAGCGCGTAGTACGGGCAACCCATCAGGTCAGTTTCGAGATCGACCCGGCCGACCGCTATGTGCTGCTCGGCCCGTCGGGCTGCGGCAAATCTACCTTGCTCAAATCCATCGCCGGGTTTCTCAAACCCTGTGAAGGCGAGATCCGTCTGTTGGGGCAAAAGGTCGAGCAACCAGGGCCGGACCGCATCGTGGTGTTCCAGGAATTCGACCAGTTGCCGCCGTGGAAAACCGTCAAACAGAACGTGATGTTCCCCCTGCTGGCTTCGAAAACCTTGAAGCGCGCCGAAGCCGAAGAGCGCGCGCTGCACTACCTCGACAAAGTCGGCCTCACGGCGTTTGCCGATGCCTATCCCCACACGCTTTCCGGCGGTATGAAGGCCCGTGTCGCCATCGCCCGCGCCTTGGCCATGCAACCAAAAATCCTGCTGATGGACGAACCCTTCGCCGCCCTCGACGCCCTGACCCGGCGCAAGATGCAAGAGGAGCTGCTGCTGCTCTGGGAAGAGGTGCGTTTCACCCTGTTGTTTGTCACCCACTCCATCGAAGAAGCGCTGGTGGTGGGCAATCGCATCTTGTTGCTGTCACCCCACCCGGGGCGCGTGCGCGCCGAAATCCACAGCCATCAATATGACCTGCACAGTCTTGGTGGCGTGGCGTTCCAGGCGTCGGCGCGGCGGATTCATCGCCTGCTGTTCGATGAAGCGCCCGAGGCCGAACGTGAGTTGGGTTTCGCTGATATCCGCATCGCGTATTAAGGGGAGCATCCATGCGCCAGGAATATGAAATTACTCTCGAACCGCTGCTCAGCGTCCCCGTGGAGCGCGAACTGCCACTGCGCCAACGCCTGTGGCAACAAGGTTGGCTGCGCAAGGGCCTGATCCTGATCGTACTCGCGATCCTCTGGGAAGCCGTTGCGCGCTACCAGAACAACGACCTGTTGTTGCCGAGTTTCCTGCAGACCTTCCACGCGCTGTACGAAGGTCTGCTTAGCGGCGAACTGCTCAGTAAAGTCAGCATCTCGTTGGTCGTGCTGATCAAGGGCTACCTGATTGGCATTGTGCTGGCATTCGCCCTGACCACTTTGGCGGTGTCGACCCAACTGGGCCGCGATCTGCTGAGCACGCTGACGTCGATGTTCAATCCGCTGCCGGCCATTGCGCTACTGCCGCTGGCGCTGCTGTGGTTTGGCCTGGGGCAGAACAGCCTGATCTTCGTGCTGGTGCATTCGGTGTTGTGGGCGCTGGCGCTCAATACCTATTCCGGGTTCCTCGGCGTGTCCGAAACCCTGCGCATGGCCGGGCGCAATTATGGTCTCAAGGGCATGCGTTTTGTGCTGTTCATCCTGATCCCGGCGGCACTGCCGTCAATCCTCGCGGGCCTCAAGATCGGCTGGGCATTTGCCTGGCGCACACTGATTGCCGCCGAGCTGGTATTCGGCGCCACCAGTGGCAAGGGCGGCCTGGGATGGTACATCTTCCAGAACCGCAACGAGCTGTACACCGACAAGGTGTTTTCCGGACTGGCGGTGGTGATTCTGATCGGACTGCTCGTGGAAAACCTTGTGTTTGACACCTTTGAGCGTCTGACAGTAAAGCGCTGGGGCATGCAGCGCTAAACAGGAATGATTGCTCTTTGCTCACCGTGAGTCCGATAATGCCGGCCGAATCTGACGCCGCCTTGGCGTCAGGCATACCCGGTAAAAGGATTTACTACGATGCGGTTTTTTGTCTTGGCAGCAGCCCTGCTATTGTCGACCTCGGTCTTCGCGGAGTTTGTGCCCGAGGTGGTCAGCATGCCCAAGCCGCTTTATCCCAGTCACCTGACCTCCACCCAAGGGCACGCACGCATCAGCCTGAATATTCATAACGATGGAACGGTCAGCGATGTCAAAGCCCTCAGCGCCACCAAGGCGGCGTTTGGCGAAGCCGCCGTGGCTGCGGCCACACTCTGGCGCTTCAAGCCTTGGACGGTCAGTGCCGATCGGCCTGCGGTAATCGACGCACAGAACGATATGGTTTTCACGCCTGAACCGCAGAGGAAGGAAACGACCCAACTGACCTTCACACAAACCACCTACCAATCCTGCAGCGCGTTGACGGAAGAAGTCAGCCAGTTCCGTCGTGAGCATCCCACCCGTCCGTTGATTGCCATGAAGAGCTTTGCCATTACCCGTGTGGCGGTGATGTTCCCGGCGTTGAGCGGTAAAAGCGATTACAACGAAGGCTTGACCCGTGCCGACGAGCTGGAAAACTCCCTGCCGGACATCGTGCGCAAATGCCTGGCTCATCCCGAAGCCGCCTACGCGGACTACCTGCCGATTGACTTGAAGCGCTACCTGTAAAGCCTGCTAGGATTGCGCCCAGTTCACTCCCGACTGATCACGAGTGCTTGGCATGCAACTACCGGACATGAACCTGCTGGTCGCCCTTGACGCCCTGCTCGACGAGGGCAGTGTGGTCGGCGCTGCACGTCGCATGAACCTCAGCCCGGCAGCCATGAGCCGCACCCTCACGCGTATCCGCGAAGCTGTCGGCGACCCGATCCTGGTGCGCGCTGGTCGCGGCCTGGTGCCGACGCCCAAAGCCCTGCAGTTGCAAGGCCAGGTGCGCAATGTGGTGGAGCAGGCGGCGCTGCTGTTCCGCTCGGCAGACCAAGTGGATTTGAGCACGTTACGCCGTCGTTTCAGCGTGCGCGCCAATGACTTTTTCATCGGTGTATATGGCGGTCGTCTGTTCGACACCATGGAGCGTATGGCACCGCTGTGCGAGCTGTGCTTCGTGCCCGAAGGTGATACCGACGACGAGGCCCTGCGCGAGGGTCGCCTGGATTTACGCGTGAGCAACACCCTGCCGATCACCCCCGAAGTGAAGGTGCAAAACCTGTTCTCCACCACCTTCGTCGGCCTGGCACGAGAAGACCATCCGTTGTTCGACGAGGAGATCACCGCCGCACGCTTCGCCAGCTATTCCCATATCAGCATTTCACGGCGCGGCATTGCCCGCGGGCCGATCGACACCGCGCTGAATGCCCAGGGCCTGGAGCGCCGCGTGGCGATGATTGCCCCTGGTTTTCACGGCGCGATGTTCATGCTGCCCGATTCGGACCTGCTCCTGCCGGTGCCCAAGGAAGCGCTATTGAGCGCCAATCGCCTGAAACTGCCCCTGCGCTCGTTCGCCTTGCCAATCTCGTTGCCCACGCTGGTGCTCGCCCAATCCTGGCACCCGCGCTTCGACAAAGACCCCGCCCACAAATGGCTGCGCGAAACCATGCGCGAGAGTTGCCACGCCACCTGGCTCGAAGCGCAGCCTGTCTGATAGTTGCGTTTGACGCACTTATATCCTTCCGACAAGTAACTTTTTGTCATGTTTGTGCCTGATTAAACTGCTCAGGTATTTAACATTCCGAGTTACCTGTTCATGACCTCCCTCGCTGCCCCCACCCTTGCGGCCGCAGCCAAACCTACTGCCATGACCCCACCCGTATTCGGCCCGCGCATCATCATCGGGCTGGTCGGCGTGTTGCTGGCGGTATTGGTCTCCGGCCTCAACGAGATGGTCACCAAAGTGGCCCTCGCGGATATCCGTGGTGCGCTGTACATCGGCTTTGACGAAGGCACCTGGCTGGTCGCGGCCTACACCGCCACCTCCGTGGCGGCCATGGCGTTTGCGCCCTGGTGTTCGGTGACTTTTTCGCTGCGTCGCTTCACCCTGTGCGCTATAGGATTGTTCACGGTGCTGGGGATTCTGTGCCCGTTCGCGCCGAACTACGAAAGCCTGTTGGTGCTGCGCACCGTGCAAGGCCTGGCCGGCGGCGCGTTGCCGCCGATGCTGATGACCGTCGCACTGCGTTTCCTGCCGGCCAACGTCAAACTGTACGGCTTGGCCGGCTACGCACTCACCGCCACCTTCGGCCCGAGCCTGGGCACGCCGCTGGCGGCGCTGTGGACCGAATATGTCGGCTGGCAGTGGGCGTTCTGGCAGATCGTCGCGCCGTGCCTGCTGGCCATGGTCGCCGTGGCCTACGGGCTGCCCCAGGATCCAGTGCGCCTGGAGCGTTTCAAGCAGTTCAACTGGCGCGGGCTGCTGACGGGCTTTCCGGCAATCTGCATGCTGGTGATCGGCATCCTGCAAGGCAATCGCCTGGACTGGTTCGAATCGGGCCTGATCACCTTTTTGCTGTGTGGCGGCGGTGTGTTGCTGGCACTGTTCATGGTGAATGAGTGGTCGCAGCCGATACCGTTCTTCAAATTGCAAATGCTTGGCCTGCGCAACCTCTCATTCGCCCTGATTGTGCTGGCCGGCGTGTTGATGGTGCTGACCTCGGTGATCATCATCCCGTCGAGTTTTCTCGCCCAGGTCCAGGGTTACCGTCCGCTGCAAACCGCGCCGGTAATGTTGCTGATGGCTATTCCACAGTTGATCGCGCTGCCGCTGGTGGCGGCGCTGTGCAACCTGCGCTGGGTCGATTGCCGCTGGGTGCTGGGGATCGGCCTGGGCATGCTGGTGGTGTGCTGCGTAGGCAGTGCACACCTGACCTCGGAGTGGATTCGCGACGATTTCTATGGCTTTTACCTGTTGCAGATTTTCGGACAACCGATGGCCGTGTTGCCGCTGCTGATGCTCTCTACCGGCAGCATCCAGCCCACTGACGGCCCGTTCGCCTCCGCCTGGTTCAACACCATCAAAGGCTTGGCTGCTGTGATTGCTACTGGCGTGCTCGATACCTTGACCACCCAACGCCTGCACTTTCACTCGACGATGTTGGTGGACAGGCTGGGCAACTCACCCCTGGCCAACGGCGACGCGCCAGGCCTGGCGCACCGCCTGCACGAGCAGGCCGTGGTGCTGACTTCTTCGGATCTGTATTACGTCATGGCCGCGGTCGCGGTGGCGTTGATCCTGCTGATTTTCTGGATGCCCACGCGGATCTTTCCGCCTCGCGCACCGACTTGATAGAAAGGACTGCTCATGAAACGCAAAGACAAAATAGCCGTCTCCGTCATCGCCGTATTTGCCGTCGGCGTGCTGGTGTACCTGATCGCGCCGGGTGTGCTGGGCAGCAAGCGCCAGACCACCAACGACGCCTTCGTCGCCGCTGACTTTACCTTGGTGGCGCCGCGGGTCGCCGGCTTTATCAAAGAAGTGCTGGTGGAAGACAACCAGCGCGTCAAGGCAGGGCAACTGCTGGCGCTGATCGACGACCGCGATTTGCGTGCCGCCGCGCAGGCGGCCGACGCTGATACCTTGGTCGCCCAGGCCCAGCTGAAAAACGCCACGGCGACCCTGGAACGCCAAAGCTCGGTGATCGCCCAGGCTCAGGCCACCGTCGCGGCGGATCGCGCCGAAATGGCCTTTGCCGAACACGAACTCAATCGCTACAACCACCTCGCCGGTGTCGGCGCTGGCACCGTGCAGAACGCCCAGCAAGCCAAGACCCGTATCGACCAGGCCACCGCACGCCTGGCCAATGCCACAGCAGTGTTGGCGGCGGAGCGCAAGCAAGTGGAAATTCTCACCGCCCAACGCGACGCCGCCGAAGGGGGACTCAAGCGTGCTCAGGCGGCGCTGGAGTTGGCCAGTTATCAACTGTCGTACACGCGCATCGTCGCGCCGGTGGATGGCATGGTCGGCGAGCGTGCGGTGCGGGTCGGCGCCTATGTGACGCCAGGTAGCAAGATCCTTGCGGTAGTGCCGCTGGAGCAGGCTTACGTGGTGGCCAATTTCCAGGAAACCCAGCTTTCCCATATGCGCGCCGGCCAAGCCGTGCAGGTGCGTGTCGACAGCCTAGACGGCGAGTTGCTCAACGGTCATCTGGAGAGCCTCGCGCCTGCGACGGGCGTGACGTTTGCCTCGGTCAAACCGGACAACGCCACGGGCAATTTCACCAAGGTGGTGCAGCGCATTCCGGTGAAAATTGTCCTCGAACCCAACCAGGCGCACACCGAGCGGCTGCGGGTTGGCATGTCGGTGGAAGCCAGCGTCGACACCCAGCCGGTCGCACAGGCCCGTGAGGTAGCCCAGCAATGAAGCGCATTGCCTGGCTCACATTGAGCCTCATCAGCCTGAGCGCCTGCACGGTCGGTCCCGACTTCCACAAGCCCCAGAGCCCGCAAGTGACGCAATGGAGCGAACCGCATGGCCGTCAAGCGGCCAGCCGTGCCGTCAGCGATCCGCTGCAGGAGCACTGGTGGGATGTGTTCCACGACGCGCAACTCTCGGCGCTTACACGCCGTGCGCTCACTGATAACCTCGATTTGAAACTGGCCAGCAGCCGCCTGCAACAAAGCCGCGCCGTACGCCAGGTGACCACCGCCGAGCGTTATCCGAACGTCAACGCCAACGGTGATTACCTGCGCCAACGCAACAGCGGCAAAGGCTTGAGCGACCCGTCCGGCAACAATGGTCGTTCGGCTTTCAACCAGTGGGACACGGGCTTCTCCGCTTCCTGGGAGTTGGACTTCTGGGGCCGCGTCAAACGCGAAACCGAAGCTGCCGACGCCACCCTGCAAGTCGCCGAAAACGATCGCCGTGCCGTGCTGCTGTCAGTGTTGGCCGAGACCGCCCAGGACTACATCCAACTGCGCGGCGTGCAGAACACCCGTGCCGTGACCGAGCAGAACCTTGACGTTGCCCGTCACAGCCTCAAGCTGTCGCAGTTGCGCTTGGCGGACGGCGTGGCGACGGACTTGGACGTAGCGGAAGCTGCTGCCCAGGTTGCGGCCATCGAGGCTCGCCTGCCGGATCTGCAGCAGCGCCAGGACCAACTGATCAACGCCCTCAGCCTGTTGATGGGCGAACCGCCGCAGGCCTTGCACACGCAACTGTCCAAGGATGCCGCCGTGCCGCAAACCCTGCGTCAAATCGCGATTGGCCTGCCGTCCGAGCTGGCTGAGCGCCGCCCGGATATCCGCCAGGCCGAGGCGCGTTTGCATGCCGCCACCGCGAGCATCGGTGTGGCCAAGGGCGACTTCTACCCACGCATCACCTTGTCCGGCAGCCTCGGCTCCCAGGCCATGCAACTCTCGGATTTCGGTTCCTGGGGTTCCCGCGCGCTTGCCTTCGGCCCGCAGTTCAGCTTGCCGCTGTTCAACGGTGGGCGGTTGCAGGGCATGTTGAATCTGCGCGAAGCCCAGCAACAGGAAGCGGCGCTCGCGTATCAGCAAACCGTGCTGCGGGCCTGGCATGAAATCGACGACCAACTGACCCGCTATAACGCCAGCCAACTGCGCCGCGACAGCCTTGCCGAAGCCGTGCGCCAGAACCAGATTGCCCTGCGCACCGCGCAGCAGCAGTACGTCGAAGGCGTGGTGGACTTCGTCAACGTGCTCACCGTGCAAAGCGCGTTGCTGGCCACGCAGGAGCAGTGGGTGGAAAGCTCGACCGGCGTGTCATTGGCGATGGTTGGGTTGTACAAAGCGTTGGGCGGAGGTTGGGAATCGGTTTACCCCTTGCAAACGGCGCGTGCGGGTGTGGTTACGGATTCTGTAAAAACACCACATACCCTCGAAACCACTCACTCCCCTGCAAATACCCCGGTTCCTCCCACATCCCACCCTGAATCAAGCCAATCTTGAACGGCAGCCCCAACCGGTTCATGCGCGGCAAGTACGCCGCATAATCCGCAATGCTGTGCCGACCCTGATACGTCTGCACTACCACTTCATCCACTACGCCCTTGAGTTGGGCGATGGCGGTGGGGTCGGCGTTGCTGCTCCAGTCCATCAGGCCGGTGATGCTCAGGCGCAGGTCGGCGGGCAGACGCTGGCGCAGGTCGCGCAGGAAGTCGGCGTATTCGTGCAGGTACTGAGTGCGGGCGTCGAAGTCAATCTGAATGCCCACCACCGGATTGCCCGCATCGCGCCAGCGTTGCACCTGGCCGAACAGTTGGCGGTAGATCTGTTCGGGCCAGTGCAGGGTGTGAGCGCGGTAGACGATCCAGATGTCGCCTTGGCTCAGGCGCGGCACGCTGATGCCTTGGGCGATCATCTGCACGCCACGGCCTGGCGCTCGTCGGGTGGAGTTGATCTGGCCCTGGAGGATGTACAGAGTTTTGGCCTGTTTGAGCACAGGCTGTGGTGTGACGCCGCTCCACAGCCAGAAGGCGTCATAGTCGCGTGCGTCGACGGCGCCGAAAGCCGGGCTTGCCAGCAGCAGCAAGCCCAGCCACAGGTGTTTCACCAGTAGTACTGCAGCGACTTGCCCCACTGGGTGTCGGCGTAGCTGGTTTTCAGCTGGCGGAACCAGGCCTTGCGCATGGCTGGCTCCACATCGACGCCGCCGCAACTGTTGTAGCCCGACGGCCCGTAGCAGTTGATGGCGCGAAACAGTGCGTAGGCTTTGTCGTTCTTCGGCGCCTTGGCGTTGCCGATCACCTGTTTGTAGCCGTCCAGGCGCGAGAAGGTTTCACCCTTGAAATCCGATGCGCTGCTGCCCAGGCTGCCGGCGGCACGTGCCTGTTCCAGCGGCATGCCATCCAGGCCGTTACGCAGGATGAACTCACCCAGGCAGTTCAGGCCCTGTGGGTTTTTGGCATCGCCCTGCAAAGTCGCGGCGGTTTGCGCGATGCTCGGGCAGGCGTAGCCGGACTCGGCTTTGTCGCCGTTCCACTGGAACAGCTTCAAGGTCTGACTGGCGCTGTAGACATAGCCCAGGCTGGTGCCCAGTTTGTCTTCCGGGGCGGCGGCTGGCAGTTGCTTGAGGTCGTCGGCGAAAGTCGCGAACTGGCTGCGCAGCAGGTCTTTATAGAGCAACACGAATTGCGCGGTCTGGCGCTCCAGTGGGTCGCTGGCCTGAGCGATCTGCTGGCGCAGCAATTCGGGACCGGCGACATTGCGCAGCAGGATGTAGCGCACCTGCTTGGCGCTGATCGGTGAATCGGCGGCAAACACCTTGGCCAACTGGCCGCTGCGCTCGTAGTTCATGGCCAGGGCCAATTCCAACTGATCGCGTTGCAGAGGTAGCTTCGCCAGCGGCAGCAATTGCAGCCAGAGCGCCTCGGCGCCTTTCCAGTCTTGCTTGGCTTCCAGAGCCAGGGCGCGCAGGGTCTGCTGGCTGAAGGCAAAGTAATTCAGACTCGACGGTACGCTCTGGGGCAATTGTTTCAGCGCGGCGTCCGGCTGATGATCGGTGTACAGCGCATTTACCGCCAGCAGGTAGTCGTACAGCTCCGGCGCGCCGGCAAACGCCGCTTTTTGCTTCTCCAGGTCGGCGCGGGAGAGGGCGGGCTGGTTGCCGCCGCGCATCACCATCAGGTCACTGACAAACTGGATCATTGGTGTGGTGACGGTTTCGCTATTGACCATCAGCAGCTTGAGGTCGGCTTCCTCCACCAGTTCATCCACCGACACATTGCGCTGCGCGTCAGTCGCTTCGGTCATCGCCCAGCCGTAGGCCTCGGCGAGTTTGCTGTTGTCACCGGCCAACCAATAAACACGGCGCAACAGGCCACGGGCAGAGGCCAGGTAATCGCCCTGTGGATAAGTTTTCAGGTAGCCGAGAAAGCCTTCTTCGGCATCACTCAGGGCGGACTTATCCACATGCTCGAGCTGCGGCATGCCGTATTCGTCAAAGGCTTCGGCCTGAGCCTGGTTCAATGAGGTGCGCGCGGTCATGTACAGCGCGGTTTCCTTCAACCACGGCACGTTGCTGGTGGCGGCCGCTGCAAAACCACGCTCAGCGTAACCGAAGCGACCGCTGTAGAAGTCGGCGGCGGCTTGCAGGTAGGTACGGAACAGTTGGCCGTCGGCGGATTGGATCTGCTGAGTGTCCACCACCTGGCCTTCCCACGAACAGGCCGTGAGCATTTGCAGGCGCGCCTTAATCAGCAGCTCACGCTCGGCCGCTGGCATATCGGCCTTGACCACCTGGCTGATGAACGCCGTGGCGCTGTCATCATCGTTGCTGCGGCAACGGCTGCCCTCGCCATTGAGGAACGCTTCGCCTGCGCTTTTGTACTCGTCGCGCTGGATGCCCAGGGGCTTGAGCAGGGTGTCGAGTTCGGCGGTGCGCGAGTCGTCCGGTTTGTTGTCGGGCTCATCGTTTGTCACGGGGACAGGTGCCAAGCGATAGACCGGGAAGGGCACCGGGCCGAAGCCCTGGGACAGATCGTCATCGTTCAAGGCATTGGGCGCAAGCGGTACAGCCTTTTTGTCCGCCAGCAGCAGGCGCAGGTTGACGCGGCTGTCGTTGCCGGGGTTCAGGAAGGGCAGGTTGCTGCATGAATCGAGGTTGTCACGTGAGACGCGCCAATCGGGATAACACGAGTCGTCAGAGCTTGCCTGAGCTGGCTGGGTAATACCTGCCAGCAGTGCCAGAGCGAGGGGTGACAGAAAACCGATGCGCATGACGTGTCCTTGATCCTGAGTCCTTGGAGGGGGGCAATAATAGCCTGTTCCTGCATTGACTTCGGAGAGGTCCTGCACAAATTGATGATTTGTCCGATTCCAGCAGCCAGCCTGGATCTTTTGTCCTAGAGTGGCGGTGTTTGCGCTTGGGCAATCAGGGGAATCGAGGTGCGTCGGTCTGTGGTAGAGCAAAACGAAAAGGTCGGAACGTTACCTGCACTCAACCGCCTCAGTTGGGAAGGTGCCGGCTGGATCAGTCGTCTCTGGTGGGTGCCGATCCTTGCGCTGGCCATGGCCCTGCGTTTTTACAACCTGACGTCGGCGGCGATTTGGGGCGACGAGGGCTCAAGCCTGTTGCTCAGCGAATACGCCTTCTCCGACCTGTGGTTCCACGCGGCGCACGATGTGCACCCGCCGTTGTATTTTTTCCTGCTACGCGGCTGGATAGAGCTGTTTGGCGACAGCATCTGGTCGATTCGCGGCATGAGCGCTATTCCCGGCGTAGTCGCCGTGGGCTTGGGCATCTGGCTGACGCGGCAATTGTCCACTCGTCGTGCCGCATTACTGGCGGGGATCCTGCTGGCATTGTTTCCGACGGCGGTGCGCTACAGCCAGGAAGTACGCATGTATTCGCTGCTGGGCGTGTGGTTGCTGGGCGCCACGGTGGCGCTGGTGTACTGGATGCGCCAACCCGAGCGCACGCGGTATCTGGCGGCGTACGTGGTGTTGATGAGTGCCGGGTTCTACACCCATTACTTCACCGCGCTGTGCGTGTTGGTGCATTGGGCTTACCTGGGCGTGCTGAGTGGCACGGTGCCGCGCGACCAACGCCTGATCACGCGCCCGGTCTGGTGGGTGGCCAACGCCACGATCGTGCTGCTTTACCTGCCGTGGCTGCCGAACCTGCTGGACCTGGTGCAGCATGTCGAACAGCTCAAGGTGGGGGGCGATATTGGCTGGGAAGAGCCGGTCAGTCTGTTCTCCTTGCCGTCGATGATCTGGCAGTTCGTTCTGCAGGATGAAGGTGTCGGTTTCTGGTCGCCGCTGTTCTGGCTGTTCCCGTTGCTGCTGGTGGTTATCGTGGTTGCCACCGCTTGGCGTGACCGTGAGCGCTATCGACCGGCCAGCCTGCTGGCGCTGTTTTTCTTGCTGCCGCTGCTGCTGGTCTACAGCGTTTCGTTTATTTCCCCGGTGTTTATCGAACGTTACCTGACGGTGTACGCCTTGGGCTTGCCGATCCTGCTGGCGATGGCTATCGATCGCCTTCCGTCGCGGTTTTCACTGTTGGGGGCGGCGCTGTTCGTGCTGTTTGTCGGCGTGGAACTGGTGGGCTTGAAGAACAACTTCACCGTAGATGAACACGACCAATTCAACGTGCCGGTGGAATTCGTCAACCGCAATTACCAGGAAGACGACCGTATCGTCCTCAGCGACATGATGTGGTACCTCAGCTACGTGTATTACGACCAGACCGACGCCCAGTTGCAGCTCTACACCCCTCCAAAACCCGACGGCACGCCCACCCGTCCGAATGCCTACGGCTTCGGCACCTTGGTGGACCAGGACGGCGGGCGTATCTACCTCGACCACCTGTCGGCACTGCCCGCCGAGACCCGCCGCGTGTGGCTGATCAGCAGCAACGAAGCACCCGACGATTTCGCCCCGCTCCCCGAAGGCTGGCGCGAACTCAGTCGCCAGGATGGCGGCGGCGCGAGGGCGCGGTTGTTCGTGCTGTGCAACGTACCGTCGGCGCAACCCGAGGGCTGCCGCTAGACTGGGTTGACACCTTTCTATCAGGAGCCCGCCATGGAATCGCCCGTGCATAGCTTGCCGTCACTGTTCAAACAGCTGGGTCTGCCGGATGACCCGGTGAGTATCGAGAAGTTTGTGGCGGTTCACTCGCCGCTCAAGCCGGAGTTGAAACTGGCGGATGCTTTTTTCTGGACGGACAGCCAGAAGGCGTTTCTGCGCGAGGAAATTCTGGAGGATGCGGATTGGGCTGAGGTGGTGGATGAGTTGAATTTGATGTTGCGGAGTGGGCGAGGGGTGTAAAAAAAACTTTGCTGAAACACGGTAATGTAAAAAAAAATGGTGAGAGGTAAAAAAAACTGGGCTTTAATCGCTCAAGTGAATTTTTTCTGGGGAAGCTCACCTTGGCGACAGTCGGATATGCCCATCTCTGCGAATCGCTGGATTTAAAAGTCATCCCGCCTCACCGCGTCGCGATGATTAAACCCGTGACCAGAATTACCTTGATCGGCAACTGCCTGGCGGTTCCGCATGCCGTCGCACCTGCGCAACATGCCCTGTTTGAGCACGTGCTGTTCGCACTCAAGCATGAGGGTGTGAATCTCGCCATACTTGCCCAGGTTTTTGAACGTCTTGGCCCGGAGCCATTTTTGGCCGGTTTGGCGGAATCCCCCAATGGCGCCTTTATCCGTAAAGCCTGTTACTTGTGGGAAGGATTTACCGGGCGAGCGCTTGATTACGCACTACCTGTTCGGGGGCGTGTTGTCGCCTTGTTTGATCCCGAGCGCTATGTGACTGGCCCAAGCATCCGCAACAGTCGTTGGCGAATTGATTTTAATGGCCTGGGCTCTCTGCATTACTGCGCGACGGTGGAGAGAACGCCTGAGTTGGAGACGCTGTTGGCGCTTGATGTGTTGGGTCGCGCCAGGTCTTTCATGGCGACCCTGCCTCCAGAAATGATGGACCGCGCGATCCAGTGGGCCTATCTCCACGAAACCCGCGATTCATTTGCTATCGAAAAAGAGCAGCCCAGTGAAGAAAAATCCCGACGCTTTGTCCAGCTTTTACGCCAGGCCCACGAAGGGCGGCTGCTGACAGAGAACTACTTGGTCGAGCTGCAAAACAGCACCGTCTCCAACCCGTTCGACAAAGCCGTTGCATTCCGCCATGAACAAAACCACCTGCACAACGGCCTGCGTGGTGCAGCGGGTGTCAGCTACGTGCCGCCGGCTCCTGACCTGTGCCAGGAGCTGATGGAGGAGTTGATGGCTTTTGCCAATCAGCCCGTACGTGCGGTCGACCCTCTGGTCGCGGCTGCGGTGACTGCTTTCGGTTTCGTATTCCTGCATCCGTTTATGGACGGTAATGGCCGCCTGTCCCGCTTCTTGATCCACCAGACTTTATGCCATTACGGTGCACTCGAAAATGGTCTGTTGTTGCCAGTGTCCGTTGCCATGAAGCATGAAGAACAAGCCTACTTGGAGGCACTAAAAGCGTTTTCCCAACCGATTCGCGAATTCTGGAATGTCACTTGGCTGGATGGTGAGCACATGGCCTTCGACTTCATCGGCCACCCCTCGATCTACCGTTATTGGGACGCCACCCGCTGTGTTGAATTCACCCTGCAAATGGCCCGTCGCGCACTGGAAGTGGAACTGCGCGAGGAAACCGAATTCCTCGATCGCTACGACCGGGTAATCAAGGCTGTGAACCAACGCTATGACGTGCGCGGCAGTGATCTGTCGAGGCTGGTGATGATGTGCCTGGATAACGAGGGCAAGGTTTCGAAGCATCGGCGCAAGCAGTTTCAGTACAGCGTGGCGGAGGAGGTGTTTGAGTTTATCGAGGAGGAGACCTTGAGGTTAATAGGGGAGTAATAGGGCGATTCTGAAATCTTGTGGAAAATATGGGAAATGTCCTATTTCTTTAAAGGAAACGGACGATGGTCGCAGCAGACGGTTTTTCTTATCAAAGGGAGGACCTCCTATTGACAAGAGATGCGACATGCAAAAACTAATTCCGCGTAGACAACTACAAAATTTTGATCCCTCGACGATTGAACTTATAAGTCCTTTTTTTGCGACATCAATTGTTGAGTCTCAACTTTCCTCTACTGCCCATTTATTCGGTTTGTCTGAACTCATCCGTGAGTGTGGTGTACGTTTGAGTTCGTGTGTAGCGAGGAATGAGCGAAAAGGAATACTTGAGAAAATTAAAAGTGGAGAGTGGCTGCTTATTTCAGAGCGGGTGGGTGCTTTAAATGACGCAGGTGCCGGGCGATGTATCCCTATTGGATTCTCTCCTCGCCAGCTTGAGAGCGAGGAGGCGGCAGGGCCGAGAAAATGGGCATTTTTTAGCATCGATTATGACGGAGTGAAAAACACCGCGATTATAGCCGCCAATCGATTAGGGTCTATGGGTGATCAAGGTCGAGTATTTGGTTCTGACGGTAAAGATTTAGCAAACACGACCAGAACACTCATTCAGCAATGGGTACCACTTAATGATTTCGAGGAGCACCGCATCCCGGATTCTGCCATACGTCGATATGGCGAGCTGCGGCATACCCCGCAACGGTTTCTGGAAGGAGAGGACAAGTGGCAGGTTGGGGGAAAATCGTGGCACTGGCAGCCAGTTACGCAAGATGAGGCGTATGAGATAAAGGCTGGAACAAAATGAGCCGTCGTAGAATTTGGCTGTTGTGGGGAGCGATGGATGCGATTTATCTCATTTGGTACTCAATCAATAGTTTTTTAAATAACAGAATTCCGTATTTGAGTGACGTGGCAAACGCTTCAGTTATTTTGCAGGAGCACAGTGTTGTGCAACTGTATATGTTTGTGTTGGCGTTGATTTTACACGTGTCAATATTTGCATCGTGCGCGATGTTTTTTCTTCAAAAAAGATCAGTCGGGTGGCTTGTCTTTTTCCAAACGCCTTTACGGCTTGTGCTTGTTATTCCGTCCGTTTCACTACTGTTAATAGGCGCTCGAATCGCCCCGCATTACAGCGTGCCGTTAATGGTTGGATTGATTGGCGCATCGGAGATTCTAAAAATCTGGAGCGTGTGGCGATGGAGCAAAAAAGGGTGATGCTTTGGTCTGAGCGTGCATTTCCAATGCGCTACATCCAACCGTCAGTGCGAACCGAACATGGAACAATTCTTCGCATTCCAGTCCATCCCCACCACCGGCCCGGTCCTGGCCTTCAACACCTTCGCGCCCTCGCACCTGCTCCACGAGAAAGCGCGCAGTGGCACAGCGTTGTTGGAAACCCTCACCGCCAAAGCGGACAGCCAGAACTTGCATCATCTGGTCACGGCCGCACTGGTCTCGCTGCAATCGCAGGCAAGCCAGCTCCCACAGCGTTTTGCGGTGTTGGTAAATGCTGCACCGACGCCCAAACCCGCTTTACTTACCCAGCCACCCACCACCCATCCGCTAAATTGTTTCAAATCTTGACGCATTTGGATCCATCCGCCATATTGATAGTTAGCAAACTAACTGTATGCGAACTATCCAGTGCCTCAAACCCTCGAACAACTCCAGATGAACCTCAGCAGCAGCATGGTGACGGGCGCCCGTAACTGGCGCAAAATCTGCCAGACCACGCTGGTGAGCTATGGCATCTCCGAAGCCTGCGCCGTGCCGTTGTTGATGATCGGCCGCCTGGGCGATGGTGTGCACCAGGTCAAAGTCGCCCAGGCGTCGGGGATGGAAAGCCCATCGCTGGTGCGCTTGCTCGATCGTCTGTGTAACGACGGTTACGTGTGTCGCACCGAAGACATCCACGACCGTCGCGCCAAGGCCTTGAGCCTCACCGCGCGCGGCCGTGAGTTGGTACAAGCGGTGGAAGTGCAATTGGTGCGTCTGCGTAAGGACGTGCTGGCGGATATCGCCCCCAATGATTTGGAAGCCGCGTTGCGTGTATTGCGCGCCTTCGAGGCGGCGTCGCTTTGAACGGATTTTTTACCGGTTTCCCGCCCGCCCGTGATTGGTTCTACGGGGTGCGTACCTTCGCGGCCTCAATGATTGCCTTGTACATCGCCATGCTGATGCAAATGCCGCGTCCGTACTGGGCGATGGCCACGGTGTATATCGTGTCCAGCCCGTTTGTCGGCCCTACCAGTTCAAAAGCGCTGTACCGCGCCATCGGCACTTTCATGGGAGCGGCGGCGGCGGTGCTGTTTGTACCGATGTTCGTGCAATCGCCCTACCTGCTGGTGGTGGTGATTGCCTTGTGGACGGGCACCTTGCTGTTCCTCTCCATGCACCTGCGCACGGCCAACAACTACGCGCTGATGCTGGCCGGCTATACGTTGCCGCTGATCGCCTTGCCGGTGGTGGATAACCCGCTGGCAGTGTGGGACGTGGCCGAGGCGCGCACCGAAGAAATCTTCCTCGGCATTGCCGTCGCAGCAGTGGTGGGCGCGATGTTCTGGCCGCGCCGCCTGATGCCCGTGTTCGATGGCTCGGTCACCAAGTGGTTTGCCGACGCTCAGATCTACAGCCAGCGCTTTCTGACGCGCAAAGTTGAGCCTGAAGAAATCAGCACCTTGCGTGGTGGTATGGTCGCTACCTTCAACACCCTTGAATTGATGATCGGCCAGTTGCCCCACGAAGGCGCGCGGCCGCAGACGGTGCGCAACACCAAGGAACTGCGCGGGCGCATGATCCACCTGCTGCCGGTGGTGGATGCGCTCGACGATGCGCTGTATGCCATTGAGCATCGTGCGCCGGAGTTCCTCGATAAAGTCACGCCGTTGTTGGAAGCGACCAGCCAGTGGTTGGAAGACACCACAGACGCTGCGCCGATGGAAAACTGGCGTGCCTTGCGTGACCAGGTCGACGCCCTGCAACCGACTGGCGAAGCGCTGGATGACCGGCACACGCTGTTGTTTTCCAATGCACTCTATCGTCTCGCAGAGTGGATCGACCTGTGGCAAGACTGCCGCAGCCTGCAAGCCGCCATCCAGTGCGAAAGCCAGGACACCTGGCGCGCCGTCTACCGCCACTGGCGCCTGGGCCGGCTCACGCCATTCCTCGACCGTGGCCTGATGTTCTACTCGGCGTTTTCCACCGTCAGCGCGATCATTGTCGCCTCGGTGCTGTGGATCCTGCTCGGTTGGACCGACGGCGGCAGCGCCGTGATCCTGGCCGCCGTCGCCTGCAGCTTCTTTGCCTCGATGGATGACCCGGCGCCGCAGATCTACCGGTTCTTTTTCTGGACCGCCATGTCGGTGCTGTTCGCCAGCCTCTATCTGTTTCTGGTGCTGCCCAACCTGCATGATTTCCCGATGCTGGTGCTGGCGTTTGCCGTGCCGTTTATCTGCATCGGCACACTCACGGTGCAGCCGCGTTTTTACCTGGGCATGCTGCTGACGCTGGTGAACACCTCGTCATTCATCAGCATCCAGGGCGCCTATGACGCCGACTTTCTCAACTTCGCCAACGTCAACCTGGCGGGGCCCGTGGGCTTGCTGTTCGCCTTCGTGTGGACGCTGATCGCGCGGCCCTTCGGCGCTGAACTGGCGGCCAAACGCCTGACCCGTTTCAGCTGGCGCGACATCGTCAGCCTCACCGAACCTGCGACCCTGGCCGAACACCGGCACATGGCCGCACAGATGCTCGATCGCCTGATGCAGCACCTGCCGCGTCTGGCGCTGATCAATCAGGACACCGGCACCGCCCTGCGTGATTTGCGCGTGGCGCTGAACCTGCTCGACCTGCTGGCCTACTCGCCGCGCATTCTCGGTGCGCCACGGGTGTTGCTCAATCAGGTGGTGGAAGGTGTAGGCGGCTATTTCAACGCGTGCCTCAAAGCTGGTGAACGCTTGCCCGCACCGAGCGGTCTGCTGATGACCCTGGACCGCACGCGCCGCGCCCTCAACGGCCAGGGCCTGCAAGACGAAGACGACACCCGCCTGCATCTGCTGCACGCGCTGGCCGGCCTGCGCCTGTCACTGCTGCCGGGCGTGGAATTTATTGGCGGCACCGAGATGGAAGCGCCGCTGCCTGATGGAGCGCCTTTATGATCGGTGATCTGGATATCAGCGGGGTGTTCCTGCCCACGCTGCTGGTGCTGATGGGCATTACGTATGTGTTGTTCCTGGTGGTGCACGGGTTGTTGACCCGGCTCCACTTCTATCGCCTGGTCTGGCACCGGGCATTGTTCAATGTGGGGCTCTACGCGCTGTTGCTGGGCGCGGTGGACTCACTCAGTCGATACCTGATGACATGAAAAAACCTTTTTTGACCATCGGCCGTGTGGTCCTCACGTTGTTGATCGTGACGTTTGCGGTCGTCGTGGTGTGGCGCATGGTCATGTACTACATGTTTGCCCCCTGGACCCGTGACGGCCACATCCGTGCCGACATCGTGCAGATCGCCCCGGACGTGTCCGGGCTGATCCAGCGCGTGGACGTGCGCGATAACCAACTAGTGACCAAGGGCCAAGTGCTCTTCGCCGTCGACCAGGACCGCTTCAAGCTGGCGTTGCGCCAAGCCCAGGCCGCCGTGGCCGATCGCCAGGAAACCCTGGCCCAGGCCCAGCGCGAGTACAAGCGTAACCGTGGCCTTGGCAACCTGGTGCCCAGCGAGCAATTGGAAGAAAGCCAGTCCCGCGTGGCCCGCGCCCAATCGGCCCTGGCCGAAGCCCAGGTGACGGTGGATTCCGCCCAGCTCAACCTCGACCGCTCGGTGATCCGCAGCCCCGTTGACGGTTACGTCAACGACCGCGCGCCGCGCACCCAGGAATTCGTCACCGCCGGTCGCCCGGTGCTGTCGGTGGTCGACAGCAACTCCTTCCATATCGATGGCTATTTCGAAGAGACCAAGCTCGACGGTATCCACATCGGCATGGGCGTGGACATCCGTGTAATTGGTGACAACGCCCGCCTGCGCGGCCATGTGCAGAGCATCGTCGCCGGTATCGAAGACCGTGACCGCAGCAGCGGCTCCAACCTGTTGCCCAACGTCAACCCGGCGTTCAGCTGGGTGCGCCTGGCTCAGCGGATTCCGGTGCGCATCGCCTTTGATGATGTGCCGGCGGACTTCCGCATGATTGCTGGGCGTACGGCCACCGTCTCGATCATCGGCGATAAGGTTAAAGACGGAGGCCAACCATGAAGCAGCTGTTGGCCGCCGCTGCGCTGGGTGTGTTGCTGTCGGCCTGCCAGGCGGTAGGCCCGGATTACTCGCTGCCGGATAAAGCCGCGGTCAATCGCGGCGACCTGCAGGGAAAGATCGCCGGTGAGGGCAACGATGTGGTGTCGGCGCCGGTGCCGGCGGATTGGTGGCGGTTGTACAAAGACCCGCGCCTGGATGAGCTGGTGCGTCAGGCGATGGCCTCCAACACCGATCTGCGCGTGGCCGCCGCCAACCTGCAGCGCTCGCGGTATCAGGTGCAGCAGGCCGAGTCTGCGGGTGGTTGGAGCGCCGGCGCCAAAGCCGAGGCCCAGCGCCTGCAGGAGTCCGGTGAAGCGTTTTTGCTGGCGGATAAAGTGCCGGTCGCCAATATCGGCAGTGTCGGTATCAGCACCTCGTATCAGTTCGACCTGTTCGGCACCTTGCAGCGTGGCATCGAAAGCGCCCAGGCCAGTGCCGACGCCGCGCAAGCTGCGGCTGATATCGCGCGTATCACCCTGGTGGCCGACGTGGTGCGCTCCTACACCCAGGTGTGCGCTGCCAACGAAGAAAAGGCCATCGCCCAGCATTCGCTCGACCTGCAAGCTGAAGGCACACGCCTGACCCAGCGCCTGCGCGACGCCGGCCGTGGCGACGAAACCCAAGTCACCCGTTCGCAAACCCAATTCAAGTCTTTGCGCGCCGATATGCCGCGCTATGACGCCGCGCGCCAGGCCGGGTTGTTCCGCTTGTCGATGTTGCTGGCCAAGCCGGTGGACCAATTGCCCACCGGCACCAGCAGCTGCGCCGAGTTACCGCACATCGCCCAGCTGTTGCCGGTAGGTGATGGCGCCGCCTTGCTCAAACGCCGCCCCGATGTGCGCCAGGCCGAACGCCAACTGGCCGCCGCCACGGCGCGGATCGGCGTGGCCACCGGCGCGCTGTACCCGGACATCAGCATCGGCGCCACGGTCGGCACGGTGGGTATCCTGGACAATCTCGGCGAGCCCGCGACCAACCGTTGGGGCTTTGGCCCGCTGATCAGTTGGACGGTGCCGACCAACGGCGCCCGCGCCCGTATCCATGAAGCCGAAGCCGCGACCCAGGGCGCCCTGGCGCACTTCGATGGGGTGGTGCTCAACGCCATTCGCGAGACCCAGACCGGGCTGGCGCAATACACCGCGTTGCTGCAACGGCGTGAAGCCCTGGCCGAAGCCGAAGCCTCGTCGCAAGAAGCTGCCGAGCAGACGCACCGCTTCTACCAAGCCGGCCGCGCCTCTTTCCTGGCCGATCTGCAGGCCACCGGCACCCACACCAGCATGCGAGCACAACTGGCCGCCGCCAACACCCAGGTTGCCATGAGCCAGATCGATCTGTTCCTGGCCCTGGGCGGCGGCTGGGAAAGCGGACGAACGCAACCCGCGCCGGCCAGCAAACCCTGAGCAAATAGCTATGCTTTGACTGGCGGGCTCCCGTGATGGCCCGCCGGTCAACGTTCGCGTTTGCTCATGGGGATTCCAATAATGAAAAACCCTTATGCTCCCGCTTTCTGGTGCGTGTGTTTTGCACTGGTGTTGTTGTCGGCTACCTACTTCTACGGCGTCATGCTGGCTCACCAACTCGACAAGGCGATGGTGTTTCTCGACAGCGCCTGCCTGGTGATTGGCACCCTGTCCATCGGCGTCGTCGCCTGGGCTTCCTACCAAAATCAACGGGTGAAGAAAAAACTCCTCGAGCAAGGCAAGACCCGCGTGGCGATCTGGGATACCAAGGTTGCGTTGCGCCGCGTCGAGACTGTGTTCGACCGCTATTTCTGGGGCAGCTACTGGCAGCCGGGGCGCACCTTCCAGGAAGTCATGGGTGACCTCACCGGCACGCCGCTGGAAAAAAGCCTCGAAGTGCTGAAGAAACAGTGCGTGGCCCTCGATCAGCAGGTCGCTGACGGTAGGCACTGGCTGAACAATGCGCGGGAATTGTCCGATGTGGCCACGCAAATGGCCCGCGAGCGCTACCAATTGGACTTCTGCGACCCCAAGGCCGACACCCCAGGCAATGCCGTGATACACCGCGAGTTTGAGGTGCTGGTGTACACCTGGACGGCGCGGTTGAAGAGTTTCGACCACCAACTGGATGAAATTGAACTGGAGTATTCGTGAACTAGTACCGAACTGATCCCTCTGAAAAGCTGGGCCGTTCGCGGCCGCCAGTGCTAATCTTCCTCCGCTTTTGGCGGGCTTGAGCCAACCCCTATGGGTTCAAGGAAGACAGCCCACTTCTCACAGGATTTGATCAGGTCACTTCATGAATAAGCCAGCCGTTGTTCTTTTAGGTTTCGTTGTCGCCGTCGGCGTCGTCAGTGCAGGCGGTGCCTGGTACACCGGTAAGCAGCTGGAACCGGTACTGCAAACGGCGGTACAGGACGCCAACAAGGAACTGCAACGTTCCATGGCCGGCGTCGACGGCACTGTTAACCTGGAGCTGGTGTCCCTGGACCGTGGCCTGTTCAGCAGCACCGCGCACTACCGTCTCAAGGGCCAAGGCTCGTTCTTCGGTGAGCAGAACCCGAACCCCGAGCTGTTGTTTGTCGACCATATCGAACACGGTCCGCTGCCGTTCTCGCGTCTGGTGTCGTTGAAATGGCTGCCGGTCATGGCTACCAGTCACTATGAACTGGAAAAGAACGCCACCACCGAAAAATGGTTCGCTGCCGCCAAAGACATGCCGCCGCTCAAAGGCGTGGCCAATATTGGCTACAGCCGTTCGGTGACCGGCAACCTCGAATTGCTGCCGCTGGAGTTCAAGGACGAGACCTCCTCGGTGAACTTCTCCGGCCTGAACCTGGACTTTGACAGCACCGCCGAGGGCAAGAAGGTCAAGGTGGATGGCTACATGAACAGCCTCAAGCTGGACGTAGTCGATGCCAACGGCGCGCCGTTCAATGCCGAATTCGCCGGCCTGACCGTGGCCAGCAACCTGGAGAAATCCACCTTCGGCTTCTACACCGGGCAGAACACCGTTGAGCTGAGCGATACCAAGCTCACGTTCGGCCCGCAGAAAGCGGTGATGACCCTCAAGGGCTTTGAGCAGAAAGACACCAGCGAAGTCAAAGACAACAACATGTCCGGCCGCGTCGATTACAAGATCGACGAGATCGGCTATCAGGGTAAACCGGTCGGCTCTGCCGCCATGGCCGTGAGCTTGAAGAACATCGACGTGCCGTCGGGCCTGGTGCTGACCAAGCTGTATCAGGACAAAATGCAGCCGGTGCAAGCCGCTGCTGCCGCCGGTCAACCGGTGCCTGAGCTGCAACTGACCGAAGCCGAGCAAACCCTGGCCGAAGCCAATGTCAACCAGTTGCTCGCCGCCAAACCGCACCTGGCATTGGAAAACCTGTCCCTGAAAACCACCCACGGTGAAAGCAAGTTCAACCTGGTGGTGGATCTGACCAAGCCTACGTCCATGGAACTGCCGCCGGTTGAACTGGGCAAGCAAATGGTTGCGCTGCTGGACGCCAACCTGACCCTGTCCAAGCCTATGATCGCCGACGTTGCCGCCCTGCAGGCGCAGGTCGGTGGTGTGACCGACCCTAAAGCCATCGAGCAGCAATCCCAGATGGCCAGCGAAATGGTCAGCGGCATGGCGGTCGGCACGCAGCTGGCGACCCTGGTCGGCAGCGACGTCGTGTCCAAGCTGCATTACGCCAACAATGAAGTGACCTTCAACGGCCAGAAAATGACGGTCGAGCAATTCATTGGCTTCGTGATGTCCAAAGTTGGTGCGGTGAGCGGCGCTCAGTAAGCACTCGGGGCTGCCCAAGGCGGCCCGATTGAAAGGCAATCAAACTGTGGGAGCGGGCTTGCTCCCACATTGGTTTGTGGCACCTGTCGGGCAATTCTGAACAATTGTTATGATTTGTCCTTTTTCATACAGCTGTCGGGGATAGTTCATACAGGAAAGCTAGGTCGGGTCACGAGACGCCGACACCCTGAAGCAATCGCTCAGGACCACCTATCGTTACAGCTTTCCGTGTGTAAGGAAGCTCACGATATGCTGCGAACACTCCCACTCAGTGCCTCAGGCCGGTTAAGGCTGCTCATCGGGGTAACCTTGTGCAGCCAGTTGCTGATGCCCACCTTTGCCATGGCCGACCCAGCCTATGACGCCCTGATTATCCAGGCGCGCAACGGCAACTTCACACCTGCCCTCACTCAGTTACGCCAATTGCCTGCCGAGCGCCGGACGCCAGGCCAGATCAGCGATCACTTGGTGATCGCCGGCTGGGCCGGCCAGGATGCCGAAGTGCTGAAGGTGTATGAGGCGCAGGGTCAGAATCGCAACCTGACCGCCCAGGCGCTGGCCACGGTCGCACGTACCTATCGCAACCAGAAGCTGTGGGCGCAGGCCGAGGCGGTCTATCGCAAGGCGCTGCTGCGTGAGCCGAACAATGTCGACCTGCAACTGGGCCTGGCCCTTACCCAGGCCGACGGCGGCAAAGCCAGCGAAGCCGTGCAACGTGCCCGCGCATTGGTGGCCGCCAAACCGGACGATCCCAATCGACGCATGGCCCTGGGTTATGCGCTGACCCGCGCGGGTTTGCAGTACGACGCGCTGCACGAATTCGACCAGGCGTTTATCCTCGCAGGCGACAAACCGGAAGTCGCCCGTGAGTACGTGGTCGCCTTGCAAAAAGCACGTCTGCCCGAGCCTGCGTTGCGCTTGTCGGCCCAGCGTCCAGGGCTTGTCGACCCGGTGACCCAGCGTCGCCTGGAAGGTGACCTGGCCGCCGAGCGTGTGCGCATGGCCGAGTTCGCTACGCGTACCGAGAAAGAGCGTTATGTCATCGCGGATCGCGCCTTGCAGGGCTACGACCAACTCCTCGCGCGCTGGACCCCGGACCCCACGGCCAAGGACGACGTGGTGCGCTGGCGCATTGACCGCCTGGGTGCGCTCAAGGCGCGGGCGCGTACCGCCGAGGTGATCCGAGAGTACGAAACCCTCCAAGCCGAAGGTGTGCAGTTGCCCACCTATGCAGTGCGTTGGGTAGCAGCCTCCTACCTCGACCAGCGCCTGCCGGAAAAAGCCGCGCCGTTGTATCGCCAGGCCCTGACGGCTCCAGATGCAGACGTGGGTGACCGTGTTGAAGACAGCACTGCCTTGTTCTACGCCTTGCTCGAAAACGATCAGGTAGATGAAGCGCGGGCGGTCGCCAAGCACTTGGCCGACAGCCAGAAACCCCGGGTTGAACTCAAGGGACTGCCTATCGGCAACCCGAACGATGAGTGGATGGACGCCCAACAATTGGCTGCCCAGGCCGGCACCTATGGTGCCGACCTGCCGTCGAGCGAAAAGGCTCTGGAAGAGTTGGTGGGCAAGGCCCCTGGCAGCATCGGCCTGCGCCTGGCGCAAGCCGAGATGTACCGTGCTCGCGACTGGCCCCGGCGCGCCGAACGTTCACTGAAGGAAACCGAAACGCAAAGCCCGCGTGACATTGGCCTGGAGATGTCCCAAGGCTTCACGGCCCTGGACCTGCAGGAGTGGCGTCAGCTCGACATCCTCACCGACGACGTGGTCGCCCGTAACCCGGACAACCGCCAGGTGCAGCGCCTCAAACGCCTGCGTGATGTACATGACATGGCCGAACTGCGGGTCGAGGCCTACACCGGTAAAAGCTTCGGCGGCGGCAACAATGGCGATGCCGGTGCCGTCTCGGGTAGCCGCGACTGGGGTATTGAAAGTCGGATCTACACGCCGCCCATCGACGAAGACTGGCGCCTGTTCGCCGGGGCCGGTTATGCCACTGCCGACTTTGAAGAAGGCACCGGCCATCACCGCTGGCAAGTGGTGGGCGTAGAGCGACGTACCCGCGACATGACCATTGAAGCCGAGGTTTCCAACCACTCCTACGGCGATGGTTCAAAACAAGGTGCCGCCGTGTCGGTTGCCCGCGACATCAACGACAACTGGCAGTACGGCGGTAGCCTCGGCTACCTGCTGTCCACCACGCCATTACGGGCGTTGAATGACGGGATCACCGCTAACGGCGGCAGCGGTTTTATCCGCTGGCGCGCCAATGAAAGCCGCGAGTGGAAACTGACCCTCAGCCCTTCCCATTTCAGCGACGGCAATGACCGCTTCGAAGCCTTGCTCAGCGGCCGCGAAGGCCTCTACAGCTCGCCGAAAGTGCAAGTGGACCTGGGCCTGGAAGTCGGTGCCAGCCGCAACAGCAAGGAAGACACGGTCTACTTCAACCCGAAGTCGGACTTCACCGTGTTGCCTGTCCTCAACATCAATCATGTGCTCTATCACCGCTACGAGACCCAGTGGAGTCAGCAGTTCCAGGTCGGTGCGGGTACGTATAGCCAGCAGGATTATTCCACGGGTGGTATCGGTCTGGTGGGCTACGGCCAACGCTTTCGCTGGAACGATGTCCTGGACGCCGGCGCCAACCTGAGCCTGATCAGCCGACCTTATGACGGCGATCGCGAACGCGATCTGCGTCTGCTCGTCGACCTCACTTACCGTTTCTAAAAGAGCCTGACCATGACCGTCCTCAGCCGTTGCTTGTTGATCCTGGGCGTAATGCTGGCCAGTGCCTGTGCCCAGCAACCCGCGCCCTTTACTCCACCCGCCGAGCGGCCGACACCGGCCAACGAAGCGCCGTGGCCGAAAAACCATTTCCTGGGCATTGCCTACCACGACGTCGAGGATCGCGACCCCGATCAGGCGGTGGTGGCGGTGCGTACCGAGCGTTTGATCGAGCAGTTGGCCTGGCTGCGCGAGAACGGCTACAAGGCGGTCAGCGTCGACCAGATTCTGGCGGCGCGCAACGGTGGGCCTGAGTTGCCGCCCAAAGCGATCATGCTCAGCTTCGATGATGGCTATTCCAGCTTCTACACGCGGGTGATGCCGATCCTGCGTGCCTACCGCTGGCCAGCCTTGTTGGCGCCTGTGGGCTACTGGATCGACACACCGATGAACCAGCCTGTGGACTTCGCCGGCCAGCCACGGCCGCGGGGTGAGTTCCTGACCTGGCAGCAGATCCGCGAAGTATCCCAGTCGGGCCTGGTGGAAATCGCCGCACACACCGACAACAACCACAAAGGCATCCTGGCCAACCCGCAGGGCAACCTGGAGCCGGCGGCGACCTCGCTGCGCTTCGATCCGGCTACCGGGCGCTATGAAAGCCAGGCGCAGTTCGATGCGCGCATGCGGGCTGACGTTGCGGCGATCTCCAACAAGATTCAAAGCGTCACCGGCAAGAAACCACGGGTGTGGGTATGGCCTTACGGTGCCGCCAAAGGTACCTCGCTGGCGATCATTGGCGAGCAGGGTTACCAGATGGCCCTGACCCTGGAAGATGGCCTCGACAGCTCCAGTGACTTGATGAACAGCCCGCGTTTCCTGGTGGCCTCCGACCCGGACGGCGAGCATTTCGCCAATAGCATGGTTGCGGTGCAAACCAAGGCACCGATGCGCGTATTGCATGTGGACCTGGATAACGTCTACGACCCGGACCCGGCCCAACAAGCGCGCAATCTCGACCAGTTGGTGCAGCGCGTGGTGGACATGGGGGCGGGCACCGTGTTCCTGCAAGCCTTCGCCGACCCCAAGGGCGACGGCCTGGTGCATGAGTTGTACTTCCCCAACCGCCACTTACCGGTGCGCGCCGACCTGTTCAACCGCGTTTCCTGGCAGTTGCACACTCGCGCCCATGCCGTGGTGTATGCCTGGATGCCGGTGCTCAGTTTCGCCCTCGATCCCAAGCTGCCGCGCGTGACGCGTTGGGCCCCGGAAACCGGCAAGGTCGGGCTCGACCCGGACCAATACAAACGCCTGTCGCCGTTTGACCCGCAGGTACGCAAGATCATCGGTGAGATCTACGAGGACCTGGCGCGCAACAACGCCATCGACGGTGTGCTGTACCACGACGATGCGGTGTTCAACGATTTCGAAGATGCCAGCCCCGCCGCGCTCAAAGCTTACGCCGCCGCCGGCCTGCCGGACACGATCGAGGCTCTGCGCGCCGATCCGGCGGTGATGCAGCGCTGGACCCGCTACAAAAGCCGTTACCTGATTGACTTCACCAAGGAACTGACCGCCAAGGTCCGCGCCATCGGGGGGCCGCAGATACAGACCGCGCGCAATATTTTCGCCGAACCGATGCTCAACCCCGGCAGCGAAGCCTGGTTCGCGCAGAACCTCGATGACTTCCTGCAGACCTACGACTGGACCGCGCCCATGGCCATGCCGTTGATGGAAGGCCAGGAGTACAGCCACTCCAATGCCTGGTTGGAAAAGCTGGTTGCCACGATCAAGGCGCGCCCCGGCGCCATGGAGCGCACCGTGTTTGAACTGCAAGCCAAAGACTGGCGCACCAAAGCCGCACCGGACATCAATGCCAAGCAGATGGCTGAATGGATGGGTGTACTCAAGCGCCAGGGTGTCACGAGTTTTGGCTACTACCCGGATAACTTCCTGGAAAATTCCCCGGACCTGAAGACTGTGCGTCCGGCCCTTTCCAACCAATGGAACCCTTGACCATGTTCGACAGACTCCTGGCTTTATTCGTACTGGCATTGGTATTGGGCGTGCCCCTGGGCCTGATCTTCCTGGTCACCGGGCAGTTCCTGATGGACTTTGTGTTTTTCTACCCGCTGTTCATGTCAGCGTTGTGGATCGCAGGCGGCCTGTATTTCTGGCTGCACTGGGAGCGCCACTGGCCGTGGGAAGAGGACACGCCGGGTCCCACCTTGGCCGGCAACCCGCTGATCTCGATCATCATTCCTTGCTACAACGAAGGCGATAACGCTGCCGATACTATCCATGCGGCGCTGGGTCAGCTCTACCCGAACATCGAAGTGATCGCGGTGAACGACGGTTCCAAAGACAACACCGCCGCCGTACTCGACGCCTTGGCACTGGAACATCCGCGCTTGCGCGTGCTGCACCTGGCGCAGAACCAGGGCAAGGCGGTGGCCTTGCGCATGGGCGCTGTGGCGGCGCGCAGTGAATACCTGGTGTGTATCGACGGCGACGCATTGCTGGATAAAAACGCAGCCGCCTATCTGGTTGCGCCGATGCTGGACAACCCACGCCTGGGCGCGGTGACCGGCAACCCGCGCATTCGCACACGCTCGACCTTGATCGGCCGCGTGCAGGTCGGTGAGTTCTCTTCGATCATCGGCTTGATCAAGCGCACGCAACGGGTGTTTGGCCGGATCTTCACGGTGTCGGGTGTGGTGGTCGCGTTCCGTAAAAAGGCGCTCGATCGCATCGACTACTGGAGCACCGACATGATCACCGAGGACATCGATGTCAGTTGGAAGCTGCAGCTCGATCACTGGAGCATCTTCTACGAGCCTCGCGCTCTGTGCTGGATTCTGATGCCCGAAACGGTCGGCGGCCTGTGGAAACAGCGCCTGCGTTGGGCCCAGGGCGGTGCCGAAGTGCTGTTCAAAAACATCCGTGGCATCTGGCAGTGGCGTCATCGCTACCTGTGGCCGCTGTTGTTCGAATACTGCCTGTCCACCGGTTGGGCGTTTACCTTCCTGCTGTCGGTGATCTTCTGGGGCGTGGGGAAATTCATCCCGCTGCCGCAAGCGATTGCCGTCGACTCCCTGATGCCGCCGGCGTTTACCGGCCTGGTATTGGCAATGGTGTGTCTGTTGCAGTTCGCAGTGAGCATCATCATCGACCGCCGCTACGAGAAGGACCTGTGGAAAACGCTGTTCTGGACCGTGTGGTACCCGATGGTGTTCTGGCTGGTCAGTTTGTTCACCACCCTGGTCAGTTTTCCCAAGGTGCTGTTCAACCAACACCAGAAGCGTGCGCGCTGGGTCAGTCCCGATCGCGGCATCAAACTTACTGAAGAGGAGGCGTGATCATGAAACTGGTCAGAACTCGCCAACGTACGGTGATGTGGATCATCGACGTGCTGTTGACCTTGATGGCCTGGGCCGGGTTGATCTGGTTGCTGGCGCGCGGGATCAGCTCAATGCTGGAAACCCACGGTGGGCCCCGCATCGAGGCGCCGATTTTTGCAGCGCTCAATACCCTGCAGATCTATTTGTGGATCGCCCTTTTCAACGCCGTGATCCTGATTAGCTGGGCACGCTACCAGCAGCGCCGAGGCCGAAAATTCGCCCAGCGTCGGGCCGAGGTAAAGGCTTTGACCGATCAGAACCTGAACGAGAGCTTCAGCCTTGCTGACGGGGACCTGGAGCAACTGCGCCGGCCTGGTGTTTTGGTGATCCATAACGATGAGGAGGGCGGTGTGGCGCAAGTGAGGTCTCACGTTTCCCTCGATGTGGAAAAGCCGGGTCTGACGCTGGTGGCTGACAAGGATCAGAACAAAGACGCCAGCTAGGTTGAACGCAGGAAGATCGTTCCCATGCAACTTGGGAGCGATCTGGTTTAATCCCGACAAATGGGAGAAGCGGCGGACAAAGCGCGTGAAGGATGTAATGCACGTGGAGGAGATGTCGCTGGTTGTAAGCGAAGTATCACGCAAGCGATGGACAGTCTTGATAAAGCTCGGGATATGGAGCGAGCTGATCAGATTCGTCAGGTGGATTTAGCCAACTATCAAGAAGGAATGACATCTGGAGAGTACAAGGATGCCTTGGATTCTTACTGGAATGGAATCGATAGAAGCGAGTTAGTCTGGACTGGCTATGAACCCGCTCATGAGCTGGGATATATCGCCGGCGAAATGGGGGCTGGGTTTGTTGATAGGGCTGTAGATTGGCCAGGTAAGGTCTATGACACGATCACTCACCTGACGGACATCCCGGCAAATCTACTTCAGGCGGGTAAGGATGGTGTCAATTGGATCAATAGCCCCATACCAGCACAGAGCCTCGAGCGGGCCGGCGACGAGCTGATTTTTGCAACCCCGGATAAGCTTGGCGGAATTGTGTTTGATGCAGCCACGGGGGCAATTACCGCAGGCGTGGGCGGCAAGGCAGTTGAGTGGATTGGTGGGCGTTGGACTCTACGTAGTAGCGCAAATACACTGCCAAGCAAGCCTATTGAATTTTCGGGTGGTACACCGACCCTAGAAGGGACTTCTTTCAGTCCAGATATCGTTAACCTCAGAAGTTCGGAGTTTTACGCTCTGTATGGAGATAATCCAATAAGAGGTACAAAAACAAATCTACAAGCGCGTCAATGGTATTGGAATGAGGATTCGAAAACTCTAGATCGTGTCGATAAGAGTGCCCCCTTAGACGCTCAAGCTAAACAAGCTTTTGATATGAGGAATGAAAATAGAGCTCAAGCTAGAGAGTTTATGTCGGATAGGGTAAGTGCAGATCGCTTGATTGGAGAGGAACCTAATATGACATGGTCCGAAATGATCGACTACAGAAAATCCCAGGGCTTGTCAGGTGATGATATTTATAAAGCTATTTTAGACAGTTCTCAAAGAACTAGAGCAGAAGTTAATAAGCGTCTTGGAGTTGACTGAATGGATGAGTCGTTGCCAATTATAACTAAAAGAGTTAACGCTGATGGGAGAGTCGAGTGTCATTTGGGCTTTTCTTCTGATTGGGATGGTTTTGACTCGATTGTAAAGTATTTAAAAATATATTGGCAGGCGAGCCCAGTTCAAATCGCTGATAATATTTACTCTCGACGTTGGGTGTTGATATGTAATGGGGTT
Organism: Pseudomonas sp. HN11; assembly: GCF_021390155.1. Taxonomy (NCBI): domain Bacteria; kingdom Pseudomonadati; phylum Pseudomonadota; class Gammaproteobacteria; order Pseudomonadales; family Pseudomonadaceae; genus Pseudomonas; species Pseudomonas sp. HN11. Next base: position 168,195 of record NZ_CP089985.1, read on the forward strand.
ATGTTAACTGTTTATCACGACAGTCAGATAGGGAATTATTTGATTGTGGAAAATGGTGAAGATAAGGATAACTTGCTAGGTCAGATCGAGGCGGATTTAATTGAGCGGTTCCGTTGATTGCTAATTAGTAATTTTTCTACTTTTCTCTCCCCATAAGAAAAGTAAAAAAGAAAAGGGGACAGGTTTATTTGAATTAGGCTTGAAAAGCGTATTAAATAATTCTACCCCCTTTTTTATACGTGCCACAACCGATCAATATGGGAGCATCAGTCACTGGCCTCACGGAAGCAAGCTCCCTCGCTACAGAACCTTTACAGCAACTTGCGCTGCACCGCTTCATCCAGCGTACTGCGCGTCAGCGCCTCGACCACTTCCTTTGTATCCGCCTGGAACGGGATGCCCACGATCAGCACCAGATGCATCCAAGTGCGCACCGATTCGCTCTTTTTCACGCGGCCCAGTTCCTTGCCGTCCTTGTCCTTGAACACCGTCTCCAAGGTGAAGATGTTTTTTGCCGTAGAAGGGATGATGAAAAACGTAAAGCCGGTGATAAACGCCGACACCGGGCTGTACTCTTCGTTGTTGTGCAGCGTGGCGTCGACGTAGATATCCGAGTCGACCTTGTCGGTGCTCACCCGCGAAAAACGATTGGACGCGCGATACGAATCGGCCACGGCTTTTTCCCACAGCACTATTGGGGCACCCACTGCCGCGTTGCCCGGGCCACCGTTGACGTGGTTTTGCGCCGTGGTGCGCACGTACGCCGTCGGCTTTTGTGCCGGTGCGTTAGCGGTCGGCGGCCAGGTTTGCACTGCTGGCAGCTCGTGCTGTGAGTAAGAAACGCAACCGGTCAACAAGACCGCTGCGAGTACCAGACAGTGTTTGATCAATCCTTTCATGTGTTGCTCCTGAAATTTACGGTTTCGCCAGTTTGGCGGTAGCGGTGTCGAGTAATTGCGCGACCAGTTTGGTCAGTTGCTGGCCGCCCATCGAGGGCGCCCAATACTGGCCGCTGTAAAGCCCGACGTTGTGTTCGAACTTGATCGACTCCTTCGCTGAAGCCAGTTCCTTGCCGTCGCGATCGACGATGACCAGGTTGCCGGCCACGTCAAAGCTGTCCACGTAGATCGGACCGTTGACCCAGATCCAGATCGTCAGCGTCAGCAGCGCGCCGGGTACGTAGGCTGGGTGCGGGGCGCGATGGCCATCGAGAGCGGTCATGTTGAATTTGAGTGTGACGTCGTGCTCGCCCAGGCGTACTGGATACTCGGTGATCTGCTTGAAATAACCTGCCGTGCGCACGTATTGATTGATCTGGGCCGTCAGGGAGCGGCTGATGGCCGTCTTGTTGGCTTCGTTGACGTCAGCGGCATTCACCGTCACATCGGCGACTTGCGCGCTGCGCGGGCTGGTGGTTGAGGCCGGATGGAGCGGGGCGCCGATGGGGCCGGTGACGGTGTATGACACACAGCCGGTCATCGATAATGCGGCGACGAGCGCCGTCGCCCGGAGAAGGGTTTTCAACACGCAATATCCCTATAAGTTAATGAACCAAGCCAGTGTCTCGTCCTACAAGGGCATAACTTGAGAGCGCATTTTTATTTATCGAGTGAAATCAAATAGCCATCATTCTTTTTGTTTTGCAGCCAATGTCTTAGCGCATTTCGCCAGAAGCTTGGGCATAAGCGCCAGTAAAACGGCGCAGTTCAGGCGTCAAAACAGCTTGAGAACGCCTTTCAACTCCGTAAAATGCCGCGATTGTTTAAAACACGATACTTTTCAGGGACGAATTCAGACATGCGCGTGTTTGCCGTATTTCTCGCGGCCTGCCTTATGGTGGGCTGTGCCTCCAAGCCGGATTACTACATCTCCCCGGCGCCTGTGACCATTTCCAAGACGGCTACTTACTGGCTCGACACCTTCGACGTCGAGGTGGTGGGCAAGAACGAACGCTTCCTGCCGGATGACAAAGTGCGCCAGCAACTGGGTGTCGATCTGGTCGACCGCCTGCTCAAGGCCAAGCGTTACGCCAGCAGCAAGGACAAGGCCGATTACCTGCTGGATGTGAACGTCATCTATACCCGGCGCATACAAGACACCCAAGGCGGGTTCATGACGGCCATTGTCGATGACAAGACGATCCTCGCCAGTGTCGACTTCAACTACCAGGTCAAGGTCAAGAAAGCTGGTGCCGAGGTGTTGCATTTCTCTCAGGCTCGTCAAGGATTGATGCCAGGCGGGTACAAGGGCGACTGGCAGAACATGAAAACGATGGCCGGGGTGCTGACCAACTCTGGCAACTCCAGCGTCGAGACCTTCTACACCGGTTTATTGAGCCGATTCATCGTTGACGACCTGCGTGACATTCCGTCCCGCTAGCGTTAGCTGCCGCACCCGTTTTCCCACTTAGGAGCACCCTGTGAACACACTGTCCAAAATCCTGCTGTCCGGCTTCACCGCCGCAGCGCTGTTGACCGTGGCCGGTTGCGCCACCGAGAGCAACCGCGCGATGCCGGTGGAGCAAGTCGCCAGCGCCCACGTGGCCTATTCCGGCGTGCGTGTGCCGATTGCCGTGGGCAAGTTCGATAACCGCTCCAGCTACATGCGCGGCATCTTCTCCGATGGCGTTGACCGTCTCGGCGGCCAGGCCAAGACCATCCTCATCACCCACCTGCAGCAGACCAACCGCTTCAGCGTGCTGGACCGCGACAACATGGGCGAAATCTCCCAGGAAGCCAAAATCAAAGGCACCGTGCAGAAGCTCAAGGGCGCTGACTACGTGGTGACTGGCGATGTGACCGAGTTCGGCCGCAAAGAAACCGGTGACCGCCAGCTGTTCGGCATCCTCGGTCGTGGCAAGACCCAGGTGGCTTACGCAAAAGTCGCACTGAATATCGTCAACATCAGCACCTCCGAAGTGGTGTATTCCACCCAGGGTGCCGGTGAGTACGCGCTGTCCAACCGCGAAGTGATCGGCTTCGGCGGCACCGCCAGCTACGACTCCACCCTCAATGGCAAGGTCCTCGACCTGGCCATGCGTGAAGCCATCAACCGCCTTGTCGACGGCATCAACGCCGGCGCCTGGAACCCACGCAACTGATCAGCAGCACCTCAAGGAGCAGTACAAGGATGAGCAAGGCAGTCAAGTTGGCGCTGATGCTGACAGCAATGGCGACGGTCGCCGGGTGCCAGACGGCGCCCCAGCCGCTGTACCAATGGGAAAGCTACCAGCCGCAGGTTTACGAGTACTTCAAGGGCGAACCCAAGGAAGCGCAGGTCGAGGCGTTGGAGCGCGATCTGCAGAAGATCAACGCCAGTGGCCGCAAGGCCCCGCCGGGTTACCACGCCCACTTGGGCATGCTGTATCTGAGCATGGGCAAGGATGACCAGATGGTGCAGGAATTCCGCACCGAGAAGGCACTGTTCCCTGAGTCCGCTGCATATATGGATTTCCTGCTGAAAAATGCCAAGACTGGAGTCGCCACTAAATGAGCCTGTTGAAACTCACCGGCGCCTTGCTGGCTCTGGCCTTGCTCGGCGGTTGCGCGGCCCCCAAGACCATCGACTACACGGCGTACAAGCAGGCGCGGCCCAAGTCGATCCTGGTACTGCCGCCGCTCAATGAGTCGCCGGAAGTGCAGGCGTCCTACAGCATGGTCTCGCAAGTGACCTACCCGCTGGCCGAAGCCGGCTACTACGTGTTGCCGATTGCCCTGGTGGACGAAACCTTCCGCCAGAACGGCCTCACCACCGCCAACGATATCCAGGCCGTACCGCCGACCAAGCTGCACGACATCTTTGGGGCGGACGCGGCGCTGTACATCACCGTCACCGAGTACGGCACCAAGTACATGCTGATCTCCAGCGACACCTCCGTGACGGCCTCGGCCAAACTGGTGGACCTGCGCACCGGCACCACCCTGTGGACCGGCTCGGCGCGTGCTTCCAGCGAAGAAGGCAACAACAACGGTGGCGGTCTCGTCGGCATGCTGATCACGGCGGCGGTCAAGCAGGTGATCAACAGCTCCACCGATGCGGCGCACCCGATCGCCGGTATTACCAGTGCGCGCCTGCTGTCGCCGGGGCAGCGTGCAGGGATCCTCTACGGTCCGCGTAACCCGAAATACGGTACGGACTGATTGAGCGGTTCGGCGGAGCAGGTGTTTCTGTCCCGCCGAACGGTTTAACCCGAACAGCCTGCACCCTGCGTCTGACCTTGTGAACGGATCATTCATTCACGAGGTTCAGCCCATGTCCCGTCCTCTGCTCTTCCTGCGTCCTGCTGCCCAGGGCTTTGCCGTTACCTTGCTGGTGGCGCTGGCCGGTTGCGGGCTGTCTTCTTCCCGTGATGCAGCCAAACCTGCCGAAGCAGCGCCTGTCGCCGAGCTGCAAAGCGTTCCCGTGCAAGGCGCGCTGGTTAAGCGCATGCCCATGCCGGCGCCCATGAGCGCGACAATGATGAGGCAGGACTCGGCGGCGATGGAGTACCGCAGCGAACCCCGCGAACAATACGAAAACCTGCCGGATAACCCGGTGCATCGCGTGGCCGAAACGCCTGTGTCCACCTTCAGCGTCGACGTCGACACCGGCAGCTACGCCAACGTCAGGCGTTTCCTCAACCAAGGCAGCCTGCCACCCGAAGGCGCTGTGCGACTCGAGGAAATGGTTAACTATTTCCCCTACAGCTACGCGCTGCCCACTGACGGCTCACCCTTTGGCGTAACCACCGAAGTGGCCGCCACACCTTGGAACCCGCACACCCAGTTGCTGCGCATCGGCATCAAGGCGTCCGACCGCGCCGTGGCCCAACTGGCGCCGGCCAACCTGGTGTTCCTGGTGGATGTGTCGGGCTCCATGGACCGTCGCGAAGGCCTGCCGCTGGTGAAAAGCACGCTGAAATTGCTGGTGGATCAACTGCGTGAACAGGACCGTGTTTCGCTGGTGGTCTATGCCGGTGAATCCCGGGTGGTGCTCAAGCCCACCTCCGGTCGCGACAAGGTGAAGATCCGCAACGCCATCGACCAGCTCACCGCTGGCGGCTCCACGGCGGGTGCATCCGGTATCGAGCTGGCCTACCAGATGGCGCGCGAAGGCTTTATCGACAAGGGCATCAACCGCATCCTGCTGGCCACCGACGGTGACTTCAACGTGGGTATCAGTGACTTCGACAGCCTTAAGCAAATGGCGGTTGAACAGCGCAAAAGTGGCGTGTCCCTCACCACCCTGGGTTTTGGTGTGGATAACTACAACGAACACCTGATGGAACAATTGGCCGACGCCGGTGATGGCAACTACGCCTACATCGATAACCTGCGCGAGGCGCGCAAGGTGCTGGTGGATCAACTCAGCTCGACCCTGGCGGTGGTAGCGCGCGATGTGAAATTGCAGGTGGAATTCAACCCGGCGCGGGTCAGCGAATATCGCCTGCTGGGCTATGAAAACCGCGCCCTGAAGCGTGAGGATTTCAACAACGACAAGGTCGACGCTGGTGAAATTGGCGCAGGGCATACGGTCACAGCGCTGTACGAAATTGTGCCCAAAGGCGAGAAGGGCTGGTTGGAGCCTTTGCGGTACGCCGCTGCGCCTGTGGCCGGGGACAAATCTGCTGAGCTGGCGATGCTGCGTGTACGCTACAAGCCTGCGGCGGGTGGTGACAGTCAGCTGATCGAGCGGCCCATCAGCAATGAGTCCACCAATGCCAGCGATGACCTGCGCTTCGCGGCAGCCGTGGCTGCTTTCGCCCAGCAGCTCAAGGGCGATGGCCGCTACACTGGCAGCATGAGCCTGCAGGACACTGCCGCACTGGCCCGCTCAGCCCGAGGCAATGACCAGTTCGGCTTGCGTAACGAGTTCGTGCAACTGGTGGAGCTGGCTCAAAGCCTCAAACACTGAATTTGCCTGCAGCGTCGAACCAATGTGGGCGCTGGCTTGCCTGCGATAGCATCAATGCGGTGTGACTGAAACACCGAAGCGTCTGCATCGCGGGCAAGCCCGGCTCCCACAGCAAATCTGCATTGATCCATCGAAAGGAGTTCGCCACCTACATGGCCGTACCCGATGATTCACCCAGCGACGAAGCGCTGCTGGCCCGCTACCGAACCGGCGACAGTGCCGCGTTCGAAGCCCTGTATGCGCGGCATCGCCAGGGCCTGTACCGATTCCTCGTGTCCTTGAGCAACAAGGCCGAACTGGCCGAGGAAATCTACCAGGAGACCTGGCTCAGCCTGATCCGCAGCGCCACCCAGCCACAAGGCCGGGCGAGTTTTCGCACTTGGTTGTTCCAGATCGCCCGCAACCGCCTGATCGATTACTGGCGCAAGCACGGCATCCACAACCCGCTGCACGACAGCTACGACGAGCAACTGCACGCCCAAGCCGACGACAGCGCCGGCCCCGAGCAGCAATTGAGCCTGAGCCGCGACCAGGCGCGGCTCGACGCCGCACTGCAAGGCTTGCCCGAAGACCAGCGCGAAGTCTTCCTGCTGCGCCTGCACGGCGACCTCGAAGTGCCGCAAATCGCCGCCCTCACCGGTGCCCCGCTGGAAACCGTAAAAAGCCGCCTGCGTTACGCCCAGCAGAAACTGCGCCGCCTGCTGGCCGAGGAGATACCCGCATGACCGACTCCCGACACATCCCGGACCCCGACGACGTGCTGCTCCAGCATATGCGTCAACACAGTACCGGTGAGCCACCCGCGTCCCTCGACGCCTTCATCCTCAACGCCGCCCGCCGCGAAGCCCCAGCACCGCAACCGAACCTGTGGCAACGCTGGCTGCACGCCTGCCAACGGCCACGCTGGCAAATGGCGTTTGCCACTGTCGCAGGTTTGGCGCTGATGATCGGCGTGGTGATGCGCTCACCCGTGTCGCAACCCGAAATCTCCACCGCGACCTTCTCTGCGCTGCATGAGCAAGCCGCCCCTGCCGCTGCGCCACCGATGTCCGCGCCGGCGCCCGTGGCCCGACTGGCGATAGCGCCTAAGGCCGAAAGTGCGCAAGTCATGGGCTCGATGGCGGACGAGTCGAGCGCCAAACTCAGCAAGCGCGCGCCGGTGGCATTGCCTTCGTTGGAGGAGGGGTTGCAGGAGATCCTCAACCTGCGTGAGGTTGGGGAGACCAGAGCGGCGGATGAGAAATTATTGGCCTTGCATCAGCGCTTTCCTGAGGAGGACTTGCCGGCGCGGTTGGAGGCGTTGCAGAAACACTGAATCGTCGTCCACAAAAAAGCCCCAGGCCTTTCGACCTGGGGCTTTCTCATCATATCTGGTGCACCCGGCGGGATTCGAACCCACGACCCCTGCCTTCGGAGGGCAGTACTCTATCCAGCTGAGCTACGGATGCTTGTGCGGGCGACATCATACCCATGTCGACCTTGGGCGTCCATGCTGGTCTTCGGGCGTTCCAGTGTAGGAATCTGCGGCACAGAGGCCCTAAGCCGGGCGCCCCCGCTCAGGAGCGCGGAACCCGGTCCAGGGACGCTGATCAGAAAGATCCGATAAATGCGCCGTTTTCGTTCTTTTTTTCGAACAGACTATTGCCCTGTACCCCCATTGATCCTAGGATTCGTTTGAGATTTCAAACGCTCTGTCTCCCGTGCGCTCTTTCACTTCTCTTGCGCGCTGGGGCTGATTTCCCTGACGGCAGCCCACAAGGCGCCTTTCAACAACTCTAATTCGCTCCGCGTGCGCGCGGTGCTGTTAAGGAAAGCCGACATGCAGCTCAAAGATACCCAGTTGTTCCGCCAGCAAGCCTTTATCGATGGCGCTTGGGTCGATGCGGACAACGGTCAGACCATCAAGGTCAACAACCCTGCCACGGGCGAGATTCTCGGCACCGTGCCAAAGATGGGCGCCGCTGAAACCCGCCGCGCCATCGAAGCCGCCGACAAGGCGCTGCCGGCCTGGCGTGCACTCACCGCCAAGGAGCGCGCCAACAAGCTGCGCCGCTGGTTCGAACTGTTGATCGAAAACCAGGATGACCTCGGTCGCCTGATGACGCTTGAACAAGGCAAGCCGCTGGCTGAAGCCAAGGGCGAAATCGTCTACGCCGCCTCCTTTATCGAGTGGTTCGCCGAAGAAGCCAAACGCATCTATGGCGACGTCATTCCCGGCCACCAGCCTGACAAGCGCTTGATCGTGATCAAGCAGCCGATCGGCGTGACCGCCGCGATCACCCCGTGGAACTTCCCGGCCGCGATGATCACCCGCAAAGCCGGCCCGGCCCTGGCCGCCGGTTGCACCATGGTGATCAAGCCGGCTTCGCAAACCCCGTTCTCGGCACTGGCCCTGGTTGAGCTGGCGCACCGTGCCGGTATTCCGAAAGGCGTGTTGAGCGTGGTCACCGGCAGCGCTGGCGACATCGGCGGCGAGCTGACCAGCAACCCGATCGTGCGTAAATTGTCCTTTACCGGCTCGACCGAAATCGGTCGCCAGCTGATGGCCGAGTGCGCCAAGGACATCAAGAAAGTCTCCCTGGAACTGGGCGGCAACGCGCCGTTCATCGTGTTCGACGACGCGGACCTGGATAAGGCCGTTGAAGGCGCGATCATCTCCAAGTACCGCAACAACGGCCAGACCTGCGTCTGCGCCAACCGTCTGTACATCCAGGATTCGGTGTACGACGCGTTTGCTGAAAAACTCAAAGTGGCCGTGGCCAAGCTAAAGATCGGCAACGGTCTGGAAGAAGGCACCACCACCGGTCCGCTGATCGACGAAAAAGCCGTGGCCAAGGTTCAGGAGCACATTGCCGATGCCCTGAGCAAAGGCGCTACGCTGCTGGCGGGTGGCAAGGTCATGGAAGGCAACTTCTTCGAGCCGACCATCCTCACCAACGTGCCTAAAGACGCTGCCGTCGCCAAGGAAGAAACCTTCGGTCCATTGGCGCCGCTGTTCCGTTTCAAAGACGAAGCCGAAGTGATCGCGATGTCCAACGACACCGAGTTCGGCCTGGCTTCCTACTTCTATGCCCGCGACCTGGGCCGTGTGTTCCGTGTGGCTGAAGCCCTGGAATACGGCATGGTCGGTGTCAACACCGGGTTGATCTCCAACGAAGTGGCGCCATTCGGCGGCATCAAGGCTTCGGGCCTGGGCCGTGAAGGCTCCAAGTACGGGATCGAGGATTACCTGGAAATCAAATACCTCTGCCTGGGCATCTGACCAGCAGGAGATTGCAGCAAACGCAGAGGGCACGAGAGCGCTGACCTTTTGCGTGTTTCACCCCGTTATTCGTAGTGGCCGGGAAAGCTGTGGCAGTCGATCATCGCATGCTGCCGTAGTTGCCTCCCCGCCACTTATGCCTTGGACCACGCCACCCGATGAGTGGCGAATGAGGACTTTATGAGCAAGACCAACGCATCCCTGATGAAACGCCGCGAAGCCGCCGTACCCCGCGGTGTTGGCCAGATTCACCCGATCTTCGCCGAATCCGCGAAGAACGCCACCGTGACCGACGTTGAAGGTCGCGAGTTCATCGACTTCGCCGGCGGTATCGCCGTGCTGAACACCGGCCACGTGCACCCGAAAATCATCGCAGCCGTGACCGAGCAGCTGAACAAGCTGACTCACACTTGCTTCCAGGTACTGGCCTACGAGCCTTACGTGGAACTGTGCGAAAAAATCAACGCCAAGGTCCCAGGTGATTTCGCCAAGAAAACCCTGCTGGTCACTACCGGTTCCGAAGCCGTCGAAAACGCCGTGAAAATCGCCCGCGCTGCCACTGGCCGTGCCGGCGTGATCGCCTTCACCGGCGCTTACCACGGCCGCACCATGATGACCCTGGGCCTGACCGGTAAAGTCGTGCCTTACTCGGCCGGCATGGGCCTGATGCCAGGCGGCGTGTTCCGCGCGCTGTTCCCGAACGAACTGCACGGCGTGAGCGACGACGACGCCATCGCCAGCATCGAACGCATCTTCAAGAACGATGCCGAGCCGCGTGATATCGCTGCCATCATCATCGAGCCGGTGCAGGGCGAAGGTGGGTTCTACGTCGCGCCTAAATCCTTCATGAAACGCCTGCGTGAACTGTGCGACAAGCACGGCATCCTGCTGATCGCCGACGAAGTGCAAACCGGTGCCGGCCGTACCGGTACCTTCTTTGCCATGGAACAGATGGGCGTTGCCGCCGACCTGACCACCTTCGCCAAATCCATCGCTGGCGGCTTCCCGCTGGCCGGTGTGTGTGGCAAGGCGGAATACATGGACGCCATCGCGCCAGGCGGCCTGGGTGGCACCTACGCCGGTAGCCCGATCGCCTGCGCGGCGGCCCTGGCCGTGATGGACGTGTTCGAAGAAGAGCACCTGCTGGACCGCTGCAAAGCTGTCGGCGAGCGTCTGGTGACCGGGCTGAAAGCCATCCAGGCCAAGTACCCGGTGATCGGCGAAGTGCGTGCCTTGGGTGCAATGATCGCGGTCGAGCTGTTTGAAGATGGCGACAGCCACAAGCCAAACGCCGCTGCCGTTGCCGCCGTAGTGGCCAAGGCGCGTGACAAGGGCCTGATCCTGCTGAGCTGCGGCACCTACGGCAACGTGTTGCGCGTACTGGTCCCGCTGACCTCGCCGGACGAGCAGTTGGACAAAGGCCTGGCGATCATCGAAGAGTGCTTCGCAGAGCTTTAAGCAGCAAGCTATAAGCAGCAAGTCATGTACGGCTTGCAGCCTGTAGCTTCAAATGTGCAGCTCAGAGAAGCCGCCCGTGAACAAGAAACCGCTTAGGCGTTTTTTGGCTCGCGGGCGGCTTCTTTGCCTCCGATGTCGGGCCGAAGGGCCTGGAACTCACGCGGGTGCGCAAGGCCTAGAGAGCGACGATATTCAGTGTGGGAGCGGCTTTGCCCGCGAAAGCGCCGTGTCAGTCGACACATGTGCCGCTGAGCCAACGCATTCGCGAGCAAGCCAGCTTCCACATTGGGTTTTCATTGTGGCAGATGAAGGTGTTCGGCTTCAGCCCGCTATAACGCGGTTTTTGCCCAGGCGCTTGGCCTCGTACATGGCGGCATCGGCACGGGCGAACAGGCTGTCCAGGGTCGAGTCCTGCTCAGTGAGGCTGGCCAGGCCCTGGCTGATGGTTACGCTGAATGCCTGGCCTTCATAGCTGAAACGCAGTTCCTGAATCTCCTTGCCGAGCCGCTCAGCCACCTGCAACGCCATCTCCGGCGCGCAACCGGGCAGAACGGCGGCGAACTCTTCGCCGCCAATGCGTCCGAACAGGTCACCACGGCGCAAGACCCCTCGACCGCTCTCCGCGATACGGCGCAACACCTGATCGCCCTCCAGGTGGCCGTAGGTGTCGTTGACGTCCTTGAAGTCATCGATGTCCAGCAACAAAAAGGCCAGTGGGGCGCCCTGGGCGCAGGCGCTGTCGAAGGCGTGGTTGGCGCACTCGAAAAAGTGCCGGCGGTTGCTGCTCTGGGTCAGCACGTCGGTGGTGGCCAGGCGGTGCAGCTCCAGTTCCAGCTGTTTCTTCTCGGTGATGTCTTCGGCCATGCCCACCACGATCAACGGTTCGCCGGGCTCGACCTGTTGGTTGATGTAGCACTTATCGCTCAGCCAGCGAATCTGCCCGTCGGCCGTGATGATGCGGTACTCGCGGTCTTCCACGGCGCCCTGTTCCAGCACGCGGGCCAGACTGTGTTCGGCATAGTCCAGGTCTTCAGGGTGAATGCTGTTGCGCCATTCCCGATGATCGGCCAGTAGCAGGCCGGCGGAACGTCCGAACACTCGCTCGTAGGCCGGGCTCACGTAGAGCACGCGCCGCGTTTCCCAATCGATGGCCCACAGCACCGCGTTCACACTCACCAGCAACGAACTCAGCAGTTGCTCACGCTCGCTCAACCGCTCGACTTCACCCTGGGCATGCACCAGCGCCAGCAGGGTCGCAGCCGCTGCCGGACGCGGATGCTCAGCGGTGGGAGGATCGGGCAAGTAAGGATTTTCGTGAACCATCGGCACAACTCTCTCTGGGCGCGCCGCAAGTTGGAACAGCGGTCACTACAAGGGGCCACCATGATGGCGAAGTGTTCATTGAGAGAGGGGAATTGCAGTGAAGTTCCGTCAACAGGACCGATTGCCGGTGCCCGGTAAATGACGCCAAAAAGCCGATAGGTGGGAGAGCGAACCCTCCCACCACAGCATCAGACCGCCGCAGGCCGTAGCGAATAAGTCTTCAATTGATGGGCAAAATCCCGCAGGGACTGGATGCCGCTGGCCTCGGCTTCATGCACCCATTCCTTGATGGCTGCGAGCATATCGTGGCCGTTGGAACTGGTCTTGAGCCATATCTGCTGCAGCGCCAGACGCTTTTCGTAGATCACTTTCAGCGCGTGGCTGTGTTCCAGCATGCTCTGGATACGCAGGTGGTGGCGATCATCCAGCAAACTGGTTTCCCGCGACAGCAACCGCTTGGCACGGTGGAACTGATGGCGCACCGAATGATCGACTTTTTCCAACTCCTGCTTGACCAGCGGACCGATCACCAACTTGCGGTATTGGGCCATGATCTGGAAGCGGTTGTTGAGAATCGCCATAGCGGTGTCCATGTCCAAGTGGCCCTTGCCTTCCACACGGTGGGCGATGGGCGCTACGCGCTGCACCTTGGCCAGGCGCAAGAAGCTGAAGACCTTGATCCAGGCCCAGCCCAGGTCGAACTCCCATTTCTTCACCGACAGCTTGGCCGAGTTGGGGTAGGTGTGGTGGTTGTTGTGCAGCTCTTCGCCGCCAACGATGATGCCCCACGGCACCAGGTTGGTCGCCGCGTCACGGCATTCGAAGTTGCGATAGCCTACGGCATGACCCAGGCCGTTGATCACGCCGGCAGCCCAGAACGGAATCCACATCATCTGGATCGCCCAGATGGTGATGCCGATGGTGCCGAACAGCAGCAGGTCGATCACGCCCATGATCGCCACGCCCAGCAATGGGTACGGGGTGTAGATCCTGCGCTCGATCCAGTCGTCCGGGCAGTTCTTGCCGTAGATGCGCAGGGTCTCGGGGTTTTCGGCCTCGGTGCGGTACAGCTCGGCGCCTTTGCGCATCACGGTGGACAGGCCCTTGATGACCGGGCTGTGCGGGTCGTCGACGGTTTCGCACTTGGCGTGGTGCTTGCGGTGGATGGCGGTCCACTCGCGGGTGTTCTGCGCTGTGGTCAGCCACAGCCAGAAGCGGAAGAAGTGTTTCAGGCCGGCATTGAGCTCCAGGGAGCGATGGGCTGAATAACGATGCAGATAGACCGTGACCGCAACGATGGTCACGTGGGTCATCAACAGAGTGACCGCCACCAGTTGCCAGGCTGACAGGTCAAGAAAACCGTTGTACCACATAGGCTGTATGGCCCTCAGATAAAGAAAAGAACAGCTCACGCATTATCACTAAGCCTACAGAGAAAACCAGCCGCGCTTTCAGATAGGAGTGACTGGATGTTTCTTATTCTATAATCCGCAGCCTTTGTAGGGCGATTCTGTTTTTTTGGGTAAGGATTACTGACCATATGCTGTTTTCATACCGAGGCGCCCTACGTGCGGGGCTGGTATACCTGCTGGTCTCCGTTCTGTGGATCGGCGTCACTCAGCGCGTATTGATCGAGTTTCTCGATAACCCGAGTGAGCTGAACCACTGGCTGCAGGTGCGCGGCTACGTGTGGGTCGCGCTGAGCGCTCTGGCGATCTACCTGATCTGCGCCCGATTTGCCCGGGCCAACCAACTGCAACAACCGTTGGAAGAAAACCGCGAACGCCTGCGCCAGGCCGCCGCCGTGTTCGATTGCACGCGAGAAGGCGTATTGGTCACCGACGCCCAGGAACTGATTGTGCACGTCAACCGTGCCTTCATCGAGATCACCGGCTACCGCCGCGAAGACGTCATGGGCCAGCAGCCCAGCCTGTTCAAGTCCGGTCGCCATTCGTCGAGTTTTTACCAGCAAATGTTCCAGAGCCTGGAACGCACCGGCGAATGGAGCGGTGAAATCTGGAACCGGCGCAAAAGCGGTGAAATTTATCCCCAGTGGCAGACCATTCGCGTGATCCACGATGATCAGGGCCAGGTCAGCCATTACGTCGCGGTGTTTTCCGATATCAGCGCCATCAAGGATTCCGAGCATGAACTGGCCCACCTCGCGCACCACGATCCGCTCACCGACCTGCCCAACCGTCTGTTGTTCACCGACCGCGCCGAGCAGGCGCTGGCCTCGGCGCAGATCCACAAGCGCGGCTGTGCCCTGCTGTTGCTGGACCTGGACCACTTCAAGATCATCAACGACAGCCTGGGCCATAACGTTGGCGACCAATTGCTCAAGCTGGTAGGCGAACGACTCAAGGCGCTGTTTGGCCCTGGCGTGACGCTTGCGCGTCTGGGGGGGGATGAGTTCGCGGTGCTGGCGGAAAGTTGCCCGCAGGTGGCTCAGGCTGCGGGCCTGGCGCAACGCATGCTGGAGGCGATGAAACAGCCCTTTATCTTTGACGCCCATCAGCTGTTTATCAGCGCCAGTATCGGGATCAGCCTTTTCCCCACCGATGCCCTGAGCGCCGAGCAGTTGCTGCGTAACGCTGATTCCGCGCTGTTCAAGGCCAAGAATGCCGGCCGCGAAGGCTACGCCCTGTACACCGAGGAACTGACCGCCCACGCGCAGAATCGCGTGGAAGTCGCCAGCGAGCTGCGCCGCGCCCTCGAACAGCAGGAGCTATGCGTTTACTACCAACCTGTGCACGACCTGCACAGCAGTCGACTTATCGGCGTCGAAGCACTGGTGCGCTGGCAGCATCCGGAACGCGGCCTGGTGCCGCCGGGGGAATTTATCCCGATTGCCGAACGCACCGGGTTGATTGCCGAGATCGATGCATGGGTGATGGACCAGGCCTGTCGTCAGATGTGCCAATGGCTGACCGATGGTGCGCCGTTGAGTTTTATTGCCATCAATGTGTCCAGCCGCCTTTTTGCGCGACGTGAGCTGTATGAGAAGGTCGCCCAAGTGCTGCATGACACGGGCCTGGATCCGGCATTCCTCGAGTTGGAAGTCACCGAAAGCGCGGTGATGGAAGACCCGGAGGTCGCGCTGGAGCAGATGCACCGTCTCCGTGAGTTGGGGCTGCGCCTGGCTATCGATGATTTTGGCACCGGTTATTCGTCACTGCTGCGTCTCAAGCGCCTGCCGGTGCAGAAGCTGAAGATCGACCAGGGCTTTGTTGCCGGGCTGCCATGGGACGAAGATGACGCGGCCATCGTGCGCGTGGTGATCGCCCTCGCTAAAAGCATGGGCATGCAGGTGCATGCCGAGGGGATCGAGCAGGTGGAGCAAGCTCGGTTTCTGCTCGACCAGCAGTGCGACATGGGGCAGGGGTATTGGTTTGGCCGGCCGATGCCAGCGCGAGAGATTGACTGGAACCGGGCACCCCCAATCCAGAATTGAAATGCACATTTGGATCTTTTCAAGGCTTAATTTCAGCGACATCACAAAAAATCTGCACGCAACTCCACGTCCCGCCAGAAAATTCTTTCTGGTTATATAAACATTCTTAAATAGTATTTTTAAGAATATCCGCGCTTATCTACTATCGCCCTCACGCCGCAAGCAGTGCCGCCACTGCGAGGCACTATTCATTTCAGGAGCGAGACCATGAGCGCATCTCTACGTAGCGTCGACGGCCAGGACGAAGCAGCCATTTTGCGTGAGATCCAGAGCGCCCTGCGCGATCTGCGGTTCGGCGCGGTGGAAATCACTGTGCACAACGCTCAAGTCGTACAGATCGAACGCAAAGAAAAATTCCGTTTGCAGAACCCGGGTAACAAACCGAGCTAGGCACTGACGGCGATAGACCCGCGTTTAAGTTTAATAAGAAAAAGCCAACACCCAAGAATTTTCAGGAGCTTCTATGTCGTCGATTCGCCGTTATGCCCTGGCCGCCCTGGCCAGCGCCGTGTTTGCTGGTTCCGCCGTTGCCAAGGACTACGAGTTGCTCAACGTCTCGTACGACCCGACCCGTGAGCTGTACCAGGACTACAACGCTGAGTTCACCAACTTCTGGAAACAGTCCCACCCCGGCGACAACGTCAAGATCCAGCAATCCCACGGCGGTTCGGGCAAACAGGGCCGCGCCGTGATCGACGGCCTGCGCGCCGACGTGGTCACCCTGGCCCTGGCCGGTGATATCGACGAAATCGCCAAGCTGGGCAAGACCCTGCCGGAAAACTGGCAGACCCGCCTGCCGGACGCGAGTACCCCGTACACCTCGACCATCGTGTTCCTGGTGCGCAAAGGCAACCCTAAAGGCATCAAGGATTGGGGCGACCTGATCAAGAAAGACGTGTCCGTGATCACCCCGAACCCGAAAACCTCCGGCGGCGCCCGCTGGAACTTCCTCGCCGCCTGGGCCTATGGCCTGAAAACCGGCGGCAGTGAAGCCAAGGCCCAAGAGTACGTGAAAGAGCTGTTCAAGCATGTGCCTGTGCTCGACACCGGCGCTCGCGGTTCAACCATCACCTTCGTCAACAACGGTCAGGGTGACGTGTTGCTGGCCTGGGAAAACGAAGCCTTCCTGGCCCTGAAAGAAGACGGCGGTGCCGACAAGTTCGATATCGTCGTGCCTTCCCTGTCCATCCTCGCGGAGCCGCCAGTGGCCGTGGTCGACAAGAACGCCGAGAAAAAGGGCAACACCGAAATCGCCACTGAATACCTGAAACACCTGTACAGCTCGGCTGGCCAGGAGATTGCGGCGAAGAACTTCTACCGCCCACGCGATGCAAAAGTGGCCGCCAAATATGCCCAGCAGTTCCCGAAACTGGACCTGGTGACTATCGACAAAGACTTCGGCGGCTGGAAAACTGCCCAACCGAAATTCTTTAACGACGGTGGCGTGTTCGACCAGATTTACACCGCGCAGTAAACCAAGCAACAACCCGCCCACATAGCCCGCATTCACCTGCGGGTTTTGTGTGTCAGTTCCCTTAACCAAGGACTCTTATGTCGCGTCGTATCTCCCCCGTCATACCCGGCTTCGGGCTGACGCTGGGCTACACCGTGGTGTACCTCAGCCTGATCGTACTCATCCCCCTTGCGGCGATGTTTGTACACGCCGCTCAACTCACCTGGGATCAGTTCTGGAACATCATTTCCGCACCGCGCGTGCTGGCGGCCTTGAAGTTGAGCTTCAGCACCGCGTTGTACGCCGCGCTGATCAACGGCGTGATCGGCACGCTATTGGCCTGGGTGCTGGTGCGCTACACCTTCCCTGGCCGCAAGGTCATCGATGCGATGATCGACCTGCCGTTCGCCCTGCCTACCGCCGTCGCCGGTATTGCACTGACCGCGCTGTACACGCCTAACGGCCTGGTCGGCCAGTTCGCTGCGGACCTGGGCTTCAAGATCGCCTACACCCCCTTGGGCATCACCCTGGCGCTGACCTTCGTCACCTTGCCGTTCGTGGTACGTACGGTGCAGCCGGTACTGGCCGATATTCCTCGGGAGGTCGAAGAAGCCGCCGCCTGCCTGGGTGCCAAGCCGTTGCAGGTGTTCCGCCACATCCTTGTGCCCGCATTGCTGCCCGCCTGGTTGACCGGTTTCGCCCTGGCGTTTGCCCGTGGCGTCGGTGAGTACGGTTCGGTGATTTTCATCGCCGGCAACATGCCGATGAAAACCGAGATCCTGCCGTTGCTGATCATGGTCAAGCTCGATCAATACGACTACCGCGGCGCCACGTCCATCGGCGTGCTGATGCTGGTGGTTTCCTTCGTCCTGCTGCTGCTGATCAATTTGTTGCAGCGGCGCATCGAACGTCCATAAGGAGGCGCGGAACATGTCCCAATCGTCTATTTCCGCCGCGTCCTCGGCCAACGCTGCCCGTCGTGGCAGTGCTGCGTCCCGACGTATCCTGATCGGCCTTGGCTGGCTGGTGTTCGCGCTGTTCCTGCTATTGCCGCTGTTTATCGTGGTGACCCAGGGTTTGAAGAACGGCCTAGGCGCGTTCTTCGCTGCGATTCTTGAACCCGACGCCCTGTCGGCGCTGAAACTCACGGTGATTGCCGTGGCGATTTCGGTGCCGCTCAACCTGGTGTTCGGCGTCAGCGCCGCGTGGTGCGTGAGCAAGTACTCGTTCCGTGGCAAAAGCATCCTGGTGACGCTCATCGATTTGCCGTTCTCGGTGTCACCGGTGATCGCCGGCCTGGTCTACGTGCTGATGTTCGGCGCCCAGGGCTTCTTTGGCCCGTGGCTGCAGGACCATGACATCCAGATCGTGTTTGCCTTGCCCGGCATCGTGCTGGCGACCATCTTCGTCACCGTGCCTTTCGTGGCCCGTGAGCTGATCCCGCTGATGCAGGAGCAGGGCACCCAGGAAGAGGAGGCTGCGCGTCTGCTCGGCGCCAACGGATGGCAGATGTTCTGGCACGTGACCGTGCCGAATATCAAATGGGGGCTGATCTACGGCGTGGTGCTGTGTACCGCACGGGCCATGGGTGAGTTCGGCGCGGTGTCGGTGGTGTCCGGCCACATTCGCGGCGTGACCAACACGCTGCCGCTGCACGTCGAGATCCTCTACAACGAATACAACCATGTCGCCGCGTTTGCCGTCGCGAGCCTGCTGCTGATCCTGGCGCTCTTCATCCTGCTGCTCAAGCAGTGGAGCGAGAACCGTATCAACCGCCTGCGCAACAGCGCGGGTGAGGAATAAGTCATGTCGATCGAAGTCCGTAATGTCAGCAAGAACTTCAACGCCTTCAAGGCCCTGAACAGCATCAATCTGGACATCCAGAGTGGCGAGCTGGTGGCCTTGCTCGGCCCTTCCGGCTGCGGCAAGACCACCTTGCTGCGTATCATCGCCGGCCTGGAAACCCCGGATGACGGCAGCATCGTGTTCCACGGTGAAGACGTGTCCGGCCACGACGTACGTGATCGCAACGTTGGGTTTGTGTTCCAGCACTACGCGCTGTTCCGTCACATGACCGTGTTCGACAACGTGGCGTTCGGCCTGCGCATGAAGCCGAAGAACCAGCGCCCGAGCGAAAGCCAGATCGCGGTCAAGGTGCATGAGTTGTTGAATATGGTGCAGCTGGATTGGCTGTCGGATCGCTACCCGGAGCAACTTTCCGGTGGCCAGCGCCAACGTATCGCCCTGGCCCGCGCCCTGGCGGTGGAACCCAAAGTGCTGCTGCTGGACGAACCCTTCGGCGCTCTCGACGCCAAGGTACGTAAAGAACTGCGCCGCTGGCTGGCGCGCCTGCACGAAGACATCAACCTGACCTCGGTGTTCGTGACTCACGACCAGGAAGAGGCCATGGAAGTCGCTGACCGCATCGTGGTGATGAACAAGGGTGTGATCGAGCAGATCGGTTCACCGGGCGATGTGTACGAGAACCCGGCCAGCGATTTCGTCTACCACTTCCTGGGTGATTCGAACCGCCTGCACCTGGGTGAAGACAAACACGTGCTGTTCCGCCCACACGAAGTGTCGCTGTCACGGCATGAGCTGGAAGACCACCATGCGGCTGAAGTGCGGGATATTCGTCCGCTCGGCGCGACGACGCGTGTGACGTTGAAAGTGGAAGGCCAGAGCGAGCTGATCGAAGCTGAAGTGGTGAAAGACCACGACAGCCTGACGGGTCTTGCGCGCGGCGAGACGCTGTTCTTCAAACCCAAGGTCTGGCAAAAAGCCTAACAACCGCGCGATACCCAATGTGGGAGCGGGCTTGCTCGCGAACGCTGAGTGAAGCCCGCTCCCACATTTAGACTTTGCTCGGTTTTAAATCACGGCGCTCCACCGGCCCCGAGCGCTCCTCGATCTGCTGTTTGAGGCCGTGCCGCAACCCCAGCAGGAACGCCAACTCGGCCACCACAAACAAAGGCCCCACAATCAGCCCCGATACATCATCCACAAACGCCGGCTTCCTGCCTTCGTAGTAGTGGCCGACAAACTGAATCACCCAACCCACCACGAACATGCCGATGCCGCTGCTGAGCCACACCAGTGTGCTCTGTGCCGCCAGCACATGCCCGGCCCACACCGACAGGCCCATCAACACCGTCATCAACACGCCCAGGGCCAATTCCAGGCGCAGGTAAAACCACGCCGCCAACAGCGCGACAATCACGGCGGGTGAAATCCAGAGGCCGCGTAGCGCCCATTCCGGGCGTGACAACAGCACGGCCACCGCCACCACAATCAGCGGGATGCCGATAAAGTGGCTAGCGATGTTGCGCGGGTCGCGGTGGTAGGCGGCGTATTGACTGAGATGGTCGACGAGGCTTTTCATTGTTATTCCTCCTGTAGGATGCTTGATCATGCCCCGTCAGCCTGTGGCGAACTGTCAGCTGGGCGACAATCTTCGGAGTTCACATGGACGCAGAACAATGGCGCGACCGGTTGGTCACCGGGCACTGGTTCAGCCACCTGCCGGCGCCTTTTCAGCATAGCTTGCTGGCCAGTGCCCGCGTGAGGCAGCTCGCGGCGGGACAGTACTTGTTCAAGCGCGGCGACCCGCCCTGTGGCTTGTACGCGGTAATCGACGGCACCCTGCGGGTCAGCGCGGTGAATGAGCAAGGCAAGGAAGCGATACTCAGCCTGGTGGAGTTACCCCATTGGTTCGGCGAAATCTGTTTATTCGATGGCTTGCCTCGTACCCACGATGCCTGTGCCGTTGGGCCGTGCACGCTATTGCAAGTACCGCAGCAGGCGTTGCTGAACATCCTTGATGACACCCCGCAATACTGGCGCGACCTGGCGCTGTTGATGAGCCAGAAGCTGCGCCTGAGCTTTATCGGCCTGGAACAGCTCAGTCTGATGCCGGCCCCGGTGCGGTTGGCCCACCGTTTGTTGATGATCGTCGAAGGCTATGGTGATACCGAGCACGCCAAGCGCGTGCTGCAGTTGCCCCAGGAAGACCTGGCGGCCATGTTGAACCTGTCGCGCCAGACCACCAATGCGCTGCTCAAGGACCTGCAAGCCCAGGGCATCGTGCGCCTGGGCTACGGCGAGATCGAAATCCTCGACGTACAGCGGCTACGGCAGGCGGCGCACACCTGAGGGTGGTAGCCTGCACGCCTGATCAATCGAGGTGTGTTATGCGCGTGCTGTTAGTGGAACATGAATCCGACGAGGCACAGCGGATGGCCGGTGGCCTGAACGAGGCCGGTTACACCGTTGAAGTGGCGGCCAATGGCATGGCGGCGTTGCGCTTGGTTGAAAGCACCGAGTACGACCTGGTGATCCTGGATGTAATGCTGCCGGGGCTCAATGCCTGGAAGTTGCAACAGGCGATTCGGCGGAAGGGCCAGACGCCGGTGTTGTTCCTGACCACGCCGGGCGGGATTGAAGATCGTCTGCGCGGGTTGGAATTGCATGAGGATGACTACCTGCTCAAGCCATTTGCGGCCAAAACGCTGATGGCGCGGGTGAAGAAGCTGCTGCGGCGTGATCGCGGGCGTTGATTGCCCCACCTACCGCAGCCCATCCCGAAACTGCCCTGGCGTCATCCCCGTCCAGCGCTTGAACGCCCGGTTGAAGCTGCTGGTATCGGCAAACCCGAGCAAATGACTGATCTCGGCCAATGAGCACTGCGGATCGCGCAAGTGCAACAAGGCCAGGTTCTCCCTGCACTCATTGAGCAGCGCATCAAACCGGCAGCCTTCATCCGCCAGATGTCGCTGCAGGCTGCGCAGGCTCAGGTGCAGCGCCTGGGCGACGCGTTCGGCACTCGGCTCGCCGTCGGGCAACTGTGCTTCGATCACCCGGCGCACCTTGCGCTCCCAGGTCAGAGGCTGCAGTTGAGCAAGGGTGCGCTTGAGTACGGTTTCGTTGTGCTCGGCCAGCTCGGGGTTGGCGTCGTCCAGGTGGCTGTCGAAATCGGCGGCGGCAAACTCCAGGCGGTCTTCTTCGGCGTCGAAAAATACCGGCGCGCGAAACACCGTGTGCCACGGCTTGGGGTCTGCGGGCTCGGGTCTTCGCAGGTACACCGCCAGCGGCGCGTATTCACGGCCCAGACGATTGCGACAGGTGCGTACGTAGATCGCCGCAAACGCATCAATGGCCTCGAACGCTGGCGCCGGGCTGCCTGGTAGTTGCAGCAGGCGGAACCGATAGCGTTCGCCATCGCCGCTCAGTTCCAGGCTCAAGGCATCACTGACCACCTGGTGATACCGCACGATGCGCTCGAACACTTCCCGCAAGCTGCCACTGGCCACCAGCGCATACCCCAGCGCATGAAAGGTGGTAGGGCTGACAAACCGCGACACCCGCAAGCCAATCGCCGGATCGCCACTGGCCAGCACCGCCAATTTCCACAGACGCGTGGTGGCCGACAATGGGTAGCGTGCGTTGGGATCATCCATCTGCTGCGGGTCGAGCCCGGCTTGCAGGCACAACCCGGCGCTGTCGAGGCCCAGGGCATCGAGCTGCTTGCGCAAGGCGCGGGTCCAGCTGGCGAGGGAAGTGGGTTCGGTCATGGCGATTGGCGCTTGCGGTCAACAAGTTGGCGTCCGTGGCTAGCATCCTGATTGATCGATTGGGGCAGGATGTGAGCCTCAATAAGCAAGAGGATGGAAGCATGGACGGTACTTCTGCAAGTCCCCAGCAGATGAACGCACAACAGCGCTCGGCGCATATCCGTGAAGTGGTGCTGGCCGAAGGCGTAAGACTGCGCCAGCAACATCCCTGGCTGCTGCATCAGGACGCGTTGGGCGCGGGGATCCTGGCATTTGCGCTGCTCGGCATGGTGGGCTCGGCGGCGCTCTACATCACGGGTCATATGGCCTGGTGGGCGTGCTTGCTGCTCAATGCGTTCCTGGCGTCACTGACCCACGAGTTGGAACACGACCTGATCCACAGCATGTACTTTCGCAAACAGCGCGTGCCCCACAACCTGATGATGGGCCTGGTGTGGCTGGCGCGCCCAAGTACGATCAATCCGTGGGTGCGCCGGCACCTGCATCTCAATCATCACAAGGTCTCCGGCACCGAGACCGATATGGAAGAGCGCGCCATCACCAACGGCGAGCCCTGGGGGTTGGCGCGGTTGCTGATGGTGGGCGACAACGTGATGTCCGCGTTCATCCGCATCCTGCGGGCCAAGGCCTGGAAGCACAAACTGACGATCCTCAAGCGCTCGCTGCTGGTGTATGCACCGCTGGCGCTGCTGCATTGGGGCGCGTGGTATGTGTTCCTGGGTTTTCATGCCGCCAATGGTGTCGCCAGTCTGCTCGGCGCGCCCATCGAGTGGTCCGCCGGTACCTTGCAGATGATGCAGGTAATCGATATCGCCGCCGTGGTGATCATCGGCCCCAACGTGCTGCGCACGTTTTGCCTGCACTTTGTCAGCTCCAACATGCACTACTACGGCGATGTGGAACTGGGCAATGTGATCCAGCAGACCCAGGTGTTGAACCCGTGGTGGATGTGGCCGTTGCAGGCGTTTTGCTTCAACTTCGGCAGCACCCATGGCATCCACCATTTTGTGGTGAAGGAACCGTTTTACATCCGCCAGATGACCGCCAAGGTGGCCCACAAGGTGATGGCTGAGATGGGCGTACGCTTCAATGATTTCGGGACATTTGCGCGGGCCAATCGGCTTGGTTTTCCACCGCCAGCAGGGTTTCGATCAGCGCCTTCGCCGCAGGCGACAAGCGCACCCCAGCGCGGCTGATCACCCCGCAAAGGTTGCTGAGACTGTCCAGCGCGTGCGGCAGATTGCGCCAATGCAGCACCTGCAAATGACCGCTGGCGAATGCGTCGATAAAGGCTTCTTCGGCGCCCAGGCCGATGGCGTCGGATTGCCGCACGATGGTGGCCAGTGCAGCGAACTGCTCGAGCTCGATGGCAGGCGCAAAGTCGATGCGCCCACTGAGGTTGGCCAGCAATTTGCGAATGCCGGGTGCGATCAGCGGGGTAGCGAGCGGGAAGCCGAACAGGTCGTTGGTGGACAGGCTGTCTTTGGCCAGCAGCGGGTGTCCCGCACGGCAGAAAAATACGCTGCGTCGAGGCGTCAGGGCCTGGGTCTGGAAGTTCGGGTCGGCCTCGAAGTGCCGCACGTCGGCGATAAAGAATTCGATCTCTTCACGGTTCAGGCTGCGTCCGAGTTTTTCCCAGTTATCCACCTGCAAAGCGGTGCGCACCTTGGGGTAGGTAGAGACAAAGCGCGCCATTGTTTTGGGCACCAGATTCACGGCGGCCACGGCGTCGCTGCCGAAGCGCACTTCGCCGGCGTCGAGTTTGGTCATGCGCGTGACTTCATGGCTCAGCAACGCCGCGCCTTGCACCAGGCTCAACGCATGTTGCAGCACCACCTGGCCTTCGGGGGTAGGACGCAGCTCTTTGTGGGTGCGGTCCACCAGCACACAGCCGAACTCCTGCTCCAGGCCCTGGATGCTGCGGCTGAATGCTGGCTGCGTGATGCCCATGGCGTCCGCTGCGCGCCCGAAACTGCGGTGCTCGTTGAGCGCGATGAAGTAGCGCAGTTGGCGAAGGTCCATGGTGTGCCCGGCATCCTGTAGGGGAATCGGGATTTTAAGGGCACTACTTATTCCGTCAATGAAGCATGTTTGTTTTATGTAGATCTTAAATGCATATCTATAGAGCGGGCGCCGTGCGGTAAGTGGCGGGGCTGAACACCCGCGTCACCACCAGCATCGCCACCGCCGTGACGGTCAGCACCACCCAGGCACTCACAAAGCTGCCGGTGAGTTCGCGCAGCCAACCGGTCAACCACGGCGAAACCGCATTGATCAAAAAGCCCACGCCTTGCACGAACGCCGCCAGTTGCCCGGCCTGGCGCGGGTCGCGGTGGTGGTCGAGGGTGAGCAACAGGCTCAAGGCAAAACATGCGCCCAGGCCGAAACCGCACAGCGCCACCCACAGGTGCGGAAGTTGCAGCGGCGCGATCAATAGGCCGAGATAGCCGACGGTCTGAGCCAACAGGCTGATCCACAGCAGCGGCCGACGGTCGATCCCCCGTTGCGCCAGCACCGGCATCAACAGCGCGGCGATCACCTGGAAGATGGTCATGAACGCCAGCAATGAACCACTGGGCAACACGCCCCAGCCCAGTTGCTGATAGTAGGCCGGCAGCCACGCGACCATGCTCATGTAACCGCAGTTCACCAGGCCGAAATACAGCGCCAGCAGCCACGCGCGGCGATTGCGCAGGCCCTTGAAGGCAGGGATGACTATCGCGCTTTTTGCCGCGCCCAGAGGCAACCAGGCCCACAACAATAATGCGGCCAGCGCTGGCAATAGCCACACGCCGAGCCCGGCTTGCCACTGCTGGAAATACGTGGCTGCCACCGGGCTGAGGAGCGCCGCCAGCCCGCCACCGGCCATCAACGATGCCGAATAAACGCCCATCGCCACCGGCACGCGGTGATGAAACTCGCGCTTGATCATCGCCGGCACCAGCGCCTGGATCAGCGCGACACCGGCGCCGCCCAGCAACGCGGTCACCAGCAGCGTCGAACCCTGGCCCATCAGCCAGCGCGCCACGCACGCCAGCAGAATCATCATCAGGCCCAGGGCGATGCCGCGCCGCTCACCCAGTTGCGCCTCAACACGCACACCCACCAGCGCCACCAGGCCCATGCACACCACGGGCAGGCTGGTGAGCAAGGCACTGCTCTGGAAACTCAAGCCAGTGGCCAGGCGAATCTCGCCGAGCAATGGGCTGATGGAGCTGAGGATCGGCCGCAGGTTGAGGCCCAGGACCACCAGCAGGCCCCAGCCGGCGAGGGATTTATTCAGGGTCATGCAGGTTTTTCCAATGTTGGTACAGGGTGGTCATGGCCGCATCATGCAGATGCTGGATCGGCAGGCGCTGTTCGCTCAAGGGCAGGCCTACCTGCTGGCCGATCGCCGCCGTCGACAAGCCGAAGGGCTCGGCCATTTCGTTGCTGGCTGCAAACACCACTCGCTCCACGCCGCACAGGTACATAGCGCTCAGGCACATCGGGCAGGGTTGGCCGCTGGCGTAGATCACACAGGCGTCCAGGCGCGTGCCGAGTTGCCGGCTTGCGGCGCGGATCGCCAGCAGTTCGGCGTGGGCGGTGGGGTCCTGGGTCAGGTGGATTTCATTCACGGCTTCTACCAGCACTTCGCCGTTGCGCGTCAGCACCGCACCGAAGGGGCGGCCACCCTTGGCTACGTTGGCCTGGGCCAGTCGGATGGCGCGTTGCAGGTGCTGTTGATCGTCGGTCATGAGGATCCCTCTGGGCAGGATGGAGGATGAAGTATGGGCAGCCGTCGAGGTATTCTGAAATTAAATATAACCATGCCAACCAGTGGCAGATGAAATGGTGAGCGGCCATGTTTGATCCCGTGTTGTTGCGCAGCTTTGTCGCTGTAGTGGATTGCGGCAATTTCACCCGTGCGGCCGAGCGCCTGCACCTGACCCAGTCCACGGTCAGCCAGCAGATCCGCCGCCTGGAAGCAGCAGTGACGTGCCAGTTGCTGGACCGCGACCAGCGCCATGTCGTGGCGACAGCGGAGGGTGAACGTTTGCTGGCCTATGCGCGGCGTATCCTTGCACTGCATGAAGAAGCCGCCGACGTGTTAATCAACCAACAGAGTGACGGCGTGTTGCGCCTCGGTGTGCCGGAAGACTTCGCGGCCGAGCGCCTGATGCCCTTGCTCTCGGCTTTTGTGCTGGCCTATCCCCGAGTACGTTTGGAAGTCACCAGCGGCCTTGGCCCTGAGTTGCAACGCCAGTACCGCAACGGCGAGTTCGACGTATTGCTGGTCAAACAGATGGGCGACAGCGACTGCCTGGCCTCATGGCCGGAGCCATTGTGCTGGGTGGACAGCCGCCGCACACCGTGCCTGGGGCGCGACCCTTTGCCGTTGGTGGCATTTCCGGTGGGCGGCCTGTACCGCAATGAAATGCTTCAACACCTGGAAGTGGCAGGCTGGCGCTGGCGTATCGGGTATTCCAGCGCGAGCCTGGCCAGTGTGTGTTCAGCCGTAGCGGCGGGGTTGGGCATCAGTTTGTTGCCGCGCCGAGTGGTACAAGCCGGGCATGTCGTGTTGGCCCATGACAGCGGTTTACCAGAGGTGCAAGGCGTGCGGCTGGCGTTGTATGGCCGCAGTGGCTTGGGCGCAGCGGGGCAGAGTCTGCAACGTCAACTGCTTGATTTGTGTGCAAACAGCCCTGTCTGAGCGATGCCTTTACTGAATATTTTTTATGCCTGAAAGGCATTCAGAAACAACGCGTTTGCGCCAACCCGCGCAGGACGTGGCTTTGCCGTTTCTGAATGTTTCGTTTATTCAATTTAGATCTACCTATAACTTTAAAGATTACTTTAAGAAATAAGCGTCTGGCCCCGATGATTCAGCCCCAGATGGCCTTCCACGCAGGCCTGTCGGTTTTTTTGCGTCAAAACCGTAGGGAGTGAATCAATGGGCAATGTCCAGACCGCCGCCAGTGCACACGAGGCGCAATGGCGCCAGGCACCGAGTGGTGAGTTGGTCGACCTTGGCCGGCCGCACCGCGCGCCTTTGGGGCAGCTGCGTACACAGAAAACGCCAAAGCGTTTCTCCAGCCGTCGCGAGGGGATCCTGCTGGGTTTGCTGGTGCTGGCCCTGCACGGAGCGGTGATCTACTGGGTGAGTCAGCGGCCCACGCCGGTGTTGCCGATCGTGCCGCCGGAAATTCCACCCATGACCATCGAGTTTTCCCAGCCGGCGCCACCCGTGGTCGAACCGCCACCGCCTGTGCCGCCACCCCCACCGCCGCCCGTCGTTGAACCACCGCCGCCGATAGTGGATGAGTTGGCCGCCAAGCCGGCGCCGCCAAAACCGATTCCAAAACCCAAGCCGGTTCCAAAACCTGAGTCCAAGCCTGTGCCGAAGCCGGTCGAGGCGCCGCCCGCGCCACCGACACCCGCACCGCCCGCGCCTCCAGCTCCTCCGGCGCCGACTCCGGTAACGCCTGCTTCGGCCAACGCTGCGTACTTGAAGAACCCGGCGCCGGAGTACCCGTCACTGGCCCAGCGTCGCGGTTGGGAAGGCACGGTGTTGCTCAGGGTGCAGGTACTGGCCAGCGGTAAGCCGGGTGAGATTCAGATCCAGAAAAGCAGCGGTCGCCAGCAACTCGATGACGCTGCACTGGCAGCGGTGAAGCGTTGGAGCTTCGTGCCGGCCAAGCAGGGCGATGTAGCCCAGGACGGCTGGGTCAGCGTACCGATCGATTTCAAGATTCACTAACTATTCGGCTGCGGTGTGTTGCACACGCCGCGACCTGCACAGAGGGAAGACATCATGGCATTAGCATCTCCACTTGAGTCCATCGAAAGCGCGGTGATCTGGCTGCTGGTGGTTTTTTCGGTCGCCACCTGGGGCTTGGCCCTGCTCAAGGGCGTGCAGTTCGGTCGCCTCAAGGCGCAGGATCGCAAGTTCCACAAACAGTTCTGGGCGGCGTCGAGTCTCGACTCGGCCGCCGAACTGGCAGAAACCCAGCCGGGCGCCGCTGCCCGTGTCGCCCAGGCCGGTTATGCCGCGATCCAGGTGGGCGAAACCCCACACGCGGCCGACCTGAGCCAGGCGATCAACCACCAGGACCGCCTTGAGCGTGCCCTGCGCCAACAGATCGTGCGCGAGCGGCGCTCCCTTGAAACCGGCCTGGCCGTGGTCGCCAGTATCGGCAGCACCTCGCCGTTCATCGGCCTGTTTGGCACCGTGTGGGGCATCATGGAAGCCCTCAAGGGCATCAGTGCCGCCGGTTCTGCCAGCCTCGAAACCGTGGCCGGCCCGATCGGTGCGGCACTGGTCGCGACGGGTGTGGGTATCGCTGTCGCGGTGCCGGCAGTGCTGGTCTACAACTACTTCCTGCGCCGCCTCAAGCTGACTGCCGCCGACCTCGATGATTTCGCCCACGACTTCTATAGCCTGGCGCAGAAGAACGCCTTCCGCGTACTGTTGCACCCAACGTTGAGCAAAGCCCCCACCGGCAACCCGCAGAAAGTGAAGGAGGCGTCCTGAGATGGCCTTCTCCACCCAAGACAGCGATGAGGTACTGAGTGAGATCAACGTCACGCCCCTGGTAGACGTGATGCTGGTGCTGCTGGTGGTGTTCATCGTCACCGCGCCGCTCCTGACCAATTCGATTCCGATCAACCTGCCCAAGACCGAGGCTGTAGCCCCGGTGGAGCAGAAGGACCCGCTGGTGGTGAGCATCGACGGTGCCGGCAAACTGTTTATCAACAAGGACGAAATCCAGCCGGACCTGCTGGAATTCAACCTGCAGGCAGCAAAAGCCAAGGACCCCGATGTGCGGGTGCAACTGCAGGCAGACGATGGCGTGAACTACGGCGAAGTGGCGCGAGCCATGGCGTCTATCGAGCGCGCGGGGATAACGAAGTTGTCAGTGATAACGGCGCGGTAGCGCGCAGCTGTGAGTTTCAAGCTATAAGCGGCAAGCAATAGCTGATTGCTCTTAACTTGCGGCTTGTGGCTACCCGCTCGAAGCTGTTTTTTAGGCCGTCTCCTTGGCAGGGTGCGGCCTTTTTTTGCTCTTAACTTGCCGCTTGCAGCTAACAGCTTGGGCCTGATTTTTTTGTTATTAATAAATAGCTTCTTATTCCTTAACGAATATAACACCCGTCCCTATACTGTTCAGCAACGTCAAACGCTGCAGGAGGGCACACCCATGCACAGCGAGTCGATTCGTTACCTGATCGTGCCGGGCTGGCAAGGATCGCCAGAAGATCATTGGCAAAGTCACTGGCAGAACAGCCTGCCCAACAGCGCCCGCGTGGAGCAGGCCGACTGGCTGACGCCGCGCCGCGAAGATTGGGTCGCCGCGCTGGCCGAGGCCATCGCGGCCGACAGCACGCCGGTGATCCTGATCGCCCATAGCCTGGGCTGCATCACCGTGGCGCACTGGGCGGCCACTGCGCCGGTGCAGTTTTTGCGTCAGGTGCGCGGCGCCTTGCTGGTGGCCCCGGCCGATGTCGAGCGTCCTGCCTGCTCTCCGGCATTGCGTAATTTCGCGCCGATCCCGACCGATCTGTTGCCGTTTCCCAGCCAGGTGGTCAGTTCCGATAACGACAGTGCCGTCAGCGCCCCAAGAGCCCTGGAGTTGGCCCGTAACTGGGGAGCCGAAGCGGGCATTCTGTCCGGTGCTGGCCATATCAATGTGAAGTCCGGTCACCAGCGTTGGGAGCAGGGGTTTGCTTACCTGTATCGCCTGCAGAGCCGTCTTGAGCATCACGCCCGGCGCACTGCCTGAACATTTTTCAACGCCCCGTCCCTTGAGTGGATTGGGGGCGGGAGCCTGCCATGAGTCTGCATGAAACCTACGGCCAGCCCTTGCTGACCTTTCCCGACGCGGAAAAAAGCCCGCTGAGCATCCGCGCCAAGGCATTGGTGTTTGTCGATCCTCGTTCGCGCCAACTGCGCGAAGACCTGGAAAACCTCGCCCCGCGTGCGCTGCCTGTATTGATTCGCGGCGAGACCGGTAGTGGTAAAGAGCTGTTGGCGCGCCATATTCATCGTGGCAGCGACCGTACAGGTTTGTTTGTCTCGGTCAACTGCGGTGCGATAAGCCCTACCTATGCCGATGCGGAATTGTTCGGTTACGCTGCCGGCGCCCACAGCGGCGCCGCCAGCAGCCGGGCGGGGTGGTTTGGTTCAGCGAATGGCGGCACCTTGTACCTGGACGAGATTGGCGACTTGCCGCTTCCGATCCAGGTAAAACTGCTGGCCGCCTTGGAGAACCACGAAGTCACCCGCGTTGGTGCCCATCAGCCCAGCCCGGTGGATGTGCGGCTGGTGGCGGCCACCAGCATCGACTTGGCCCAGGCCGTGGCGGCCGGCAAGTTCCATGAGCGCCTGTTCCATTACCTGAGCGAAGGTCAGTTGGACTTGCCGGCCCTGCGTGAGCGGGTCGGTGACATCCTGTCTCTGGCCGAATACTTCCTGGGCATCTACAGTCAGCGCCTGGACCTGCCGGTGCCGCTGATCAGCGATGCGGCCCAGCGTGTGTTGGAGCATCACAGTTGGCCGGGCAATACCCGCGAGCTGGAAAACGTTATTCACTTTGCGTTGCTGGTCAGCAGCGGCGACGAGATTCTGCCTGAACATTTGAACCTGCCGGTCGCGGGTTCGCCGGTGGAGCAGGTCCAGCGGATTTTCCAGACTGCCAGCCCCGCGGAACAAAAAAACCTGCTTGAATTCCTGCATGAACAAAATGGAATATCAACGTGAAGAAAAGATATTGTTCGGGAATAAAAAATCTAGGTATTGTCCCCTCCACGCCGCGATAGCACTTCGCTGGCACGCCATATAAAAAACGGTCGTCAGAGACGCCCCCGGAAATCCGATAAGGACACTGCATGAAAAAGGTTCTGTTGTTTACCGCACTGGCGGCTGCCCTGACTGCAAGCTTCGCCCAGGCCAACGAAAAACTCGTCGTGGCCGCGACCCCGATCCCCCACGCCGAAATCCTTGAGCTGATCAAGCCGACCCTGGCCAAAGAAGGCGTGGACCTGCAGATCAAAGTCTTCACCGACTACGTTCAACCCAACACGCAGGTTGCCGAGAAACGCCTGGATGCTAACTACTTCCAGACCCTGCCGTACCTGGAGAACTTCAACAAGGGCAAGGGCACCAACCTGGTGACTGTGGTCGGCGTGCACGTTGAGCCCATCGGCGGTTACTCGAAGAAAATCAAAAATATTTCGGAACTCAAAGATGGCGCTACCGTAGCCATCCCGAACGAAGGCTCCAACAGCGGCCGTGCCCTGTTGCTGCTGCAAAAGAACGGTCTGATTACGCTGAAAGACCCGACCAATGCCCTGTCCACGCCAAAAGACATTGCCAGCAACCCGAAAAACCTGAAGTTCAAAGAGCTCGAATCGGCGCTGCTGCCACGCGTTCTGGACCAGGTTGACCTTGATGTGATCAACACCAACTACGCTCTGGAAGCTGGCCTCAACCCCGCCAAAGATGCGCTGATCATTGAGGACGCCAAGTCGCCGTATGTGAACTTCCTGGTGGCTCGCCCGGACAACAAGGACAGCGACGCTATCCAGAAGCTGTCCAAGGCCCTGACCAGCCCGGAAGTCAAAGCCTTCATCGAGAAGAAGTACAACGGCGCGGTAGTGCCTGCGTTCTGATGTAGACGAAACCCCTTCAAGGTTTGAACGCCGACGGCTGTTACAGCGTCGGCGTTTTTTTATGACGTGCTATTGATCGCCCTGCGTAATGCCGTCAACCACTTCACCAGCTCCTGCGGATCCATCGGTTTCACTTCCTTCACGGTTCAATCCCTCGAATCTCAGACCCACCAACCATAGCCGTCACACGGCAAACCCGCGAATCCGGGGGTTAGCTTTTTGGGTGATATCAATATGCTATTTTGGTATTTAAATTTTACTTTTTATACCTTTAAAGTTCGCGCTACCCGGCGTTAACCACACCGGATCGGATTGCGCTCGCTGCATTACCCTTGCGGCGTCATGGACTGGAAATGACCTTCGATTTCGCTTTTATCCTCAGCACCCTGCCGGCGTTCCTAAAGGCCGTAGGGGTGACGCTGCAAGTGGGCCTGATCGCCATCGCCACCTCCTTGCTGGTGGCACTGATCAATGCGGCGCTGCTGGTGTTTCGCAGGCCCTACCTGTCGCGCCTGGTGGTGCTCTATGTGGAATTGGCGCGCAATACGCCGCTGCTGATCCAGCTGTTCTTCGTGTACTTCGCGCTGCCGGTCCTGGGCTTCAATATCTCCGGGTTCTGGGCGGCGATCATCACCATGACCTTCCTCGGCGGCGCTTATCTCACCGAAGTGCTGCGCGCCGGTGTGGAAGCGGTGCCGCTGGCGCAGATCGAGTCGGGCAAGTCCATCGGCCTGTCTGACTGGCAACTGCTGCGCCACGTGATCTTGCCCCAGGCCGGCATCCTCAGCCTGCCGGCGCTGTTCGCCAATTTCATCTTCTTGCTCAAGGAGACCACTGTGGTCTCTGCCGTGGCGGTGCCGGAAATTCTCTACACCACCAAGAGCTACATCGCGCTCTACTACAAGACTTACGAAATGCTTGCCGTGCTGACGCTGATTTGCGTGTTGCTGTTCTTGCCGCTGTCGCTGCTGCTCAGCCGTTTGGAAAGGAGGCTCCAGCATGGCCAGTTCGGGTCTTGAGTTGTTGTGGGTGTCGTTGCCGCAACTGGGCAAGGGCGCTGCGCAAACCCTGTCGATTTCATTCTTGAGCATCGTTTTCAGCACCGTCGGTGGCGTGTTGTATGGCGTGCTGCGCACCTTGAACAACAAGGTGATCAATGCCGTGCTGCGGGTGTACCTGGAGCTGTTCCGCGCGATCCCGGTGTTGGTGTGGCTGTACCTGCTGTTTTTTGGCCTGCCGATTTTTCTCGGCCTGAGCATTCCGAGCTTCTGGTGCGCGGTACTGGTGCTGTCGCTGTGGGGCGCCAGCGAAGTGGGGGAGGTGGTGCGCGGCGCGTTGCATTCTCTGCCACGCGGGCAACGTGAAGCAGGGTTGTCGATTGGTCTTTCGGATCCGCAACTTTACGGTTACGTGCTGCTGCCCCAAGCCCTGAAACGCATGACCCCGCCGACTATCAACGTCTACACGCGCATCATCAAGACCAGCTCCCTGGCGGTGCTGATCGGCGTGGTGGATGTGATCAAGGTTGGCCAACAAATAATCGAACGCACCTATGAGTCGGTGTTGATCTACGGCGTGCTGTTCCTGTTTTTCTTCTTTATCTGCTACCCGTTGTCGGCCGCCTCCAAGGTGCTGGAACGGCGCTGGGCCCAAGCATGAACGCATTGATCGAGTTCCAGGGTTTCAACAAATTCTTCGGCGAGGCGCAAGTGCTCAGGGGCATCGACCTGAGCGTGCAAAGCGGCGAAGTGGTGGTGATCCTCGGCCCTAGCGGTTGCGGCAAAAGCACCTTGCTGCGTTGCCTCAACGGGCTGGAAGTGGCCCACAGCGGCAGCCTGCGTTTCGCAGGCAAAGAGCTTTTGGACAAAAGCACCGACTGGCGCCAAGTACGCCAGGACGTGGGCATGGTGTTTCAGAGCTACCACTTGTTCCCGCACATGAGCGTGCTCGACAACATCTTGCTCGGCCCCTTGAAAGTACAAAAGCGCGACCCACGCGAGGCCCGTGCCCAAGCAGAAAAACTGCTGGAGCGTGTGGGCCTGGCCGACAAGCGCGACGTTTTCCCGCGTCAGCTCTCCGGCGGCCAGCAGCAACGCATCGCCATCGTTCGTTCGCTGTGCATGAACCCTCAGGTCATGCTCTTTGATGAGGTCACCGCCGCCCTTGACCCGGAAATGGTCAAGGAGGTGCTGGAAGTGATTCAGGGGCTGGCTCGCGATGGCATGACCCTGCTGATCGTTACCCACGAAATGGCCTTCGCCCGCGCCGTAGCCGACCGCGTGGTGTTTATGGAGGCCGGTCGCATCCTCGAACACAACACCCCCGAGGCATTCTTTACGAACCCGCAAACCGCACGCGCGCAGCAGTTCCTGGAGAAGTTCTCCTTTGTTTCAACACTGCCCAAAAAACCCAAGGAACTTGCGCTGATATGAAAAAGCTACTGCTGCCACTGTTTGCTGTCGCACTGCTGGCCGGCTGCGATAAAAAGGCCGAAGAGCCTGCCAAGCCCGCCGCCGCTGCGGCGAGCTACCTCGACAAGATCAAGGCGCGCGACAAGCTGATCGTCGGCGTCTTCACCGACAAACCGCCGTTCGGTTTCGTCAACGAAGCCGGCCGCTACGTCGGCTTCGATACCGACATCGGCCGCCAATTCGCCAAAGACCTGCTGGGCGATGAGAACAAAGTCGAGTTCGTTGCCGTCGAGCCGGCCAGCCGTATTCCGTTCCTGCAAAGCGACAAGGTCGACCTGATCCTCGCCAACATGACCGTGACCCCGGAGCGCAAGGAAGCGGTGGACTTCACAAACCCTAACCTTAAGGTCGCGGTGCAGGCCCTGGTGCCGAACGATAGCACGGTGAAAAGCCTGGATGACCTGGCCACCCGCACCACCATCGTCACCACCGGCACCACGGCCGATATCTGGCTGACCAAGAACCACCCGGACTGGAAGCTGCTCAAGTTCGAGAAAAACTCCGAGTCGCTGCAAGCGCTGTCCGCCGGTCGTGGTGATGCCTATGCTCAGGACAATCTGGTGCTGTTCAGCTGGGCCAAGCAGAACCCGGGCTACCGTGTGCTGGAAGAAAAACTCGGCGATGAAGCACCGATTGCACCAGCCGTGAAGAAGGGCAACATCGAACTGCGTGACTGGGTGAACACCGAGTTGGCGAAGTTGGGTGAGGAGAAATTCCTGCTCAAGCTGTACGACCAGTATGTGCGTAAAGAGCTGAGCGATGACACCAAGCCGGAGAGTGTGATTGTTGAAGGCGGGAAGTGGCAGGGTTGAAGTTGTGCTTGGGTCGAGGGCACCCCTCGACCTGGCTACTGAACGGCCGGTCGTGCAGCCCTACCGGTACAGGTTAGTTGGGGGCTTCACGGGACTTCATAAAAGAAGTGATCTACCGTCCCCAGCCAACGCCAGACAACCTTCTCACCGTCAACCCAAGGCATCTGGGCTTCATCGTAAAACAGTTGCAGAGTGCTGGGTTTGTACTCGCAGACCCACATGCCGTGATAAGGACAAGGTTCGCCACTGCGTGCGCGTAACCCGCTGACAGCCCAGAGCCAGCGAACGACCTGCCCTTGATGGAGGGGGAGCCGCTCGTTCAACTGGACTGCACAATCGACGCAACGATCGAGTTCCATCTCCCAGCGGCCTGCGCGAGGCGCCGGTTCATGACTATTGGCGAAACCGGAGGGTGTTTGATCAAGATCACGTTGCCAAAATACGGTGTCGTCACCTGACTCGCTGGCCAGCCCCGGTAGCACTTCGCCCTGCTTGAAGGCGCGCCGGGAGTAGGCTTGGCCAGGAACAAGCCACCAGCCGGCTTGAGTGCACGTCATGCCGGTAACAATCCTGGGCGGCAACTCTTTTTTGGGAAGCTCAGAAGAAGAGGTCATCGGCGGTTTTATTAAGCGCGCTGCCTTTGTCGGCCAGTCGCTGTCGGGGTCGAAACGGGCCATCCAGCGGCGGCCATCGGCGTCGGTGAAACGCTCGTTGGGATCGCCGTCCCACTGGCCAAAGCCGAGCAGTCCCAAGTCGTCGTAGCGAATAGGTTTGAGGAGTTTATTCAAAAGCATCGGTAGTTCGGGCACGCCTTGCTCGACGGGGTACAACTCGGGCTGCTCACCCAGTTCGATCCATTGGCCGCTGTGTAATTCGGTGATGCTGATGCGCGGGTGGGCCAGTGCCGCGCGCACTTGCTCGCGGGTGAGGTCTAGTTTTTCGCGCCAGTGGTCGGCGAGCAGGAAGGCCCAGGTGGGGGGGCGGATGCCGTTGAGCAGTTCATCGCTCATGCCAAACGCGTAGTCGATATCCAAGCCGTAGAAGCTGGGAGCTAACGCCCGCTCCCACGTGGTGACGGCAGATCGTGTACCAAACTCAAGCGGATTGGCCATGGCAAAGCCGCTGTAGACCTGATGCGCCTTGAGCAGGTCAATGGTCTTGAGCACAAAGCGGCGCCATGCTTCGCGGTTATCCAGCCACCACTGCCAACGGTAATAGAACACGACTGAGGAATAGTGTGATACAGACTCTTCCCTGTTGACCCAGTCACGCCAAAAATAACCCGCTGTCGTCGGTGAAGATGCATGGTTTTTTTCATTGGTGAATTTGAAAACAAAAAACTCTGAACGGGAGGTTTTCCGCGCCTGTTCGCGTAAATCCGGCAGGCGTGATGAGCCATATGGATGTGGACGTTCTGAAACCGGGTGGGTCGCGATGGTGTAAGGCTTTCCAAGTAATTGCTCAAAGGCTTCGTGAATATCCACCATCAACAGTGCCACTTCTTGGTGATTATCCGGGCCTGGGGGGAAATAAAAACTGATGAAAGGGCTAACGCCATGTGATGACTCTTCAGTGCCTGACTCTGAGTTAGGCCACTCCTTCAACAACTCGACAAATAGGTCTCGCTCTTCGGCGGTAAACATCTGATGAGTAGTGCTCATAATTAGTTTTTCTTCCTTGCTTGTTGGTTTTGCGGCGATTTCTTTTCATCTGCTTCAAAGCCAGTGCAATCTTCCGGCACCCGCAACAGCGCTACTTTCTCCTTGCCAATTTTTCCTCGGTTGACTCCTGTTTTCGGCATCATTAGTTTCACGTAGGCCCGTATTTGACTCTCCTATACCCAATCCCCCGGAAACTTTATTTCAATCGCCGCAAACACATTGTCCGTTTCAAACGCCTCCTACCGGTACTCGACCACCACCAAGTCTGGAGCGAGGCTCTCCCAAGGCCGCGGCCAGAACGGAAACACCTTGCCAAACCGCTTGGGCCGAGTTTCGGGTTCGCCCAGCAAGGCTTTTGCGCTGTTGCGGTTGTAGTTGGGCTCAGCTTTGAGCGGACTGCGCCAATCCAACACCTCGTCGATTGCCTCAAACAGCAACGAAGCGGTGGTTTGCTTGAGGGCCACCTCGATGGTGGTCGTCACACTGTCGCCCGCGACGGTCTTGCGCAGGCGACGCGGCACCTTGATCGGCATCTGCAACGCGACGTTGCACACCTGGCTGATGGCTGGGCGGAACGGCACTTTGCGTTCGATGTATTCCTTGAAGGTCACGTTTTCATTGCCGCGCCGCGAAATGGTGCTATTGCCGCCTCGGTCCACCACGGCAAAGGTCGAACTTTTTATCTCGATTTCACGTGTCAGTGCTTCAATGGCCTGCTGCAAGACTTGTTTGATACTGCTCTTGCGCTCGGCGATTTCACTGGCGAGCCGTGCCAGGTCGGCGGCGCTCATGGCGGATTCGTGAGCCTGGTAAACACGATAGGCGCGGTACGCACCAGCAAGAATCGCGGCGGCGGCTGGAGCTGGCATCAGTCGAGGTCTCCCGTGTATTGATCAAGAAAATCATCTGGAAAAAGCCCAGCGTCATCGTGAGCCACAGCTTGTTCTTCAATGAGTGCAATGCTGGGTCGCCAGGTCTCGGTGACTCGCTGATCCTAGCGAACGATTGCTTTATGGGCTTGTACGGCGTGGGTCGTCGGGGTCATTGCCCAGTCTGTTTCACCCGATGAGTGGGTCAGGCCTTCGGTGAGTACGGCAGCGCCGTCGGTGATGCGATACCGATAACCAGAGAAGGCGCGATGATCGTTCTTGAGCAGCGTATAGCGCCCCAGGAAGTCGCCAGGAGGAGGGGGCGGCGAGCGCTGTAGGTTTGCGAATGGATTGCCGGTGCCCATCGTATCGCCGGTCACGGGGCCTTTGATTTTGATGGTCAGCCCATCAAGGGTAATCCCATCGCTATCAATCGTGAGACTGCCTCCGGGCGCCTTCAAAACAATTCGTTGGCTCGCTGCGACTTCAAACACGGTGGTTTTCTGCGTAATACTTTCTCCGGCGACCAGCCGGTAGTGACTATTTACACAATGCTCAACATTCCCACCGATACGGATGCCATGGTCGGCAGCGACTGTGTCGTATCGGTTGTTGCCCACCTCCTCGGTACGATCCCTGCCAATGTGGGTCCGATGGTCGCGGCCCAGCGTCTGAATGCGGTCCTGTACCACCTCAATTCGCTCATCGTTACCCACCCGCTCGTTGCGGTCGTGGCCGATTTCAATATGCTCGTCGTGCCCGACCTTCTCGCGGCGGTCATTGCCGACGAAGATGCCATTGTTGTGTTTGATATGGACGTTCTTATCTTTTTCGGCGTGGATGTACACCTCCTGCTGTCCTTGCTCATCCTCAAAACGCAGTTCATTGAAGCCTGAACCCTTGTGGGTTCGGCTCTTGATGGTCATCCGTGTTTTGTGTTTCGGCAGCTCGTAGGGCGGCAAATTGGTCTCGCGGTAGGTGCGACCCGTGGCAATCGGCTGGTCAGGATCACCATCTTGATAGCTGATAATCAGCTCCTGACCGACTCGAGGCACGGCCATGGCGCCCCAGGTCGCGCCAGCCCAGCCCTGGGCTACACGAATCCAGCAGGAACTCTGATCGTTGTTTTTATCCGAACGGTCCCACGGGAATTGCACTTTGACCCGGCCCCATTTATCGCAATAAATCTCTTCATCCGGAGGGCCAACGACAGTGGCGATCTGCGGGCCGTCGATGCAGGGTTTGTCGCGCAGCGGGGCTTTCCAATCGGAGGTCCAGCGGATGGCCGTGGCCTTCATCTCATAGGATGTGCCACTGTCACTGCCGAAGGCTT
Source organism: Pseudomonas sp. HN11 (assembly GCF_021390155.1). Classification (NCBI taxonomy): domain Bacteria; kingdom Pseudomonadati; phylum Pseudomonadota; class Gammaproteobacteria; order Pseudomonadales; family Pseudomonadaceae; genus Pseudomonas; species Pseudomonas sp. HN11. The sequence continues at coordinate 207,404 of NZ_CP089985.1, forward strand.
CTTCCTCCAGACTGGAGTGTTGCTTGCCTGCATGCTGGACGGTGATGGCGCGCCAGCGATCATTGAAGTCTTCGCGCGGATGCTCGTTCAGGTCGAAGGCCAGGCCCGGTTGCAGGCGCGCATCGTCACCCGCCAGGTGCGCCAGTTTGGCGTCGTTGCGTAGGGCGGCAAGGCGGTTTTTTGTGAAGGGTTTGCCTGCGATATCGCGCTTGTAGCGTCCGGGATAGTTGTAACGTTCGTAGTCCTTGTGCTGGTTGTTCAGGTCCTGATCACCGGTGGCGGTGTGCTGCTGGTTGTAGCGCGGGTGAGTGAACGTGTAGTCGCGCTGCACCTGCACGGCCGTGCGCACTTGCTCGGTGTAGTGAAAGCGGTGCAAGGCCGGCTCCATGGAATCGCCGCCACCCATCGGTTGGTAGATCACCGGGCAATGTTCGTGGGTACCGATGGTGCCCAGGCCGCCAACGCGGTCGGTGAGCCACAGAGTGTGGCCGTCGGCGCGGTGGTCGAAGGTGTAGAGCAGGCCTTCTTCGGCGGCGAGGCGAGCGATAAAGTCGAGGTCGGTTTCGCCAGCCTGCACGCAGTATTCGCGGGGCTGGTGGTCAAAGCAGAGGTAGGTTTTAACGTCGGTGAGGCGCTGATCCTTGAGAACTTCAAGGATGATAGTGGGCACGTTCTGGCCCTGGAAGATACGCCAGTTGGAGCGTAAGTCGAAACGGGCCAGGGTGGGTTCGACCGCAGCGCTATAGCGGGTACGGCGAAAGCCGGTATCGCCTTGGGTGAACAGGCTGACCAGCCCGTGGACGTAGCGCACGGGTGTTTCACCGCGCCAAATCGTGAACAGCCCTGCCAGATCCAGCACACGATTGAAGTCGATGGAGGCGTTGTGGCTGGCCAGTTCCAGCTCTAGTTTGAACGGCTGGGACAGGCCTTCTTCGAGCTTGAACGACACTACATCGAAGGCATCTCTCTTCAAGGGTTCGAAGGTGTAGCGCAGGTCGCTTTGGCGGGGCATTGGGATTCCTTGACGATCTGTGTAGTTGCAGTCGATCACGCATGACGGGGGTTGAAACTGGGGTTGCAACGTCTTGACAGCTTCGTTGCGTGAGCCACTCTAAGCAGGCGTGATTTGACGCCTCAATAGAGTGGCGACAATCAAGAGGCATCCGACCTTTTGGACGGTGATAAGCTGTCGGAAATATCCCATCAGTTGCACGCGGGCTGACGGCACCTTATAGTTCGGCCCGTCGCCGACCTGGTTCAGCGACAGGGTTTCGCAGCCCTGAAACGATTCACACCAATACCGTCAGACATGTCCCCAGCCGACCCTTGGCTGCCGAATGTTTTATGGCGGCTGTGCGTGGGAGACCTTTGGGTCTGCCGGGTTTTGGTGTAAATCGTCCGGTCTGCGAACCCGCGCACAGCTGCCACCCCATCTGTTTCGCAGCAGAGCCGGTGGTAATTCTTCTTTTTTGAGGATTTACACCATGACCAATCAACACCCGCCTCGCCGCTTCACCCCAATGTCCCAAACCGCGACCGACTACCCCGTGTTGCTGATCGACAGCGATGCCCCACTCAGCGAGTTGCATGCTTGTGCAAGCGAACGTCTAAACGCGGTACTCGCTTACCTGCATCTGATGGCCTGTTCCAACGTGTCCGACTATGCCGAACACGACATCAATACCGTCGCCAACACCGCTCGGATCATGGTCCAGGATGTGGCGGATGTATTCACGGTGATTGAACGGCGCGGGTTTGATTCGTCTGTGGTTGGATGATGCGATTTGAGCAGTGAGAAAACCCGCTTCGGCGGGTTTTCTAAGTTTCCGGGTGGCATGGTGGGATTGATGTTGCGTGTTCTGCCGCCATCACTGCGGCCAATGCCATGCCGGCGCATCCAGAATGCCCTGCCCGACGATCCGGGTTTCTCCCAATACCTTCTCCAGCACAATCGAATTACACCCTTCATCCTGCTGCAACGCCGCAATCAGGCGGCTGGCATGGGACACCACCCACACCTGGCACTGCTGGGATGCCTGGCTGATCAAGCGCGCCAACGCCGGCAGCAGGTCCGGGTGCAGGCTGGTCTCCGGTTCGTTCAGTACCATCATGGTCGGTGGGCGAGGGGTGAGCAGCGCTGCGATCAGCAGTAGGTAGCGCAAGGTGCCGTCGGACAGTTCCGCTGCTGACAGTGGCCGCAGCAAACCCTCCTGATAGAACTCAATTGCAAAGCGTCCGCCCTGCAATGGCTCAATATTCAGGCGTGCGCCGGGGAATGCATCGCTGACCGCCCGCTGCAACGCCTCGGGGTCACCAATCTCCCGGATCGTCTGCAACGCTGCCGCCAGGTCGCGGCCATCGTGGTGCAGCACGGGCGTGCGCGTGCCTAATTGTGGCTGGCGTACCGGCGCATCCACGTCACTGCGAAAGTGATCGTAAAAGCGCCAGCCACGAATGCTTTCGCGCAGCAGCAACACCTCCGGCGAACCGCGCAGGCTACCGACCTGATCGAACAGGCTATGGTAGTTGGGCGTGTGTTGGGCCAGTACATCCCAGTTTCGGCCGTCGCGGGCACGCACCATGGGCCCTGAGCGCTGCACCAGCAAGCTGGCCGGGCGGTAGACATGGCCGGCCCAGATGCATTCCTTCTTCACCTCCGGGTCCAGGGCGAAATAGGACAGCGTCGGTTCCGGCAGCCCCAGGGAAATGGCGTAGCTGAAATCTTCCCCGGCAAAGCCCAGGCGCAAGCGTTTGACGCCCTGACGCACGATGGGCTCGACCGGCACCTCACCGCTGCGCATGCGCCGGCTAATGGTCTCCGGCCCGGCCCAGAAGGTCGAATCCAGCCCACCCTCACGGGCCAGCGCATTGATCACCCCACCCTGGGCGGTTTCCGCCAGTAGGCGCAGGGCGCGGTACAAGTTGGACTTGCCGCTGCCATTGGGGCCGGTGACCAGGTTGAGTCGGTCCAGGGGCACTACCAATTTATTGATCGAGCGGTAATTGGCCACCGCGAGGGTCTTGAGCATGGGCATTCAGTCGGCGTGGGAACCATTGGAGTATGGGAGCCTCCATGCAGATAAGGAACCCTCAACTAAGCTCACAGTCGCATACACACTGGCAAGTCGGCATCACGCAAAAGGAGCCTGCATGGGCGGTCGTATTTCCACCTTTATTCTAGGCCTTGGCCTACTGGCGCTTTTGAGCGGCTGTAGCGAGGACAATGCCGAACCGAAGCAGCATTCACGGGTGTTTGTACAGACCGTGCAGCCGGCGGATTTTGCCGCAGCAGTCACGTTGACCGGCGATATCCAGGCCCGTGTGCAAACCGATCTGTCCTTCCGTGTGGGCGGCAAGATCATCCAGCGCATGGTGGACGTGGGCGACCGTGTGACCGCCAAGCAAGTGCTGGCCAAGCTCGATCCCAAAGACTTGCAGACCAACGTCGATTCCGCCCAGGCCCAGGTCGTGGCCGAGCAGGCGCGGGTCAAACAGACGGCCGCCGCCTTCGTGCGCCAGGAAAAACTCCTGCCCAAGGGCTACACCAGCCGCAGCGAATACGATTCCGCCCAGGCCGCGCTGCGCAGCAGCCAAAGCGCGCTGGCCGCCGCCCAGGCCCAACTGGCCAATGCCCGCGAACAGCTCGGCTATACCGCGCTGATCGCTGAAGCGCCGGGAGTGATTACCGCGCGCCAGGCAGAAGTCGGCCAGGTAGTGCAGGCCACCGTGCCGATCTTCAGCCTGGCGCGGGATGGCGAGCGCGATGCGGTGTTCAATGTGTATGAGTCGCTGCTGGTGGAGCCGCCGCCGGACGCGCCGATCACCGTCAGTCTGCTGGATAACCCGAGCATCAAGGTCCAGGGCAAAGTGCGTGAAGTCACGCCTGCCGTGGCGGCCAACACGGGCACCGTGCAGGTGAAAATCGCCCTGCAAGCGTTGCCCAAGGGCATGGAGTTGGGTTCTGTAGTGAGCGCCACCGCCAATGGCCCGGCCAAGGCCAGTATCGAATTACCTTGGGCTGCGCTAACCAAAGATCTCAGCGAGCCCGCCGTTTGGCTGATCGACGGCGACGGCAAGGCGCAATTGCACAAGGTCACCGTGGCGCGTTACCTCACCGGCAAAGTCATCATTGGTGACGGCCTCAAGGGCGGCGAAAAAGTCGTGGTGGCCGGCGGGCAATTGCTGCACCCCGGCATGCTGGTCGAGATCGCCCAGCAAGGAGCCCAACCATGAAGCGCCTGACGGGGATACTCGCCGCCAGCCTGTTGCTGGTGGCCTGCTCCAAGGAAGAACCGCCGCCCGAGCCCGTGCGGCCGGTACTGTCCATGGAAGTGAAAGCCGAAGACCAGGAAAACCTCGGTCGATTCGCCGGCACCATCCAGGCCCGCTATGAAAGCAACCTGGGCTTTCGCGTGCCTGGTCGCATTGCCCGGCGCGCCGTGGACGTGGGCGCCGAGGTGGAGAAGGGCGCCTTGCTCGCCGTCCTCGATCCCACCGACCAGCAGAACCAATTGCGTTCGGCCCAGGGCGACCTGGCCCGCGTGCAGGCGCAATTCATCAACGCCCAGGCCAACGCTCGCCGCCAGCAGGAACTGTTCAACCGTGGCGTCGGCGCCCAGGCCCAGCTGGATATCGCCCAGACCGACCTGAAAACCACCCAGGCCACCCTCGACCAGGCAAAAGCCTCGGTCAATCAAGCCAAGGATCAACTCAACTACGCCGAACTGCGCACCGACCACGCGGGCATCGTCACCGCCTGGAATGCCGAGGCTGGTCAAGTGGTCAGCGCCGGCCAGCAAGTGGTGACCCTTGCCCGCCCGGACATCAAGGAAGCGGTGATCGACCTGCCCGCCGGCCTGGCCGAGCGCCTGCCCCATGACGTGGTGTTCCTCGTCGCCGGGCAACTCGACCCGAGCGTCAACACCACCGCCATTGTGCGCGAGATCGAACCCCAGGCCCAAAGCGCTACGCGCACCCGTCGCGCGCGCCTGACCCTGGCCGAAACACCGCCCGCCTTCCGCTTGGGCACGGCGATCAGCGTGACCTTGAGCACCGCCATCGCGCCGCGAATCGAACTGCCCCTGAGTGCTTTGCAGGAGGTCGACGGCAAGACCCGCATCTGGCTGCTCGACACGCAAAGCCAGACCGTGCAACCGCGCGATATCACGGTGATCGACCGCGACGCCAACAGCGCCTTGCTCAACGGTGGCGTCAAACCCGGCGAACGCATCGTCACCGCTGGCGTGAACAGCCTGAAACCTGGGCAAAAAGTCAAAATCGACGAGGACAGCCCGCGATGAAAGGGAGTTTCAACTTATCCGACTGGGCCCTCAAGCATCAGTCCTTCGTCTGGTACCTGATGTTCGTCGCGCTGCTGATGGGCGTGTTCTCCTACATGAACCTGGGTCGCGAGGAAGACCCTTCGTTCACCATCAAGACCATGGTGATCCAGACCCGCTGGCCGGGCGCGACCCAGGAAGAAACCCTCAAGCAGGTCACCGACCGCATCGAGAAAAAACTCGAAGAACTCGACTCCCTCGACTACGTGAAAAGCTACACCCGGCCGGGCGAGTCCACGGTGTTCGTGTTCCTCAAGGACACCACCAGCGCCAAGGCCATCCCGGAGATCTGGTACCAGGTCCGCAAGAAGATCGACGACATTCGCGGCACCTTTCCCCAGGGGTTACAGGGGCCGTCGTTCAACGATGAATTCGGTGACGTGTTCGGTTCGGTGTATGCCTTTACCGGCGACGGCCTGTCGATGCGCCAGTTGCGCGACTACGTGGAGCAGGTGCGCGCCGAGATCCGTTCGGTGCCGGGTCTGGGAAAGGTCGAGATGATCGGCCAGCAGGATGAAGTGATTTACCTGAATTTCTCCACGCGCAAACTGGCGGCCCTGGGAATCGACCAGCGTCAGGTGGTGCAAAGCCTGCAATCGCAGAATGCAGTGACGCCGGCCGGGGTGATCGAGGCCGGGCCGGAGCGGATCTCGGTGCGCACCTCGGGGCAGTTCGCTTCGGAAAAGGACCTGGCCAATGTCAACCTGCGGCTCAATGACCGTTTCTATCGGCTCGCGGACATTGCCGAGATCAGCCGTGGCTACGTCGACCCGGCGCGGCCGATGTTCCGTTTCAACGGCAAGCCGGCGATTGGCTTGGCAATCGCCATGCAGAAGGGGGGCAATATTCAGTCGTTCGGCAAGGCCCTGCATGGGCGCATGGATGAACTGACTGCCGACCTGCCAGTGGGTGTCGGCGTGCACAAGGTGTCGGACCAGGCTGAAGTGGTGGAAGAGGCCGTCGGCGGCTTTACCAGCGCACTGTTCGAAGCGGTGATCATCGTGCTGGTGGTGAGCTTCATCAGCCTCGGCATGCGCGCCGGGTTGGTGGTGGCGTGCTCGATTCCGTTGGTGCTGGCGCTGGTGTTTGTGTTCATGGAATACAGCGGCATCACCATGCAGCGGGTGTCGTTGGGCGCGCTGATCATCGCCCTCGGCCTGTTGGTGGACGACGCGATGATCACCGTCGAAATGATGATCACGCGCCTGGAAAAAGGCGAGACCAAGGAGCAGGCCGCAACTTACGCTTACACCTCCACGGCATTCCCGATGCTCACAGGTACCCTGGTCACCGTCGCCGGTTTTGTGCCGATCGGCCTCAACGCCAGCTCGGCGGGCGAGTACACCTTCACCCTGTTCGCGGTGATTGCCGTGGCGATGTTGGTGTCGTGGGTAGTGGCGGTGCTGTTTGCGCCGGTGATTGGTGTGCATATCCTCAGCGCCAACGTGAAGCCTCACGCAGCAGAACCAGGCCGGATTGGTCGCGCTTTCAATAGCGGCATGCTCTGGGCCATGCGTAACCGTTGGTGGGCAATCGGTATCACTGTGGCGCTGTTCGTGGCGTCGGTGTTTTCCATGCAGTTTGTGCAAAACCAATTCTTCCCGTCGTCGGATCGTCCGGAAATCCTGGTTGACCTGAACCTGCCGCAAAACGCCTCGATCAACGAGACGCGCAAGGCCGTCGACCGCCTGGAAGCGATCATCAAGGACGACCCGGACATCGTCCGCTGGAGCACCTATATCGGCCAGGGCGCGATCCGTTTCTACCTGCCTCTCGACCAGCAACTGGAAAACCCCTACTACGCGCAGTTGGTCATCGTGAGCAAGGGCCTGGAGGAGCGCGGCAAGTTGATTGCACGCCTGCAAAAGCGCCTGCGCGATGACTTCGTCGGCATTGGTAGCTTTGTGCAGCCGTTGGAAATGGGTCCGCCAGTGGGTAGGCCGATTCAGTATCGGGTATCAGGCAAAGACACCGACCAAGTGCGCAAACACGCCATCGAACTGGCGACCTTGCTGGACAAGAACACCCACCTGGGCGAAATCATCTACGACTGGAATGAGCCAGGCAAAGTGCTGCGCATCGACATCGCCCAGGACAAGGCGCGACAACTGGGGCTGTCATCGGAAGACGTGGCACAGTTGATGAACAGCGTGGTCAGTGGTGCCTCGGTGACCCAGGTACACGACGATATCTACCTGATCAACGTGGTCGGCCGCGCCGAAGATGCCGAGCGTGGTACTCCGGAAACCTTGCAGAACCTGCAGATTGTCACGCCTAACGGCACCTCGATTCCGCTGCTGGCTTTTGCCACTGTGCGCTACGAGTTGGAGCAGCCGCTGGTGTGGCGCCGCGACCGTAGACCGACCATCACCATCAAGGCGTCGGTGCGCGATGAGATGCAGCCCACGGACCTGGTAAAGCAGCTCAAGCCGCAAATCGACAAATTCAGCGCCGGCTTGCCGGTGGGTTACAAGGTCGCCACCGGCGGCACCGTGGAAGAAAGCGGCAAGGCCCAGGGCCCGATTGCCAGCGTGGTGCCGTTGATGCTGTTCCTGATGGCGACCTTCCTGATGATCCAGTTGCACAGCGTGCAGAAGATGTTCCTGGTGGCGAGTGTCGCGCCGCTCGGTTTGATTGGTGTGGTGCTGGCGCTGATTCCCACCGGCACGCCAATGGGCTTTGTGGCGATCCTGGGGATCCTGGCGCTGATCGGCATCATCATTCGCAACTCGGTGATCCTGGTGACGCAGATTCATGAGTACGAGGTGGCGGGCTATTCGCCGTGGGATGCGGTCGTGGAAGCCACCGAGCATCGTCGCCGACCGATATTGCTCACGGCGGCGGCGGCGAGCCTGGGCATGATCCCCATCGCACGCGAAGTGTTCTGGGGGCCAATGGCCTACGCGATGATTGGCGGGATCATCATCGCGACTTTGCTAACACTTTTGTTTTTGCCCGCGCTGTACGTGGCCTGGTACAAGATTCGGGAGCCCAAACACGAACAGAGCTGAACATGCCCCACTACCTGCGCCACGGATTGTTGATCTGCACCCTGTTGCTGTCGCCCGTGGCGTTTGCCGGCACCGTTCTGGAAAACGCGTTGTGGCGGGTCGAACTCGACCCGGCCAGCCTCGCCATCCGCGTGACCCCCAGCGGCCAGCCGACGCTACAAGCTTCCAGCGGCGTAGCAGCACGTGCCGTCAGCCAGCTTATGCACAGCAATCAACAGGCCGATTGGCAATGGGATGATGGCGCCTTCCGCGTGAGCGCTACCCTTGATGAACGCGACCTGGCGCTGTCCATCCGTGCGCGTGAGCCGGGTGAGATACCGATTCTCCAGCAACCGGCCAGTGCCTTGGGCAAAGGCGTGATGTGGCCCTTGGCCGAAGGACATTACGTACCCGCCGACAACGCCGTATGGAAGGTGTTTCTGCTGGAGCAAGGCGACTTCAATACGACCCAGGATCTCAGCCTGCCCTTGTGGGGCGTCGACCACGGCGCGTTTACCCTCAACTGGTTGCTGACCAATCCCTACAACAATCGCCTGCGTTGGCAACCGGACCAGGCCCTGTCCTTGTCCCATGAATTCACCTCGCTCGACCCTGGCGCGCCGATGACCTTGCGGTTGCACCTGGGCGATGGCGATCCCTTGGCTGGCGCCAAGCGTTATCGCCAGTGGCTGGTGGAGCAGGGGCGATACGAAACCCTGGCGGACAAACTGCGGCAGACGCCCGAAGCGCAGAAGTTGCTGGGCGCCACCCATGTCTACCTGTGGGGCAATGACCTGCTGGCGTTGGAAGATGTGCGGGACTGGCCATTGTTGCTCAAGCGCTTGCGTGGGCATGAACTCAAAGGCTTGCTGGACAAGGAGTCCGCCAAGGTCCTGGCGCAGACCACGACGTTGAATCGCTATGAGCGGACGGTGCTGCTGCGAGGGCTGAACGCGGCGATCAACAAGAAGGCCCGGCAAAGCTGGCAGGTGGCAGAGCCCGATATGACGCGGCTCGCTGCGCGCTATGGCGAATTACGCAGCGAGTTGGCCGTGGACTTTACCGGTGCCCTCGGTGAGAACCCCGCAGCCTTGGGCAACCAGGTGATTCAATCGCTGAGCAGCTCTGGCCTGCCACGTATGCTGCTGACATTGGGCGAAGGTTGGGAAGGCGGCCTGTGGCACCCCGAGGCGATTCGCGCCGGTGTCGATGCGGGCTTCCTGATGGCGCCCTACGACTCCTACGAGACTGCGTTATCCGCCACGGAAAACCCCGATTGGACTACCGCCCACCTGAGCAGTCATGCCTACCGCGATTGCGCGATTGTGTTGAAGGGCGGCAAGCTCAAGACCGGCTTTCAGCCGTCCGGGCACTACACCGACCCGCGCTGTGTACGGCCGTTGCTGGAAGCGCGGGTGCAGGCCGTCCAAGCCAAGGCCGGCTTCAATGCATGGTTCCTCGATGCCTACGCCACCAGCATGGTGTTCGACAGCTATCGCGAAAGTGCGTCGATGACCCAGGCGCAAAACGCCGAGGGCAACATCGACGCCTCCCGCTGGATCAATACGGCGCTCAAGTTGCCCACAGGTTCTGAAGACGGCAACGCCATCACAGCCCAGGGCGTTCTTTTTGCCCATGGTATGCAGACGCCGGTGATCGGCTGGGGCGACCCCGCGATGACCAGGGACAAGCAATCGCCCTATTACGTGGGTAACTGGTTCCCGCCGGAACAGCCGGCGGTGTTCTTCAAGTCCGTGCCGCTGAAGGAGCCGTTTCGCACAGTGTATTTCGAGCCGACGATGCGCCTGCCGCTGTATCAGGCGGTGTTCCACGGATCGGTGATCACCACTCATCACTGGCTGTTCGACAGCTTGAAGCTGAGCAATGTGCAGGTGGAAAACGAGCTGACTCAACTGCTCTACAACGTGCCGCCGCTGTATCACTTGAGTGCGTCTACACTCAAACAGCGTTTGCCGGCCATTCAGCGCCAGGATGCTTTTTTCCGTCCGCTGCACCAAAGGTTGGCCACGCAGGGCATGACTGATTTCCGCTGGTTGACGGACGACCGGCAGTTGCAACAGACCATGTTTGCCGATGGAACTCGGCTGGTGGCCAATTTCTCCGGGCAGAGCCGTGAGATCGAGGGCACCACCTTTGTCGGATACAGCATTACCGCGTTCGAGGCAGGCAAAAAAACAACGCAGTATCGCGCCGGCACACCTCTGCATTGAATGAGGACACCCTTGCCGGACTGGATGGGAAGGTGTCTTCATGTATCTCAGAACGGCCTTTTTTGCACTGTGCCTGCTGATTGTCATTGCCTGTCAGCATGAACCCCGGCAGGGCGACCCCCGCCTGCTGATCGAGAACGCCTTTATCCTCACCCTGGAGCCGGGCCAGACCCAGCCGGTGAAAGGCTATTTGCTGGTGGACCAAAACGGCGCCATCAGCGGCCTGGCGGCTGGCCAACCGCCAGCCGGGCTGGTCGTGCAACGCCGGCTCGATGCCCGGGGGCAATGGTTGTTGCCGGGGTTTGTATCAGCCCACAGCCACCTATGGCAAAGCGCGTTTTACGGTATTGCCGCCAATGACAACCTTGAGGGTTGGATCGACCGGCTTTATGGGGTTGAGGCGCCAAAACTGGATGCTGCACAGCTTTATCAACTGACCCGGCGCGGTGCCACCCGGCACCTGCAAAACGGCATCACCAGTGTGTTCAATTTCACCTATACCGGCGCCGACCGTAGCGGCGAGGTAGACCGCCAGCAATTGCGCGGTGCATTGGATGCCGGTGTGCGCGTGGTCCATGGGTTTAACGTGCGCACGATCAACAACAGCTGGACCCCTGCCATGGCCCGCGAACGCACAGCGGCGTTCCTGGCGTGGGCCGAGGCGCAACCCGAACCAGGGCGCTACCTGGGCACAATGCTCGCGGGTTATGCCGGGTTTGTCAGCGCATCGGCCGGGCAGGCCCAGGTCGAAGGTGACTTGATGCGCGAGTTCTCCCTGGGCAACCAGCAGCATTATCTGGAGTCAGTGGTGGATTCAGCGCGAGAGCGCGAGCGTTATCCCATGCTGGAGCAGGCAGGTATCATCGGGCCGCGCTTGATCTTCGGTCACTTTATCCATTCCACTTCCGAACTGACCGCCGCAGCTGCCAGGGCAGGCGTGAGCATGAGTTGGAACCCCATGTCCAATGGACGACTCGGCTCCGGGATCGCGGATGTGCTGGCCTATCGCGCGGCGGGCATGAAGGTCGGCATGGGCGTCGACGGCGAGGCCAGCGCCGACCGCGCGGACCCTTTCGAGAACATGCGCATGGGGTTGTATCAGGTGCGCGCCGTGCACCAGCTCGCGGCGGCGATGCAGGCCTATGAAGTGCTGCGCCTGCACACGCTGGGCAGTGCAGAAGTATTGGGCATCGACGCTAAGGTGGGCAGCCTCAAGGTGGGTAAGCGTGCCGATATGTTCTTGCTCGATCCACGGGCGTTCACACCTTGGCAGGAACCCTATGCCGCGCTGGTGTTTGGCGCAGGCGTGAAGGACATCCGCGAGGTGTTTGTGGATGGCGTGTCATTGGCCCGCTGATCAGGCGGGCTTGCGCCACACACTGGCCAGCCAGGGTTGCTTTTCCCGGGGCAACCCGGCTGGCCGGTAGTAATGTTCCAACTCTACAAACCCTGCTTGCGTCAGCAATGCTTGCCACGCCTCCAAGTCGTGATAAGACCCATACCGTGGCCCATTCCAGCCTTCCTGGTTCTCGCCCCGTGGATTGGAGCTGAACAACACGCCTCCAGGCTTCAACGTCCCCTGCAACTGCTTGAGTACGCGTGGCAATTCCTGTTTGGGAACATGAAACAGCACCGCATTGGCAAATACACCGTCGAAGCGCTCGACAGGCAGGTTCAACTTCAGGAAATCCTGCTGCAAGACCTCGCAGCCACTGTCTTCCCGCGCCATCTGCGCGAACCGTTCCGAGCCATCCAGCCCGACGGCGATATGCCCCATACGCGTAAACGTCTGCAGATCCCGCCCCGGCCCGCAGCCGAAATCCAGCACGGTAAACGGCGCCGTGCCCTGGATATGCCGCAGCAGCGCGTCGATGTTCTGGCTCACATCGTGATCACGGGTGCCTTCACGGAAGTCCTCGGCCACTTTGTTGTAGTGGTCAAGCGTCGTGGAAGTGATCTGATTGAGTTCGTCGGGCTTGAGCGTCATGACAGGCGATTCCGGGCGCAGGGATGGCCCGACTATACCTCACCTCTTGTTCAACACCCGAGCCAACCGATCCCCACCCAACTGAATCACCGCCACCAGAATCACCAACAGCACAATCACCGTAAGCATGATCTGCGTATCGAAGCGCTGATAGCCGTAGCGGTAGGCAATGTCGCCCAGGCCGCCCGCGCCAATCGCGCCGGCCATGGCCGACGAGTTGATCATGGTGACCAGCGTGATGGTGAACCCGCCGACAATTCCCGGCAGCGCTTCCGGCAGCAGCACATGCCAAATGATGTGCCAGCGGCGGCAGCCCATGGCCTGCGCAGCTTCGATCAGGCCGTGGTCCACTTCGCGCAGGCTCACCTCGGCGATCCGCGCGAAAAACGGCGTGGCGGCAATGGTCAGCGGCACCACCGCCGCCCACACGCCGTAGGTGGTGCCGACGATCAGCCGAGTGAACGGGATCAACGCCACCATCAGGATCAAAAACGGAATCGATCGGAACAGATTGACGAAGGCTCCCAGCACGCGGTTCAGCGCCGGGGCTTGATAGATACCGCCTCTGTCGCTGGTCACCAGGAACACCGCCAGCGGAATCCCTACCAGCAGTGCGATCAGCGACGACACGCCGACCATCAACAAGGTGTCGATGGCGCCCTGCACTAAGCGATCAAACCACATAGCCCAGCACCTCCACCTGTTGTGCCCAATTGCCGGCGCGGTTGCGCAGCTCGCTAGCGTCGTGGGTCGATCCACTCACCGCCAGCAGCAGTTGCCCCAGGGCATGCCCCTGGATGCGTTCCACGCCGCCTTGCAGCAAGCGCACGCGCCCGCCGAGGGCGCTGAACAAGGCAGCCAGGTCCGGTTCATCGTTATCGCTGCCAGTGAACTGCAAGCGCAGTACCACTGCTGCGTCCGCCGACTCAGGGGCGGGTTTCAAACGGCGTTGCAACTCATCCGGCAGCCCATGTTGCAGCGGCGCCAGCAGTGTCTTGCTGACCTCATGTTGTGGGTTTCCGAACACTTGCCACACGGGGCCTTGCTCGACGACGCGCCCGTGCTCCAGCACCACCACACGGTCGCAGATTTCGCGGATCACCGCCATCTCGTGGGTAATCAGCACAATGGTCAGGCCCAGGCGCTGGTTGATCTCGCGCAACAGGCCAAGGATCGACTGAGTGGTTTCCGGATCAAGGGCCGACGTGGCCTCGTCGCACAACAGGATCTGAGGGTCGTGTACCAGCGAACGGGCGATGCCCACCCGCTGTTTTTGTCCGCCGGACAGCTGCGCCGGGTAGGATTTGTGCTTGTCCTGTAAACCCACCAGCTCCAGCAGCTCGCGCACCTTCTGCTCGCGTTGCAGCTTCGGCACGCCCGCCACTTTCAACGGCAACTCGACGTTCTGCCACACCGTCTTGGCCGACATCAGGTTGAAGTGCTGGAAGATCATGCCGATGCGTCGACGCAGTGCCACCAGGCGGTCTTCATCGAAGTCGCCGATGTCCACCTGATCGATCAGCACGCGCCCGCTGCTGGGTTGCTCCAGGCGGTTGATGGTGCGGATCAGCGACGACTTGCCCGCGCCGCTGCGGCCGATGATGCCGAACACTTCACCGCGCTGGATCGCCAGATCGATGCCTTGCAGGGCATGCACAGTGCCGTCGTAGGTCTTGCCCAGGTTGATAAAACGCACATGAGCGCGGTTCAGGCCAGGGTGCAGCTCGGTCTGCTCGGCGTCCCTGGGCGGCAGGCCCAGGTCGCGCAGTTGGGCGTTGGCGGCGGTCATTTTTTAGCTTCCCAACCGACCTGGTAGAGCTTGCCGAGGGATTTATCCAACGCAGCACGCACGACCGGTGAATGTTGGTAGATGTCGACGAACTTGATCACCCGAGGGTCGGTTTTGCTTTTCGGCTGGATCACGAACTGGATCACGTATTCCGGGTGGTCGAGGCCATCGAACAGCAGCGCCGACTCGGCATCGAAGGTCTTGGACAGGCGGATATACGCCGGGTAGCCCTGCACCAGGTCGGCGTCGTCATAGGCACGCACCAGTTGCACAGCCTCTACTTGCAGGATCTTGATTCTTTTCGGGTTGGTCACGATGTCTTCTTCGGTGGCCTTGTAGCCCACGCCTGGCTTGAGGGTGATCAGCCCGGCCTTGGCCAGCAGTTGCAGGCCGCGCCCGCTGTTGATCGGGTCATTGGCAATCGCCACGCTGGTCCCCTGGGGCAGGTCTTTGATGCTCTTGTATTGCTTCGAATACAGGCCGACGTTGTTGATGATGCCAGGCGCGTACGGCACCAAGTCAAAGCCGGCGGCGGCCTTGGCGTTTTCCAGGAACGGGATGTGCTGGAAGTAATTCACGTCGATATCGCCGGCGGCCAGGCTGACGTTGGGTGCGATCCAGTCGGTAAATTCCACCAACTCGACTTTCAGGCCTTGCTTGTCGGCTTCGGCCACGGCGGCTTCCAGGGGAATCGCGAAGGCGGCGGTGGTGCCGACTTTCAACGGGGTATCGGCGGCGAACACCGCCGAGCTGAACAGTCCGAAAGCCAGGGCCAGTGCTTTGACTGGGCGGGCGAGTAATGTCTTTTTCATAGGCTATTTCCAGTCAGAGAAGCCGTTTGGCGGTAGGTGGAACCGGTGTGTTGTTCGGGTAGACGGGCGTTGCCGTGGAAGACTTTTTCGCGCAGGGTGCCGGTCTCATACGCGGTCTTGTAGGAGCCGCGCTTTTGCAGCTCCGGCACCACCAGGTCGATGAAGTCCACGTAGCTTTCCGGCGTGACGATGCGCGTGAGGTTGAAACCGTCCAGGCCGGTTTCGCTGATCCAGGATTCCAGCTCGTCAGCGACCTGTTCAGGCGAGCCGACCAGGGTGATATAGCGGCCACCCAGGGCGTGCTGTTCCAGCAACTTGCGTCGGGTCCAGTCGTTGTTCTGCAGGTTCTTGGTGGCCGACTGGATCGCGTTGCTTTTCACGTACTGAATCGGCTCGTCCAGCTCGTACTGGGCGAAATCGATGGCGGTGGACGCCGAGAAATGCGCCACGCCGGCTTCCGGGCTGGCGTAACTCAGGTACTCGGCGTGCTTCTCCCAGGCCAACGCTTCGGTAGCGCCCACGATCACGTTGAGGCCCATGAACACCTTGATGTCCTCCGGATTGCGTCCGGCCTCGACCGCGCTGGCGCGCACCTTATCCACCTGGACCTTGGTCGACGCCTTGTTCTGCCCGCTGATGAACACGCACTCGGCATGGCGGCCGGCAAACAGCAAACCACGGTCCGAACTGCCAGCCTGGAACAGCAGCGGCGTACGCTGCGGCGAGGGCTCGCACAGGTGATAACCCTCGACCTGATAGAACTCGCCGTGATGTTCGACCTTGTGCACTTTGCCCGGCTGCGCATACACCCGCGCCTGCGGATCCTTGAGCACCGCGCCGTCTTCCCAACTGCCTTCCCAGAGTTTGTACAGCACCTGCAGATATTCATCGGCCTGGTCGTAGCGGCGGTCATGCTCGACCTGCTCGGTCAGGCCCATGGCCTTGGCGGCGCTGTCGAGGTAGCCGGTGACGATGTTCCAACCGACCCGGCCACGGCTCAGGTGGTCCAGTGTGGACATGCGTCGGGCGAACAGATACGGCGGCTCGTAGGTGAGGTTGGCGGTGAGGCCGAAGCCGAGGTTTTGGGTGACGGCCGCCATGGCTGAAACCAGCAGCAATGGGTCATTCACCGGCAGCTGGATCGACTCTTTGAGCGGCACATCGATGGCGTTCTGATAGACGTCGTACACACCGACGATATCGGCGATGAACAAACCATCGAACAGCCCCCGTTCCAGCGTCTTGGCCAAATTGGTCCAGTACTCGATCGTCTTGTATTCGGTGGACGTGTCTCGTGGGTGGGTCCACAGGCCATGATTGATATGCCCGATGCAGTTCATGTTGAAGGCATTGAGCAGGATCTTCTTTTTGCTCATCAGATGGTCCCCCGCAGCGGCGGGTTTTCATCATTGAGGTAGTAGTTGCCCACCGCGTGATACTTCCAACGTACCGGGTCGTGCAGGGTGTGCACACGAGCGTTGCGCCAGTGGCGGTCCAGGCCGTGCTCTGCAAGGGTCGCCTGGCTGCCGGCGAGTTCGAACAGGGTGCTGCCGGCGGCGAGGGAGATTTCGGTGCTCAAGGCACGTACTTCAGCGACGGCGATGGAGGCTGCTGCAACCGTTTCCGCGTTGCTGTCGGCCTGGGCGCGGTCGAGGAATTCGCCCGAACGTTCCAGCAGCGCCTCGGCGGCGTGCAGGCGGATGCTCAGGTGCCCGAAGCTTTTAAGGGTCAGTGGGTCTTCAGTGGCCTTGTCGTTGCCGGAATCGATCCACGGGCGAGTCTTGGTGCGCACAAAGTGCAGCGCATCTTCAAAGGCGGCGCGGGCGATGCCGGTGTCGATGGCGGCGTGAAGGATCTGCGCCAGCGGGCCGACGGTTGTAGGGCGTTCAAAGGCGCTCTGGAACGGGATCACGTCCTGCGCGGCGATCCACACGTTTTCGAACACCACCGAACCGCTGCCGGTGGTGCGCTGGCCGAAGCCGCTCCAGTCGTCGATCACGCTCAGGCCTTTGCTGTCGCGTGGGACGAAAGCCAGTTGCTGCACGCCCTGTTCATCCACCACCGAGGTGGGGATGCGCTGGGCGTAGATCGCGCCGGTGGAATAGAACTTGCGGCCGCTGATACGGAAACCGTCACCGTCGCGAATGATTTTGGTGATGCGGTCATGAGCCGTTTTTGTGCCCAACTCTGCCAGGGCGTTGCCGAAACGTTGGCCTGCGAGGACTTCGGCGTACAGGCGTTTTTGCTGCGCCGGGCTGCCGTTCACGCGCAACACTTCCAATGCATAAAAATGGTTCTGCGGGATTTGGCCCAGTGAAGCATCCGCCTGGGCGATCAGGGCGATGACCTTGGCCAGGGTGACGTTGGAAACGCCCGCGCCGCCGAATTCCCTGGGGACGCTGATACCCCACAGGCCGGAGCGCGAGAACACGTCCAGCTCGGGCAAGGGCAGACGGCGCTCGCGGTCACGCTGGGCGCTGTCGCGGCGGAAGTCTTCGGCCAGGTCGCTGGCGACAATAAGGGCTTGTTCATCGCTGGTAATGACCGCGACGGGGTGAGAGAAAGTCATGATGTTCTCCAGATGTCTGGTCGGTCAGATCCAGGAATGTCGAGCCGGCAACCTGCCGTTCAGTCGATAGGCACCGACCGCGTGATACTTCCAGCGCACCGGGTCGTGCAGGGTGTGCACCCGCGCGTTGCGCCAATGACGATCAAGGTTGAACTCCGCGAGGGTCGCGCGGCTGCCGGCCAGTTCGAAGAGTTTTTCGCTGACCAGCAGCGACACCTCGGTGGTCAGCACCTTGGCTTCGGCCACGGCGATGGATGCATGGGCGGCGGACTGCGCGGTGATCGGCGCGGCGCTGACCTCGTCAAGTATTTGGCCGGCCTTGCGCAGCAGGGCTTCGGCGGCATGCAGTTCGATCTTCAGCTTGCCGATATCGGCGATCACATACAGGTCATCGCTGGCACGTTCGACCTTGGCGTCGATCCACGGGCGCGAGCGTTCACGTACGAACGCGATGGTGTCGTCGAGCGCGCCGCGTGCGATGCCGGCGTCGATGGCCGCCTGGATCAATTGGGAGACGGCGCCTTGGATATTCGGTGTGTCGCCGATGCGCCCGTTTTCAACGACCAGTTCGGCGTCCACCGGCGCTTGGTCCAGCAACACAGTGCCGCTGGCAGTCGTGCGTTGACCAAAGCCGGACCAGTCATCGACGATGCGCAGCCCTTCGGTGCCTCGGCGTACAAACGCCATGACCTGCTTGCCATCATCGTTGAGTGCCTTGACGGCGACCCAGTGGGCGAAGAGCGCACCGGTGGAATAGAACTTCTGGCCGCTGATCACATAACCGTCACCCTCGGCGGTGAGGCGCGCCTTGAGTTCCAGCGTGTTTTTGGTGCCGCGTTCCGGGCCGCCATTGCCGATGCGCCAGCCGTCGAGGACGCTCTGGAAAAGCTGCTTTTTCTGGCGCTCGGTCGCCGCACCCTGCAACAGGTGCAGGATGCCGAAGTGGTTCTGCGGTATCTGCCCAAGGGCCGGGTCTGCCGCGCTGATGATCGCGAACACGTCGGCCAGGGTCACGAAAGAGACCTGCGGGCCGCCGTATTCACGGGGAATGGAAATACTGCCCAGCCCACTGCGAGTGAACTGCTCTATCTGCGCCCACGGCAGCTTGCGCTGCTGGTCGCGCTTGCCGGCTTGCAGGCGCGCAGCCTGGGCAAGTGCATGGGCAGCCTTCAGCGCCTCTGCGTCGTTGCGCAGCACGGCGGCTGGCAACAGCAGGGGGGCAACGTCCAGATCACTCTGGGGGGGTGTTTGAGCCAAGTTAGACATCAGCGCCGCTCCTTGGCTGCACGTAATGCCCTGGCGTTGTGCACCGGGGTAATTCTGACCATACCGACCTCGCATTCAATGAAATAAAAACAGAAAAATCAGAGATGTCCGGTGGTCCGGTGCATATACCCTAAGCGTGTTAAATATTTAAATAAACTAACTTTTGGGAATATGCATAGAAGGGCTGTCACCCGGGTTCGCAGGGTGATCCCATTGGCCGCGGTTGGTAGATCCGCGCGGTCCCGGCCGGGCGGGACCGCGCCTCGGCGGCTATGCGTATCGTTCGGGCAGGCGCCCAGCGTGAATTGTTGCCGACGCGATCCAGAATGCAGTACGTCACCTCAAGCCTGCAGTCGTCGCCAGCTTCGGTAATCACCGCCGAAGGCACCCACACCTGTACCGCCAGATCGACATCCTTGGCCTGGACCTTCGGCAGGTCGAGGCGTACATCGCCCCAGCGCAAGGTAATGGCGTCGCCGCAGGTCATGTTCAAGTAGGGTTGGATGGTCAAGGGAACGCCGCGGCGTATCTGGCTGGCGTTGACACCGTAGCGGCGGATGGTCTCGGGCATGCCCACCGGGTCGAGGTTATGGTTTTCGTCGCGGTACAAGGGCGAGGGCTGACCGCCTGGGCAGCACATCTTCACGCGCACGTGGGCCGTGGCGGAGCGTGCAACAGCGCGACCGACCTGCATGACTTGGTAATGAACCCGCGCCGGGCCATCCAGCACGAAACTCTCCGGTACCCGCAGGCAGGTGTACGTGCCGATTTTGCAGGCAGTCACCCGACGTGAAGCGGCGAAACAGTTGTTCCAAAACAGTTCGATCAGGTCGCCTTCGTCCATGCCGGGGTATGGCGCAATGTTGACCTGCAGGTGTGTGGCAGCCAGGGCGTTGATGCCATTTCCGATGGCCTGTGGCAGTGTCGGGGCGGTGAGCAGGGGGGGGCGTCATAAGTAATCTCCTTGATGCAGCCAGCAGCAATCGTTCCGGACCTTTGACGCGGATGCGCGTGATGGGCCGAAAAGAACGACTCAGTGAATAGCCGGGATAGGATCCAATCCTCTGGGCGTTAGATAAGAGGGTTGGCCGAGGGGCGTCAATGGCGGCAAAGGGCTTAGCGACGGGTTGGAGCAGATTCAGAAGGGTCTGACTGGCGCGGGGATACTCGGGCGGGTGCGTTGGGTGAGTTTTACCTGTTGGAACAACGATTCCCGTGTAGGAGCCGGCTTGCCAGCGAGAGCGTCCACGATAATGCGGTTAACCAGATTTACCGTCTCGGCTGATCGTTTTTTTGCTGGCAAGCCAGCTCCTACAAAGGGAGGCGTCAGTGAGCGAGGAACTTGCTCAGAAACTGCTTGGTGCGCTCTTCCTTGGGGTTGGCAAACAACGCCTTGGCTTCGCCCTGTTCCACGATCACACCCTTGTCGAAAAAGATCACCCGGTTGGCCACATCCCGTGCAAAGCTCATTTCGTGGGTAACGATCACCATGGTGCGGTTTTCCTCGGCGAGGCTGCGAATGGTCGCCAGCACTTCACCCACCAGCTCCGGGTCGAGGGCCGAGGTGGGTTCGTCGAACAAAATCACCTCCGGCTCCATGGCCAATGCACGGGCAATCGCCACGCGCTGTTGCTGGCCGCCGGACAGGCGCCGTGGGTAGGCGTCCTCCTTGCCCTCCAGGCCCACTCTCGCCAGCAACTTGCGCCCCAGTGCGACAGCGGCGTCGCGTGGCATCTTCTTGACCACGGTAGGGCCTTCGATGACGTTTTCCAGCGCGGTGCGGTGGGGGAACAAGTTAAAGCTCTGGAACACAAACCCCACGTGTTGGCGCAGGCGTCGCACCAGGCTTGTCTGTTGGTTGATCGGCTTGCTGGTGTCGATCTCGACGTCACCCACCTTGATACGGCCGCTGGTGGGTTGTTCGAGGAAATTCAGACAGCGCAGGAAGGTGGTCTTGCCGGAACCGCTGGGGCCGATGATGGCGATGACTTCGCCTTCCTTCACTTCCAGGTCGATGCCGTTGAGCACCACCTGACCCTTGAATTGTTTGGTCAGTTTTTCAACCACGATCATGCTTCAGGACTCCAGGTCATGCCGGTTGACCCGGGCTTCCAGGCGATTCTGAAAATGCGCCAGGATGCTGGCCAGGATCCAGTAGATCAGGGCAGCAGAGAGATACATGGTGAAGATTTCGAAGGTCCGCGCCGATACCAGTTGCGCCTGGCGAAACAGCTCGGGCACTTGGATGGTGGCAGCCAGCGCCGTGTCCTTGACCAGTGAAATGAAGCTGTTGCCCAGCGGCGGCAAGGCCGTGCGCATGGCCTGCGGCAGAATGGCCCGGCGCAGGGTCTGCGCGCGGGTCATGCCGATACTGGCTGCAGCTTCCCATTGGCCGCGCTCGATGGAACCGATGGCGGCGCGCAGGATTTCACAGGCATAGGCAGCCATGTTCAGCGAAAAGCCGATCATGGCTGCCGGGATCGGATCCAGCTCGATGCCCACTTGCGGCAAGCCGTAGTAGATCAGGAACAGCTGTACCAGCAAGGGCGTGCCGCGAAAGAACGACACGTAGACTCGGGCAGTCCAGCTCAGCAGCTTGAGGCGCGACAGGCGCATCAAGGCCAGGCCGAAGCCCAGCAGCAAACCGAAAAACATTCCACCGAGGCTGAGGATCACCGTGTAATACGCGCCCTTGAGCAGAAAGGGCGCGGAGTCCAGCGCGAGTTGGAAACCTGCTTCCATTATTGAGTGACGTCAGCGTTGAAGTACTTCTCGGACAGCGTCTTCAGCGTCCCGTCGGCGCGCAGTTTGTCGAGGGCCTTGTTCACGGCGTCGAGCAACTCTGGCTCGCCTTTGCGCAGGGCAATACCGGCTTCCTGACGGGAGAAGGCGTTGCCGGCTGCGGCGGTATCCGGCGCTTTCTTGGCGTACTCCAGGGCGGCCAGACGGTCGATCAGGATGGCATCGATACGGCCGATGCGCAGGTCCTGGAACTTGGTCGGGTCGTCGTTGTAAGTCTTGATGATGGCTTTAGGCTGGTTGTCCTTGAGCCATTGTTCGTAGTTGGTGCCCAGGCCCACGCCGACCTTCTTGCCGGCCAGGTCGTCGGCGGTCTTGATCGCGTCAACGTTCTTTTTCAGGACCAGTGCCTGGATACCGGAGACCGTGTAAGGCTTGGAGAAGTCGTATTTTTTCTTGCGCTCTTCAGAGATGGTCACTTGGTTGACCACCGCGTCCAGACGTTTGGACTCCAAGGCGGCGAGGATGCCATCCCATGGGGTGGCCTGTAGCTTGACCTTCACGCCCAGCTCCTTGGCCAGCGCTTCGGACAGCTCCACTTCGAAACCGCTGAGCTTGCCGCTTTCATCGACGAAGCTGAACGGTGGGTAGGTGCCTTCCAGGCCGATCTTGATCTCGCCCGCTTTCTTGATGTTATCCAACTGCTCGCCAGCCACTGCCTGGCCCAGCAGACCAGCCCCGAGTGCCAGGCCCAAAGTGCCAACCAACAACGTGCGACGGAATACAGAAATTGTCATGAAGAGCCCCTGTGTTTTTTATGTTGAGCGAAGCAGGTGACGCAATAGTCGTATCCTGCCTTAAAGCGCGCAGCGCGTCTTCGCCTACGGCGCGACTATAAAGCGGGTTTTTAAGACTTGAAAATAATATTAAATCATCCAGTTATTCTTTTTTAGAATAACTAAATCGACTTTTTTAGAACGCCGAGTCATAAGCGAACAACGCTGGTGCCCCACCGGTATGCAGGAAAATGATCGGCCCGTCCTCAAAGCGCTGACGCCCGATGCCATCCAGCAAGCCGGCCATGGCCTTGCCAGTGTAGACCGGGTCCAGCAGCAGACCTTCCTGGCTTGCCAGTAGCTTGACCGCTGATAGCGTGCCGGCGTTCGGTTCGCCGTAGCGCGGGCCGAAGTATTCGTCCCACAGGATCACCTTGAACGCCTCGGGAATCTCCACGCCCAGCAACTCGGCGGTACGTTCGGCCAGGCCTTCAACTTTCGGGCGTTGGGCTTCGTCAGTGCGGGACACGGTCACGCCAATCACCGGCAGATTCGGCAACACTTCGCTCAAGGCCAGCGCCAAACCGCTGTGCGTCCCTGCGCTACCTGAGGCCAAGACGACGGCAGCAAACTCGATACCGCTGTCTTCAATCTGCCCGGCCAGCTCCAGTCCGGCGCGTACATAACCCAATGCACCGAGGGCATTGGAGCCGCCGATCGGTACCAGATACGGCTTCTTGCCATTGCTGCGCAGGCGGTCGGCGACGGCGTTGAGCTGGTCGTCGACGTTGTCGAGGTTTTCCACCAACTCCACCTTGGCGTCGAACAACTCCAGCAACAAGCGATTGCCATTGCTCAGGTAGTTGGGGTCTTCGGTGCCGGTGGGGTTTTCCAGCAGGGCGACGCAGCCCAGGCCGAGTTTGGCGGCCAGCGCAGCGGTCTGGCGCACGTGGTTGGACTGGATCGCGCCGGCGGTCACCAGCGTGTCGGCGCCTTGGGCGATGGCATCCGCTGCCAGGTATTCAAGTTTGCGCAGCTTGTTACCGCCCATGGCCAGCGGCGTGGTGTCGTCGCGCTTGACGTAGATATCCCTGCCCAACCAGGCCGACAGCCGCTCAAGTTTTTCCAGGGCAGTGACGCCGCCCAGCAGTTCTAGGCGGTTAAAACGGTCCAGCTGTTGTTTGATCATGGCTACGCACGGTTGATAAGTATGGGGCGACTATAGGCAGGCACTTTTCATCGGGCAACCGGTTTGGTTATTTGCTCGGCATAATTGGTTATTAAGGCTACTGGTTCCGCATGACGTAAAGTGGTGGCCCTTTTAACGGCAAGTTATCAGCGACAAGCCGCAAGTCGATCGCGCTCAACTTGCAGCTTGTCGCTTGAAGCTTGTTACTGCGCCTCCCCATTTTCAGGAGTGACGACGTTGAGCGAGCGCACCAGTCATTGGCAATTACAGACCATCGTCGGCCAACTGCGCAGTGCCCGGGACCAGTGGCGAACGCGCAATGGCCGCTTGAGCGGCGAGCATGGCGGGCGTGAGCTGCCGTCCCGCGAGGCGATGGCACAGATTCTCGAGTCGTTGTGCGGTGCACTGTTCCCCATGCGTCTGGGGCCGGTGGACCTGCGTGAAGAGAGTGAAGATTTCTACGTCGGCCACACCCTCGACGTCGCCTTGAATGCTTTGCTCGTTCAGGCCCGTCTGGAGCTGCGCTACGCCGCACGCCAAGGTGCTAAAGATGACAGCGAAGTCGACGCGCTCGCCATCCGCCTGATCCAGGATTTCGCCTTGGCCTTACCGTCCCTGCGCAGTTTGTTGGACACCGACGTGCTCGCCGCCTATCACGGCGACCCAGCGGCACGCAGCGTGGATGAAGTGCTGTTGTGCTACCCCGGCATCCTCGCGGTGATTCACCATCGCCTGGCCCACCACTTGTACCGCGCTGGCTTGCCGCTGTTGGCGCGGATCAGCGCGGAAATTGCCCACTCCGCCACTGGCATCGATATCCATCCCGGCGCGCAGATCGGTCCAAGCTTCTTTATCGACCACGGTACCGGCGTGGTGATCGGCGAGACCGCAATCATCGGCGAGCGTGTGCGCATCTACCAGGCCGTGACACTGGGCGCCAAACGCTTTCCGGCGGACGAGGATGGGCAATTGCAGAAAGGCCACCCGCGCCACCCGATTGTCGAGGACGATGTGGTGATCTATGCCGGGGCGACGATCCTGGGGCGCATCACCATCGGCCAGGGTTCGACCATCGGCGGCAACGTGTGGCTGACCCGAAGCGTGCCGGCGGGGGCGAATATCACGCAGGCCAATCTGCAGCATGACGATGGCACGCAAAAGTAACGAACCCGAACAATTCCCTGTGGGAGCGGGCTTGCTCCCACATTTTGAATGCGCTCCAAATTCCAAGCGTATTTGCGCCAGTAATCGCTGAACGATTTGCCTCTCGCGCCCGTCATACCAATCCTTGAGCTAGTGTAGGAATTACCTACCACTCAGCCCTGCGATTAGTCCCAAACCACCTATCCATGTTTAACTTGAATGCTCGTTCAAGTTAAATCCGGTGGTTCGCTGCCCGCTCACAACAGGAGGCTTACCTTTGCTGAGTCCGTTATTTACAGCCACATTCCACACCCTTGGGGTGCATCGCTCATGAGTGCATCGTCCACCCCACCCAGCGGCATGGTGCGCATGAATGCGCCGGTGTTCTACTTTGCCGCCACGATTATCCTGCTGTTCGGCATTACCGTCATAGCTATCCCGCAACAGGCCGGTGCCTGGCTGCTGGCCGCGCAAAACTGGGCGGCCAATACGGTCGGCTGGTACTACATGCTGGCGATGACCCTGTATCTGGTCTTCGTGGTGGTCACCGCGCTATCGGGCTACGGCAAGATAAAACTCGGTGCCGACCACGACGAGCCCGAGTTCAGTTACCTGTCCTGGGCCGGCATGCTGTTCGCCGCCGGGATCAGCATCACGCTGTTCTTCTTCTGCGTGTCCGAGCCGCTGACGCACCTGGTGCAACCGCCCCAAGGCGCGCCAATGAACGCCGACGCCGCGCGCCAGGCCATGCAGATCCTGTTTCTGCACTGGGGCTTGCACGGATGGGGCGTGTTCGCGTTTGTCGGCATGGCCCTGGCGTACTTCGCGTACCGGCATAACCTGCCGTTGGCGCTGCGTTCGGCGCTGTACCCGCTGATTGGCAAGCGCATCAACGGCCCCATCGGCTACGCGGTGGATGGTTTCGGCATCATTGCCACGGTGTTCGGCCTCGGCGCCGATATGGGCTTTGGGGTGTTGCACCTCAACTCCGGCCTCGACTACCTGTTCGGCATCGCCCATACCCAGTGGATTCAGGTAGGTTTGATCACGCTGATGATGGGCGCCGCGATCATCGTCGCCGTGGCCGGTGTCGACAAGGGCGTGCGGGTGATGTCCGACATCAACATGCTGCTGGCCTGCGCGCTGCTGCTGTTCGTGTTGTTCGCCGGGCCCACCCAGCACTTGCTCAACACCTTGATCCAGAACATCGGTGATTACTTGGGCGCCTTGCCGACCAAAAGTTTCGATGTTTACGCCTACGATAAACCCAGCGACTGGCTGGGCGGTTGGACGGTGTTTTACTGGGCCTGGTGGATTGCATGGTCGCCGTTCGTGGGCCTGTTCATCGCACGTATCTCCCGTGGTCGTACCATCCGTGAGTTCGTGTTTGGCGTGCTGCTGATCCCGCTGGGTTTCACCCTGGCGTGGATGTCGATCTTCGGCAACAGCGCCATCGACCAGGTGCTCAATCACGGTATGGGCGCGCTCGGTCAGTCGGCCATCGATAACCCGTCGATGAGCCTCTACCTGCTACTGGAAACCTACCCGTGGAGCAAGACGGTCATCGCGGTCACGGTGTTTATCAGCTTCGTGTTCTTCGTAACCTCCGCCGACTCGGGCACCGTGGTGCTGTCCACCCTGTCGTCCAAAGGCGGTAACGCCGATGAAGACGGGCCGAAATGGCTGCGCGTGTTCTGGGGCGCGATGACTGCGCTGGTCACCAGCGCCTTGCTGTTTGCCGGCAGTATCGATTCGCTCAAGTCGGCGGTAGTGCTGACCTCGTTGCCATTCTCGATGATCTTGCTGCTGATGATGTGGGGGCTGCACAAGGCGTTCTACCTGGAGTCGCAAAAGCAGATCGCCCAGCTGCATTCATTGGCACCGATTTCGACGGCCCGTAAAGGACGCGGCGGCTGGCGCCAGCGTTTGAGCCAGGCTGTACACTTCCCGTCGCGAGACGAGGTGTACCGTTTCCTTGACTCGACGGTGCGCCCGGCGATCGAAGAGGTGACCGCGGTGTTTGTCGAGAAGGGTTTGAATGTCGTGACGCAACCTGACCCCGCCAACGACAGCGTCAGCCTGGAAATCGGCCATGGCGAGGAGCGTCCATTCATCTACCAGGTGCAGATGCGCGGCTACTTCACGCCGTCATTTGCCCGTGGCGGAATGGGCTCCAAGGAGCTTAACAACCGCCGCTACTACCGGGCTGAAGTGCACCTGGCCGAGGGCAGCCAGGACTACGACCTGGTGGGTTACACCAAAGAACAGATCATCAACGACATCCTTGACCAGTACGAACGGCACCTGCAGTTCCTGCACCTGGTGCGTTGAAGCCCAGGCCCTGAGATACAGGGACAGGGCCACCAACGGCGCGCCGAACACGCCACTGCCGATCACCAGCTCCGACACCTGGGGCTGGCCGGCAGTGCTCAACAGCGTGGGGTGCGCGTTTAGAGTTCCTTGCCCAGCACGTTATCCAGGGAATAGCGGCCAGCACCGTGAGAGACCAGGTACAGCGATAGCAGCGCCATCAGCACCGGGTACTCGATGCCTCGGTCAATCCACGGCCACGTCGGCCCCAGCAAGTAAGCAATGGTCAGCATCTGCACGGTCATCATGGCCGCGACCAACCGTGTGCCCAGGCCGAGGATCAACAGCAATCCACCGACAGTTTCCAGCAAGGCGACCAGCAAGCCGATCAGCTCCGGCTGTGGCAGGTGCAGGCGGTTCTGGATCAGGTTGATGGAAGCCGCCATCGGGTCGGCCATCGACCCATGGGCACTGCCCAGCAACTTGGGCAAGCCGTGGGTGACCATGATCACCCCAAAGCCTGCGCGCAGCAGCGCGTAGGCCAGGGGTTCGGCGAAGCGGTAAAGCGGGGCGAGTGCGGGGATCAATAAGGTCGGCATGATAGCGCTCCACAGATCAGGTACCAGCGATGTGATTCAGACCAACCCACCATTGGCGCGCAGGATTTGCCCATTGATCCAGCCTCCGGCCGGACTCACCAGAAACGCCACCACGCGGGCGATATCTTCCGGTTGGCCAAGGCGTTCCAGCGGCGGCATCTTGGCCATGCTTTGGATCTGCTCCTCGCCCTTGCCGTGCAGGAACAACTCGGTGGCGACCGGGCCTGGTGCTACTGCGTTGACGGTAATCCGGCGCCCGCGCATTTCTTTGGCGAACACCTGAGTCAGGGATTCCACCGCCGCCTTGCTGGCGATGTATACCGCGTAGCCGGGGAAGTTGAGACCGACGGTGCTGCTGGAAAAGTTGACGATGCGTCCGCCGTCGTTCAGGCGGGTGGCGGCCTCACGCAGGGCGTTGAACGTGCCACGGGTGTGGATATCGAAGTTCTGGTCGTAGAGCTCATCGCTGTGCTGGGCCAGGGGCAGCGTCTTGAGGATGCCGGCGTTGTTGATCAATACATCGACTTTGCCCAGTTGGGCTTCGGTTTGGTCGAACAGGCGCTTGATGTCGGCGGGTTTGGCGACGTCGCCTTGGATCGCTATGGCTTGGTGGCCAGCCTGACGCAGTTCCACCACCAGCCTTGACGCCTCGGTGGCGCTGCTGGCGTAGTTGATGGCCACGGCGTAACCGTCGGCGGCGAGTTGCCGGGCGATAACGGCGCCGATACCACGGGAAGCGCCGGTGATGATTGCAACTTGAGTTGTCATGATCTGGGGTCCTTGAACGGGGTGTGAAAGCAGGTTCACATGTTTACCCAGACCGATAAATGCGCCAGAGTTGCCTTGACTGTTCAACAATCGCCAACAATCAAGGAGTACAGCGTGGATCAAGTCAAAGCCATGAAGGTCTTCGTGCGGATTTACGAACGTTCCAGCTTCACTCTGGCGGCCGATGACTTGAACCTGCCCCGCGCCACCCTGACCCACACTCTCAACCAATTCGAAGCTTGGCTCGGCACGCGCCTGCTGGAACGCAGCACCCGTCGCGTGCGCCCGACCCTGGATGGCGAGGCCTATTACCAACGCTGTGTGCAATTGCTGGCGGAGCTGGAAGAAGCCGAACTGGCGTTTCGAAGCGTGGCGCCCAAGGGGCGCTTGCGCGTGGATCTGCACGGCACATTGGCCAAGTATTTTGTGGTGCCGGCGCTGCCGCATTTTATGGCGCGTTACCCGGACATCGAACTGTCCATCAGCGAGGCGGATCGCTTTGTCGACCTGATTGCCGAGGGCGTGGATTGCGTGCTGCGCGCGGGCAATCTGGGGGATTCCGCTTTGATTGGTCGGCGCGTGGCAAACCTGCGCCAGGTGACCTGCGCAAGCCCCGCCTACCTGCGTAAATATGGCGAACCCAAGAGCCTCGCCGAGCTGAGTCAGCATCGCGCGGTGAACTACGTTTCGCGCACTACCGCGAAGCTGTTTCCGTTCGAATTCATGGTGAATGGCGAGTTGCAGGAGGTGAGTATCGAGGGCGCGCTGTCGGTGTTCGGCGCGGAGATTTACTCCGCCAGCGCGGTGGCCGGACTGGGCATTATCCAGTGCCCGCATTACCGCATGGCGGAGCTGATCGAGCAGGGTGTGATGCGTGAAATCCTGCGCGAAACACCGCCGCCCTTGATGCCGGTTTCAGTGTTGTATCCGCAGAACCGACATATGTCGCCGAGGGTGCGAGTGTTCGTCGATTGGCTCGCCGAAGTGTTCGAAAACGCCCGCTAAGCCGCGCAGTAGAAGGGTTTCATAAATTTAATTTCATCCGTCTGCAGCGTGCTTTGACGCGCAACTGTCATCTGGCCACTGCGTAATTGTGTGAAGCGTTTGACGCTTTCATTTCAGAACAGTGGCGGAGACCGGTAACAATGAAGACGTTGATAAGCCCTATGGTGGGTGCCGCCATGGCGAGCTTTATGCTGTCCGCCCATGCCGATTTTATCGATGACAGCCACGCCGATGTGACCCTGCTCAACCGCTACCTCAACCAGCAAGGGCGTGATGTGGTGAACAGCAACGCCAAGGCCCACAGCATTCGCGATTGGGGCCAGGGGTTCGAGTTCAACTTCAATTCCGGCTACACCGAAGGCCCGGTGGGTTTTGGCCTGGATCTGCAGGCGTTCTACGGTTTGAAACTGGACTCCGGCGGCGATCTCAACGACAAGGATCACCAGGGCCGCTACCCCGGCAGCATGTTCCCACTGGACAACGGCAAGTCCGCCGACCAGTTCGGCGTGTTGAGCCCGACATTCAAGATGCGTTTTGCCAAGGATGAACTGCGCGTCGGTACGCTCTACGGCAACAACCCAATCCTCGCCAACACGGACGGGCGCCTGTACCAGCAGACCAACACCGGTGTGCAACTGGTGTCCAAGGACCTGAGCGATTTCACCTTCACCGGCGGCGATATCTTCAAGACCAAGATCCGCAACGAAACCGGCGACCAGGGCATGATCACCGCCGGCGGCACCAAAGAGAGTGATCGCTTCCTGTTCGGCGGTGCGGACTACACCGGCATCCAGAACACCACGGTCAGCTTGTGGTACTCCAACCTTGAAGATTACTACCAGCAGTTCTTCCTCGGCGCCAAGCGCCATGATGCGTTGTCCGTAGGCGCTATCGACACCGACGTGCGTGTGTTCCGCAGCCTGGGTGTGGGCGGCAACGCCGATGGCGAAAAAGATTACGCCGCGAGTGGCTTGTATGGCGATGGTGTAAACAAGGGCCGTATCAACCAGACCACCGCCAGCTTGCTTGAAAGCTACAGCCTGGACGGCCACACCGTCGGCCTGGGTATCCAGAAGAACAGCGGCGACAGCGACTTCCCGTATCTGGATTCCGGCCTCAACAGCGGCGACAACCGCCAGGGTCCGGGCTCAGGCGCCGACACCCCAGCGCTGACAAACATGCAGTTGAATAAATTTCAACACGCCGGTGAGCGCACTTGGCTTGCGCAGTACAAGTATGACTTCGGTAAGCTTGGCCTCACGGGCCTGACGTTCTCCGCCGCCTATGCCCACGGCGATGACATTCGCACGGCGCAAGGCACTACCAGCGAATGGGAGCGTAACGTCGCCGTGGCGTATCAAGTGCCCACCGGCACCCTCAAAGGCCTGGGTGTGACCTGGAAAAACGCCCACGCCAGCCCGGACATCAGCGGTGCCACCGTGCAAGATGAAAACCGCTTCTATGTGAGTTATGTCGTTCCACTCTGGTAGGAAATTGCTGTAGAACGGAGCGGCAGACTTAAGCGATTCAGCTGGTAAAAGGCCTAGGAATAATCTTATTCCCAGGCCTTCTTTGCCGACGTCCAAGAGAGGATTCGATGACTTACATTGCTGCCGAGAACCGCTATGAATCTATCCCGTACCGCCGTGTAGGCCGCAGTGGGTTGGTGCTTCCCGCACTGTCCCTGGGCCTGTGGCACAACTTTGGCGACAGCACCCCGATCGACACCCAGCGCGCCCTGCTGCGCACCGCGTTCGACCTGGGCATCAACCACTTCGACCTGGCCAACAACTACGGGCCGCCCTACGGCAGCGCCGAGATCAACTTCGGCCGTTTGCTGCGCGAAGACTTCAAGCACTACCGCGACGAACTGATCATCTCCAGCAAAGCGGGTTGGGACATGTGGCCCGGTCCTTATGGTCAGGGCGGTGGCTCGCGCAAGTACGTGCTGGCCAGCCTCGACCAGAGCCTGCAACGCCTGGGCGTCGACTACGTGGACATCTTCTACTCCCACCGTTTTGACGCCGACACCCCGCTGGAAGAAACCGCCAGTGCCCTCGCCACCGCCGTTCAACAAGGCAAGGCGTTGTACATCGGCATTTCATCCTATTCAGGCGTGAAAACCCGCGAAATTGCTGCGCTGCTAAAAGAGTGGAAAGTGCCACTGTTGATCCATCAGCCGGCCTACAATCTGCTCAACCGTTGGGTGGAAAAAGACCTGCTGGACACCACCGAAGAACTCGGCGCCGGCGTGATCGCGTTCACGCCGTTGGCCCAGGGTCTGCTGACCGACAAGTACCTCAATGGCGTACCGGCGGATGCGCGGGTGAATCGTCCAGGCGGTGGTTCGTTGCAGGCCAAGCACCTTTCCGAAGCCAACATCGCCCATGTACGTGCACTGAATGAAATCGCCCAGCGCCGTGGTCAGAGCCTGGCCCAACTGGCATTGGCCTGGACCCTGCGTGACCCACGGGTGACGAGCGCGCTGATCGGTGCGAGCCGGCCGGAGCAGATTATCGAGAACGTTGGTGCGTTGAAGAACTTGAGCTTCAGCGCCGAGGAACTGGCGGAGATTGATCGGTTTGCGCAGGAAGGTGGGATTAATTTGTGGGAAAAGCCATCCACGGCTGAGTAAAAAGGAGTACGCGCTCAGTGTGGGAGCGGGCTTGCTCGCGAATGCGGTGGATCAGTCGCTGAATCTGTTGACTGACACTCCGCCTTCGCGAGCAAGCCCGCTCCCACATGTTGATCTCTGGTTGTCTCTAGAACGGTACATCCCCAAGAATCGTCGCCCGGTGCATCACCCGCCGCTGCGGTCGGTAATCATCCACCGCGTAATGTTGAGTCACGCGGTTGTCCCAGAACGCCACGTCATTTTCCTGCCAGCGCCAGCGGATGGTGAACTCCGGGCGTGTCGCGTGGGCGAACAGCAGCTTCAGAATCGCCTCGCTTTCCGCCGGTTCCAGCTCATTGATCTTGGTGGTGAACCCATCGCTGACAAACAGCGACTTGCGTCCACTCACCGGGTGCGTGCGCACCACTGGATGCGACAGCGGCGGGTTCTTCTTGCGGGTTTCTTCCCAGCGCGCCAGGTCCTCGGCGGTGTTGCCAAAGCGCTCCAGCGGGAAGGACTTGGTAAAGTCGTGGGTCGCCGTCAGCCCATCGAGCAAGCGCTTCAAAGGCTCGGACAGTGCCTCATACGCGGCAATGCCACTGGCCCACAGCGTATCGCCGCCAAAAGCCGGCAGCAGCTTGGCGCTGAGTACCGCACCCAGCGCGGGGGTGGGCAGGAAGGTCACGTCGGTGTGCCATACGGCGTTGTCGCGCACGTCGGTGACGGCGGTGTCGAGGATCAGCACTTCGGGCTGTTCCGGCACGTTGGGGTAAATCGGATGGATATGCAGGTCGCCGAAATTCGCCGCGAACCGCGCCTGCTGCTGCGGGGTGATTGCTTGGCCGCGAAAGAACAGCACCGAGTGGGTGAGCAACGCCTGTTCAATGGCGTCGCGCTGTTCGAGGTTCAGCGGCTGGGTGATATCGACGCCACTGATCTGGGCGCCGAGGGCGGTGCTCAAGGGGGTAACGGTCAGGCTGCTCATGCGGTTCTCATCAATCAATGTGCCTGGCCATGCCACGGCACCCATTTACGCTGCAGGGCACGCAGGCCCATTTCCATGGCGAAGGCGATCAGGGCGATGACCAGGATGCCCAGCACCACCACATCGGTGACCAGAAACTGCGCCGCCGACTGCACCATGAAGCCGAGGCCGCTAGTGGCGGCGATCAGCTCGGCGGCGACCAATGTCGACCAGCCCACGCCCAAGCCGATGCGCACGCCAGTGAGGATGTCGGGCAGGGCGCTCGGCAGGATCACATGGCGAATCAACTGCGCGCGGGTGGCGCCCAACGACTGCGCCGCGCGCAGCTTGGCCGGGTCGACCGTGCGCACACCGGTCGCGGTGGCGATGGCAATCGGCGCGAAGATCGCCAGGTAAATCAGCAGCACCTTGGACAGCTCGCCAATGCCGCACCAGATCACGATCAGCGGCAAGTAGGCCAGCGGCGGGATCGGCCGGTAGAACTCGATCAGCGGGTCGAGTACACCCCGGGCAATACGATTGGAACCGATGGCGATCCCCACCGGCACGGCGGTCAGCACCGCAAAGCCCAGGCCCAGGCCGATACGGCTTAAGCTCGCGCCCAAGTGTTGCCACAAGGTGGAGTCCATGTAGCCCGTGGTCGCCAGCAGCCAGGCTTTTTGCAGTACCGCGGACGGCGGTGGCAGGAACAGCGGTTCGATCAAACCGGTGGCGGTCACGGCCCACCAGATCACCAGCAAGGCGACCAGGGTCAGCAGGCTGATCCAACGGGTGCTCAAGCTGCGGCGCATCGGGATAACCGCGTGCACCGCCGGCTTGGCGGCTGAGGCGGGCAGTTCGTAGCTGCTCATGCGGACACCTGCCGTTGGGAGAACACTTTGGCCAGCACGTGTTCGCGGGTTTCGATAAAGCGCGGATCGGACTTGATCGCTCGCGCCGACTCACCGGCGGCGTAGCGTTGGCCGAAGTCCAGGCTCAGGCGCTCGACGATCTGGCCGGGCTTGGGCGCCAGCAGGATCAGCTCAGTGGCGAGGAATACCGCCTCTTCGATGTCGTGGGTAATCAGGAACACCGGCTTGGCCGTGCGCCGCCAGACTTGCAGCAGCAGCTCCTGCATCTGTTCGCGGGTGAAGGCGTCGAGGGCGCCGAAGGGTTCGTCCATCAGCAACACGCGAGGGTCGGCAGCTAGCGCACGAGCCAGGCCGACGCGTTGCTTCTGCCCACCGGAGAGCTGCCAGATACGGCGATTGTCGAAACCGGCCAGGTCCACCAGGGCCAGCATTTCCCGAGCACGCACGTCGCGTTGCGCCTTGGATACACCAGCCAGTTCCAGGCCGAAACCTACGTTGGCCAGCACGTCCTGCCAGGGCAGCAGAGCGTCGTCCTGAAACACCACGCCACGCTCGGCGCTCGGGCCTTTGACCGGCACGCCATCGAGGGTGATGCGCCCGGCGGACGGTTCGACAAAGCCGGCAATCAGGTTCAACAGCGAAGTCTTGCCACTGCCGGACGGGCCGAGGGCCACCAGCAATTGCTGGGACCCCAGGTCGATTGAAATGTCTGACAGTACCGGTTCTGTGGCGCCTGGGTACTGTGCGCTGATGCGCTCCAGTTGTAGCAAGGCCATCGCAATGAACTCCTGATCAGTTGGTAATGAACTTAGCGCTGACGTAAGGCGCGTAGTCCGGCAGCACGACGTCGACCTTGCCTTGCTCCTTGAGGAACGCGGCGGTGTCATTCACGGCCTTGGTGGTCGGTGCGCCTAGCAGGGTCACCTGGTCGGCGGCCAACGGGTAGACGTTGCCTTGCAGCAGCAGTGGAATGTCGCTGGCCTTGGCGCCGGAGAGTTTCACCAGTTTGTCGACGTTGCCTTTGTCGGCGAGCCAGGCTTGTGGGTCTTTGCGGTAGGCGGCGTAGGCGTCCAGGGTGACTTTGGCAAACGCCGTGACGATTGCCGGGTGCTTCTCTGCAAAATCCTTACGCACGATCCAGGCATCGAAGGTCGGCGCGCCGAACTTTGCCAGTTCGCCGGAGGTGATCAGCACCTTGCCGTTTTCCTTGGCCACGCCGAGGGCGGGATCCCACACGTAAGTCGCGTCGATATCGCCACGCTTCCAGGCGGCGATGATCGCCGGTGGGGCGAGGTTGAGGATGGTCACTTTTGACGGGTCGATGTTCCAGTGCTTCAACGCAGCCAGCAGGCTGTAGTGTCCGGTGGACACAAACGGCACGGCGACTTTCTTGCCGATCAGGTCCTGCGGGCTGTTGATCCCCGAACCGTTGCGCGCCACCAGGGCTTCAGCGCCGCCGATCTGGGTGGCGACGAGGAAGGTTTCAACCGGTACCTTGCGGGTGATCGCGGCAGTCAGCGGGCTGGAACCGAGGTAGCCGATCTGCACGTCGCCGGACGCGATGGCGGCGATGATGTCGGCGCCATTGTCGAATTTGCGCCAGTTGATCTTGGCGTTGGTGGCTTTTTCATAGGCGCCGTCGGCCTGGGCAACTTTGGCCGGGTCCACGGTGGTCTGGTAAGCGATGGTCACATCTGCCGCCTGGGCAAACAGGCTGGCACCGGCCAGTGACAATGCGGCCAGGAAGCGCAGAGGGGTAAGCAGTTTCAAGGGGAAGCTCCTCAATCAGGCGGCCGAGGGTCGGCGTGTGAGGAGACTAAATGATCTAAGAATCCGAAAATAAATAACATTTTCGAATTAGCTTATGAGAAGAAAAGTACGTGAGTCTTCAAGGCGCATAGGCCAGATGTGAGAGCGGGCTTGCTCGCGAATGCTGAGTGTCAGTCACCAGATGTCTCGACTGATCCACCGCATTCGCGAGCAAGCCCGCTCCCACAGGGGTTTTGCGTAAGGCTTTAGTTGCTGATGGCCAGAATGCTCGCCTGGTAGGACCCGACAAACACATCAAAGTCGCCCACTTCGTTCTGCTCCAGCTCTGCCTGTTGCGCCAGTGAGTTCCGCGCCAGCTCTTCAAAGCGTGCCTGCTCTTCAGCTGGCAACGGCTCTTTGCGAAAATGCTCGGCGTGCAGCTGACTCTGGTGCAGGGAGAACTGCGCAAAACTCTCCTTACGCTCGGCCATCGCTGCCAATACCTGGGCCGACGGGGTCAGGGACGAGTCCTTGACCTTAGCCAACTGGGCATCCAGTGCCTGGCTGTGCTCGGTGATGCCGTGGCTTTCATCGAGCAGCGCAGCCAACGGGGCAATCTGCTCCAGCAGTTCGGCAGCCCATTCCTTCATGTCCACAGGCTGGCCCTGACGCTGCAATTGCAGGCCGGGACGACGGCCTTCCTTGACCACGCTGAGGAAGTTGGAGGTGGCGTTGCCGCACTCGTTGTCGGCGAACAGCGGGCTGTCGTTGAGCGCGCAATACAGCAGGAAGGCGTCGAGAAAACGCGACTCCGGCAGGTCGATGCCCATCGGCAGGAACGGGTTGATGTCCAGGCAGCGCACTTCGATGTACTGGATGCCACGGACCATCAGCGCCTGGATCGGCCGCTCGCCGGTGTAAGTCACACGCTTGGGACGGATGTTGGAGTAGTACTCGTTTTCGATCTGCAGGATGTTGGTGTTGAGCTGTACCCATTCACCATCCTTGTGCGTGCCGATTTCGACGTACGGTGCGTAGGGGGTTGCCACCGCTTCGCGTAGGCTATCGGT
Organism: Pseudomonas sp. HN11; assembly: GCF_021390155.1. Taxonomy (NCBI): domain Bacteria; kingdom Pseudomonadati; phylum Pseudomonadota; class Gammaproteobacteria; order Pseudomonadales; family Pseudomonadaceae; genus Pseudomonas; species Pseudomonas sp. HN11. The sequence continues at coordinate 244,185 of NZ_CP089985.1, forward strand.
GTAGCTGGCCAGGTCGTTGTAGCACGGCGTAAGGCCGGCCTGGGCGTTGCTCTGGTAACCCAGGTCGCTCATGCGCAGGCTGGTGGCGTAGGGCAGGTAAAGCGTGTCGGCGTCGAGCACTTCCAGCTGGTGCGAACGACCGCGCAGGAAACCGGCGTCCAATGCAGGCGAGGCACCGAACAGGTACATCAGCAGCCAGCTGTAGCGGCGGAAATTACGGATCAGCGCGATATAGGCAGTGGATTGGTAGTCGCGGTCAGTGCCGACAAATCCTTCAGTCTCTTTAAGCAGCGGCCACAGCTCTTCCGGCAGCGAGAAGTTGTAGTGGATGCCGGCGATGCACTGCATGGTCTTGCCGTAACGCAGCGCCAGCCCCTTGCGATACACGTACTTGAGCTGTCCAATATTGGACGTGCCGTAGTAGGCAATCGGGATGTCTTCCTCGGCCGGCAGCGGGCACGGCATCGACGGGCTCCACAGGTATTCGCTGCCGAGCTTGGTGTAGGCAAAGCGATGGATCTTGTCCAGGCTGCTCAGGGTATCGGCCGGGTTGGGCAGGGCGGGTGTGATGAACTCCAGCAGCGATTCCGAGTAGTCGGTGGTGATCTGTTCGTGGGTCAACGCGGCGCCCAGGGCTTCAGGGTGCGGCGTTTGCGCCAGTCGACCCTCACCGGTGACACGCAGGCATTCGCGCTCGATGCCGTGCAGGCACTGCTCTAGCAGGGAGAGGTGTTCGCGCTTGCCGAGCAGGGCCAGGCGGCGGTTGAGAAGTTCGCTCAAGTTGGATTCCTTCACGCGTCAGTCGCCCCAATATGGGGGTGGGCAGGACGGTCTACAAGGGTGAAGTTAAAACTGGCGTGATCGCCTGGTTTAGAGTCGATTTAACCCGCTCTGAAAATGCCGACTTCACTCCATGAATTTGGCTACAGCGCAGCGAGAAAATTCCGACGCTGTGATTGCAGCGCCGAAATTAACTCAAATCGGGGGTGGGGAGCTATAGGACAGCGAAGGTGCCCTGTGCTTTTGCGACAAGTCTTTCGTCTTGATACACGTCAGCTTCGACCACCAACGTGCGGCGACCGGCATGAATCACCCGGCTGGTGCACAGCACGTCACCATCTTCTACGGCACGAATGTAGTTGATCTTGCACTCGATGGTCGCGCTCTGTTGGTCGAAACCATGTGAGCTGGAGCAGGCTAGCCCCATCGTAATGTCCACCAGGCTGAAAATCGCCCCGCCATGGAGCTTGCCCGCGCGATTGCGCAGCTTCGGCTCCAGAGTCAGGGACACCTCGGCAACGCCCTCTTCAAGGCGTTGCAGGCGGCAGCCGATCAGTTCGCTGAACGCGCTCTGGGTCAAACCGGCCGGGATCTCCATTATCGTTTCTTCAACTGTTTGGCGTTGGCGAACAGCGAGGCCATGGCGTTGTTGGTTGGTGCGGTGGTGACGGTTTCCTTGCGCGGTGCATTGTTTTGCGACTGGCGCGGCGTAGAACCAGGACGTGCGCCACGGGCACCGTCGATTTTCTCGCCGGGGGTGTCGCTCATGCGCATCGACAGGCCGACGCGTTTGCGTGGGATGTCGACTTCCATGACCTTTACCTTGACCACGTCACCGGCTTTCACCGCTTCACGCGGGTCCTTGATGAACTTCTCCGAAAGCGCGGAAATATGCACCAAACCGTCCTGATGCACGCCGATGTCCACAAAGGCGCCGAAGTTGGTCACGTTGGTAACCACGCCTTCGAGGATCATGCCCAACTGCAGGTCCTTGAGGTCTTCGACGCCGTCTTGGAACTCGGCGGTCTTGAACTCGGGACGTGGGTCGCGGCCGGGTTTTTCCAGCTCTTGCAGGATGTCTGTGATGGTCGGCACACCGAAGGTTTCATCGGTGTACTGCTTGGGATCCAGGCGCTTGAGGAACGCGGCGTCGCCGATCAGCGAGCGGATGTCGCGGTTGGTCTCGGCGGCGATGCGTTGCACCAGCGGGTAGGCTTCCGGGTGGACTGCGGAGGCATCCAACGGGTTGTCGCCGTTCATCACGCGTAGGAAACCAGCGGCTTGTTCGAAGGTTTTTTCACCCAGGCGTGCGACTTTTTTCAGCGCTGCACGGGTTTTGAACGCCCCGTTTTCGTCGCGATGGGTCACGATGTTTTGCGCCAGGGTGGCGTTGAGGCCGGAAATACGCGCCAGCAAGGCGACGGAGGCGGTGTTCACATCCACGCCGACGGCGTTTACGCAGTCTTCCACCACCGCATCCAGGCCGCGCGCGAGTTTCAGCTGAGACACGTCGTGCTGGTACTGGCCGACGCCGATGGATTTAGGGTCGATCTTGACCAATTCGGCCAGTGGGTCCTGTAGGCGACGGGCGATGGACACCGCACCACGGATCGACACGTCGAGGTCCGGGAATTCCTTGGAGGCCAGTTCCGACGCCGAGTACACCGAAGCGCCGGCCTCGGAGACCATGACTTTGGTCATCTTCATGGCTGGATATTTTTTGATCAGCTCGGCGGCCAGCTTATCGGTTTCACGGCTGGCGGTGCCGTTGCCGATGGCGATCAGGTCCACGCCGTGCTTGGCGCACAGGGCGGCCAGGATCGCCAGGGTCTGGTCCCATTTGTTATGCGGCACATGCGGATACACAGTGGCGTGGTCCAGCAGCTTGCCGGTGGCGTCGACCACGGCGACCTTGCAGCCGGTACGCAGGCCCGGGTCGAGGCCCAGGGTGGCGCGTGGGCCGGCCGGGGCCGACAGCAACAGGTCGTGCAGGTTGTGGGCGAAGACGTTGATCGCCTCGGTTTCGGCGGCGTCGCGCAACTCGCCCAGCAAGTCGGTTTCCAGGTGGGTGTAGAGCTTGACCTTCCAGGTCCAGCGCACGACTTCACCAAGCCACTTGTCTGCAGGACGGTTCTGATTCTGGATGCCGAATTGTTGGCCGATCATGCCTTCGCACGGGTGCATGGTGCCCGGCAGCTCGTCGCCGACTTTCAGCGCGGAACTGAGAATGCCTTCGTTACGACCGCGGAAAATCGCCAGTGCACGGTGGGACGGCATGCTTTTGAGCGGTTCGTCGTGTTCGAAGTAATCGCGGAACTTGGCGCCCTCTTCCTCTTTACCGGCGATAACGCGGGCGCTGAGGATGGCTTCCTGCTTCAGGTAAGTGCGCAGTTTTTCCAGCAGACTGGCGTCTTCGGCGAAGCGCTCCATGAGAATGTACTTGGCACCCTCGAGGGCGGCCTTGACGTCGGCGATGCCTTTTTCGGCGTCGATGAACCGGGCAGCTTCGGTGTCCGGGGTCAACGAAGGATCATTGAACAGACCGTCAGCGAGTTCGCCCAGACCAGCCTCCAGGGCAATCTGGCCTTTGGTGCGACGTTTCTGTTTGTACGGCAGGTAAAGATCTTCGAGGCGGGTCTTGGTGTCGGCGAGCTTGATGTCGCGCTCGAGTTGAGGCGTCAACTTGCCTTGTTCCTCGATGCTGGCGAGGATGCTGATGCGCCGTTCGTCGAGTTCTCGCAGGTAGCGTAGGCGCTCTTCCAGGTGACGCAATTGAATGTCGTCGAGGCTGCCGGTCACTTCTTTACGGTAACGGGCGATGAAGGGCACCGTGGAACCTTCATCCAGTAGAGCGACGGCCGCTTCGACCTGTTGTGGGCGTACACCGAGTTCTTCGGCGATGCGGCTGTTGATGCTGTCCATAAAACCACCTGAAATTCTTAAAAGCAGCTCACAGGCCCGGAAAACAAGGCCTTGGGAGGCTGGTTGAGCGGCCCGACTGGCGCCGCTGCCTGGGTCGAGAGGCAGCCTATTGACCCTCGAAATCGAAAAAATCACGACAAGCGGGTGAAAAAACTCCGGCAGTAAACGGTAACGATCTGACGTTGCCCTGCGCGAAGGCGCCGCATTATAACCAACGTTCTGCACCTGGGGGGTACTGCGCCAACGGTTGTAGGGCGCGGGTTCGCTGGCAGTAGAGGAAAAATCTGCTAACAATGCACACGGTGCGTATAACGGCAGCTACGCCATAATGCGCGCCGAGATAAGAGGAGCATCTAATGAGCAGCACTGCACAAACTGCTGAAGGCGAAAAAATTCTCATCGTTGACGACGATCCGGGGCTGAGCAGCTTGCTGGAGCGTTTTTTCAACTCCAAGGGCTACCGTGCCCGCGCGGTGCCGAACACCGAGCAGATGGACCGCCTGTTGGGGCGTGAAGTCTTCAACCTGGTCGTACTCGACCTGATGCTGCCCGGCGAAGACGGCCTGACTGCCTGCAAACGCCTGCGCGGCGCAAACAACCAGATTCCAATCATCATGCTCACCGCCAAGGGCGATGAGCTGAGCCGCATCAAAGGCCTCGAGCTGGGCGCTGACGACTATCTGGCCAAGCCGTTCAACCCTGACGAGTTGATGGCGCGGGTCAAAGCCGTACTGCGTCGCCAGGCGCCGCCGGTACCGGGCGCGCCGGGCAGCGAAGACGAAAGCGTCACCTTTGGCGACTACGAACTGTCGCTGGCCACCCGTGAGCTCAAGCGTGGCGATGAAGTGCATATGCTCACTACCGGCGAATTCGCCGTGCTCAAGGCCCTGGTGATGAATGCTCGCCAGCCGTTGACCCGCGACAAGCTGATGAACCTGGCCCGTGGCCGGGAATGGGATGCGTTAGAGCGGTCCATCGACGTGCAGATCTCCCGTCTACGTCGGATGATCGAGCCGGACCCGTCCAAGCCTCGGTATATCCAGACGGTGTGGGGCGTGGGTTATGTGTTTGTGCCGGACGGCAATAAAACCAGTTGATCGCTGATTTGCAGGGGCGGGTATCCTGGTGATTGACTCCATGAGGGTCGACGGGATGCCCGGCGTCTGCAATTCTGCGAGCGCCGTTCGTTCCTGCAAGGTATCTAGCTGTCTTCTATGAAAACCCCGCTGTGGTTCCCCCAAAGTTTCTTTTCCCGCACCCTTTGGCTGGTGCTGATCGTCGTTCTGTTTTCCAAGGCACTCACGCTGGTTTATCTGTTGATGAACGAGGACGTGCTGGTAGACCGACAATACAGCCACGGTGTCGCCCTGACGCTGCGCGCCTATTGGGCGGCGGACCCTGAGAACCGCGAGAAGATCGCCAAGGCCGCGACCCTGGTACGTGTCGCCGGTGCAGGTGTGCCGGAGGGCGAGCAGCATTGGCCCTACAGTGAAATCTACCAACGCCAGATGCAGGCTGAACTGGGTGAAGACACCGAGGTGCGGCTGCGCATGCATGTGTCGCCGGCACTGTGGGTACGTGCACCAAGCCTGGGCGAGGACTGGTTGAAAGTGCCTTTGTACCCGCACCCACTGCGGGGGCAGAAAATCTGGAACGTGTTGGGGTGGTTCCTGGCGATCGGCTTGCTTTCAACGGCCTCGGCGTGGATTTTCGTGCGCCAGCTCAACCAGCCGCTCAAGCGTCTTGTGTTTGCCGCCCGTCAATTGGGTCAGGGCCGCAGTGTGCGTCTGCCGGTCAGCGATACGCCCAGCGAGATGACCGAAGTGTACGGTGCGTTCAACCAGATGGCGGAAGACGTCGAACAGGCCGGGCGCGAGCGCGAGCTGATGCTGGCGGGGGTATCCCACGACTTGCGTACCCCGTTGACGCGACTGCGCTTGTCTCTGGAGTTGATGGGTAACCATAGCGACCTCACCGATGACATGGTCCGTGACATTGAGGACATGGACGCGATTCTCGATCAGTTCCTGGCATTTATCCGCGATGGCCGTGATGAAGTGGTTGAAGAGGTCGACCTGACGGACTTGGTGCGTGAGGTGGTCGCCCCCTATAACCAGAATGGTGAGCAGGTGCGCATGCGCCTGGAACCTATCCAGCCGTTTGCGTTGCGTCGGGTGTCGATGAAGCGCCTTTTGAATAACCTGATCGGTAACGCTTTGCATCACGCCGGTTCCGATGTGGAAGTGGCGGCCTACGTGTCCGGTGACAGCGCTGCGCCTTATGTGGTGCTGAGCGTTTTGGACCGGGGGGCCGGCATCGACCCGGATGAGCTGGAAGGTATCTTCAACCCGTTCACCCGTGGCGATCGTGCCCGAGGTGGTAAGGGGACTGGCTTGGGACTAGCGATTGTGCGACGGATTGCCTCGATGCATGGCGGCAATGTTGAACTGCGCAACCGCGAAGAAGGTGGCCTGGAAGCGCGGGTACGCTTGCCGCTCGGCCTGATGTTGCCCCGCGACGCGGTATAGACACAGCTGCAAGCTCCAAGCTTAAAGCTGCAAGAGAAAAGCGGATCGCTTTTTTGCCTCTCTTGCAGCTTATAGCTTGAGGCTACAAGCTGCTTCTCTAACCCTTGCCCTTGGTCCTGGTCATATTCGGCCCACCATTTTTCTCCAGATGCTGAATGATGATCCCCGCCACGTCCTTGCCGGTGGTGGTTTCAATCCCTTCCAAGCCCGGCGATGAGTTCACCTCCATCACCAGCGGTCCGTGATTGGAGCGCAGGATATCCACACCTGCCACACTCAACCCCATCACCTTGGCTGCTCGTAGCGCCGTCATGCGCTCTTCCGGGGTGATCTTGATCAGGCTGGCGCTGCCACCACGGTGCAGGTTGGAGCGAAACTCACCGGGCTTTGCCTGACGCTTCATTGCCGCGATCACTTTGTCGCCTACCACAAAGCATCGGATATCCGCACCACCGGCTTCCTTGATGTATTCCTGCACCATAATGTTTTGCTTGAGGCCCATGAATGCCTCAATCACCGACTCTGCCGCCGTCGCGGTTTCACACAGCACCACACCGATACCCTGGGTGCCTTCCAGTACCTTGATGACCAGCGGTGCGCCGTTGACCATCTCGATCAGGTCCGGGATGTCGTCGGGGGAGTGGGCGAAGCCAGTCACCGGTAGGCCAATGCCTCGACGCGACAGCAACTGCAGCGAGCGCAGTTTGTCTCGTGATCGCGCAATGGCGACCGATTCATTGAGGGGAAACACTCCCATCATTTCAAACTGACGCAACACCGCGCAGCCATAAAATGTCACTGAAGCACCGATGCGTGGGATCACTGCATCAAACCCCTCCAGCGGTTTGCCCCGGTAGTGAATCTGCGGTTTGTGGCTGGCAATGTTCATATAGGCACGCAACGTGTCGATCACCACCATTTCGTGGCCACGTTCGGTGCCAGCCTCAACCAGGCGGCGGGTGGAATACAGACGCGGGTTTCGCGACAGCACGGCAATCTTCATGCAGCACCTGGGGCAGAAATAGTAGAGACCGGGAACACCGGCTTGTCTTGAACGTACTTGATGCCGGGATTGACCACCAACTGGCCGTCAATCAAAGCCTTGGAACCTAGCAACAGCCGGTAACGCATGGCTTTGCGGCAGGCCAGGGTGAACTCCACCCGCCATACCCGATCACCCAGCGCCAGTGTGGTGCTGATGACATAGCGCACCTGTGCGTGGCCGTTGGAGCTCTTGATGGTTTTCATGGTCACCAGAGGCGCCTCGCAGCGGCGGTGACGCAGCTGCACAACGCTGCCCAGGTGCGCGGTAAAGCGCACCCACTGCTCACCGTCGCGCTCAAACGGCTCGATATCGGTAGCGTGCAGGCTTGAGGTGCTGGCCCCGGTGTCGATCTTCGCGCGCAGGCCCGCCACTCCCAAGTCTGGAAGTGCCACCCACTCACGCAGACCCACAACGGTCAAATGGTCAAATGTCTTCAAGATGGATAACCGATCAATTCGTCCAGGTCTGAGGGGATACCTCGGCCAGGGCGTTGAATGCAGGCTTGGCGAACCAGTAACCCTGCATCAGAAATATTCCGCAGTCGGACAGGAAGTCGCGCTCGCCGGCACTTTCAATGCCTTCGGCGATGACAGTAACCCTCAACTGCTCACAGATTGTGACAATCCCCTGGACGATGACCTGACGGACGCGATCCTGGTCGACATCGCGAATCAGCGCCATGTCGAGTTTGATCAAGTCAGGTTGGAAATCGGCCAGCAGGTTCAGCCCCGAATAGCCCGCACCGAAATCGTCGATGGCGGTCTTGAAGCCGAATTCGCGGTATTCACGCAGAATATTCGTCAAATGGCGATTGTTATCTACGTGCTCGCTTTCCAGTGTTTCGAAAATCAGCTGGTTCAACGGGAAATTATGCGCGCGCGCCGCCTCCAGGGTGCTGCGAATGCACAGCTCAGGACGGTACACGGCATTGGGCATGAAGTTGATCGACAGATGGGTTTGCATTCCCAAGGCCGCCGCCCCGGCAATCGCCTGGGTTCGACAACGTTGATCGAAGCGGTAACGGTTGCTTTCGTTGACCTGCTCCAGCACCGATGACGCACCTTCGCCGTGGGTGCCCCGCACCAGGGCTTCGTGGGCAAAGATTGAGTGGTCCCGAAGGTCTACGATAGGTTGGTAGGCAAATGCAAAATCGAACCCGAGAGGCTCGCTTTGCTGGCATCCCACACAGCGCTGGTTGGGCGAGGTGAGTGAAAGGGGGAATTCGGTCACAGCAAATCCTCGCGAAAACAGGGTGCTACCTGGCGTATCTTAGGTGAGCCTGGGGGTTTATGCGTTGAAGGGGTTCAACGGTAAAGTTGCGACATTTTTCAGAGCGAGGAATTCAAGTGGCTCAAAAGCAGGAAGAGGAAGAAAAGGTCCGTCTGGATAAGTGGTTGTGGGCGGCGCGTTTCTATAAAACCCGTGCCCTGGCCAAGGCTGCTATCGAGAGCGGCAAGGTGCATCATCGCGGCGAGCGCTGCAAGCCGGGCAAAGAGCCGCGTGTCGGTGATGAGTTGCAGATTCGTACAGGTTTTGACGAAAAGACGGTCGTGGTACAGGCGCTTTCCGTTGTACGACGTGGCGCTCCCGAAGCGCAGGCGTTGTACGCCGAGACAGAAGCCAGTGTTGCCAAGCGCGAAAACGCGGCGGCCATGCGCAAGGCGGGCGCTACGGGCATGACCACCGATGGCAAACCGAGCAAGAAGCAACGCCGCGACTTGTTCAAGTTTCGCGGCAGTGGCAATGACGAGTGATCGCGTAAATCTCCAGGCTATCGGCGTTCAAATGTGGGGCTTGCTCGCGAAAGCGGTGGGTCAGTGAAAAACACTTAACCTGACACTCTGCATTCGCGAGCAAGCCCGCTCCCACAGTTAGCCTGTGGCGTTACGCCGCAGTGCGTATGACGCTCAATCGTCCGATAACCGGCAGCTTACCCAGCAACCCGAACACCGGCGTCGTCAGTCGCAGCAACCCATGCGACACCTTCGCCGCAAACGGCGTGTAATACCCCCAGCCCAACGCCAACAGGGCCAGCAGCACGCCGCCGATGTAATCGTCCTGTCCCCAATGCGCGCCCGCCACCAGTCGCGGCATCATGAACAACAGCGCCAGGCCCCAGATCACCACTACCTGGCCGATACGCCTGGCAAACACCGTCATGAACATGCCCCAGATCAGCAACACCGATGCGTGATCCCCCGGGAAGCTCTGGCTCGAACGGTCCTTCAGCTCCCAGGTTTTCTCCAGCCCCGGGAAATAGTCACTCATCTGGACCGCTCCGCTGATCGTCATCGACGGGCTACTGTGTTGCCAGCCCATTTGCGCTGCGAGTTTTGAAAACAACATGCGGATAAACAGCAACAGCAGCAATATTCCGACAAAACCTAACGTCGCCTGGCGGACCTGCACTGCCTTGAAGACCCAGTCGCCACGAATCAGCAGCGCCAGCAGAATCACCCCGACTACCGCATCAAACGGCCGCAAACTGGCCACGGCCCATACATGCAGCCACGTTGAGTTGCTCGCCAGCGGGTCATTGAGCAGATGAAACAGCCACTCGTCGAAAATCACACAGAGCATCTGGCCCGTGGGCCACAGCCAAAAACACAGCAGTCCGATCGCGAGTAGATTGCAAAGAGCCCATCGCCGGAGGTCCCACTTGGCTTGGAACAAACCCGGATTGTTCATAAACTGTCCCTCTTCGCTCTATTAAGCTCTCTGTTTCCAGGAGAAAACCGCACCAAGATGGTGCTAAAGCGTTTAATTTTATAAACCTTGTAATCATTTTGTCATCACTTCAGATACCCAGACCTATGACTGATCTACCGGATACCGACTTCACCCAACGCTTTATCTTCGATGAGAGCGACGCACGCGGCGAGATGGTTTCGTTGGAGCGCAGCTATGCCGAAGTCCTTGCCAAGCACTCCTATCCGGAGCCAGTCGCGCAATTGCTCGGCGAACTGATGGCAGCCGCCGCGCTGCTGGTTGGCACCCTGAAGTTCGACGGTTTGCTGATCTTGCAGGCGCGCTCTGAAGGACCGATTCCCATGCTGATGATCGAGTGCTCCAGCGAGCGCGAAATCCGTGGCCTGGCCCGTTACGAAGCCGACCAGATCGCTGCTGACGCCACCCTCGCCGACCTGATGCCCAACGGCGTGCTGGCACTTACCATCGACCCGACCGAAGGCCAGCGCTACCAGGGCATTGTCGATCTCGATGGCAAAACTCTGTCTGAATGCTTCACCAATTACTTCGTGATGTCCCAGCAAGTGGGCACCAGGTTCTGGCTTAACGCAGACGGCAAGCGGGCCCGTGGCCTGCTGGTGCAACAACTGCCGGCCGATCGCATCAAGGATGAAGATGATCGCGCTGAAAGCTGGCGGCACATTATCGCCTTGGCCGACACCTTGAAGGCCGAAGAGCTGTTGGGCCTGGACAACGAAACCATTCTGCATCGCCTGTACCACGAAGAAGCCGTGCGACTGTTTGACGCACAGGGCCTGCACTTCAACTGCAGCTGCTCGCGCGAGCGTTCGGCCAATGCCTTGGTCAGCCTCGGCCTGGAAGATGCGCAAAACCTGGTGGTAGAGCACGGCGGCCATATCGAGATCGACTGCCAGTTCTGCAATGAGCGTTATCTGTTCGATGCAGCCGATGTCGCCCAATTGTTCGCCGGCGCAGGCATCGACACCCCTTCCGACACCCGCCACTAAAACGTTTAAGCACAGGTAAATCACCTGACAAACGCCGGATTAGCGCAGTTCTGACGGGAGGGCCCTACTCTTTTTGGGCTTTTCTGGCATAATCCGGCCCACTTTTTTCGCGGTAGTAGTGCGCAACTTTCTACTACAAAACGTTTGGAGCACTCGGCCATAGGCCGACGGGGAACCTCATGACGCAAGCCAACAACGCCGTATACACCGATCTGAGTGTTGACGATCTGGTTAAAGAAGCCCTGCAGCGTGGTGAAGGCGTGCTCGCCGATACTGGCGCGCTGGTCGTCGAAACCGGTCACCGTACTGGCCGTTCGCCGGTCGACCGTTTCATCGTTGAAGAGCCTACCACCCAGGCTTCCATCGCCTGGGGCCCGATCAACCGCAAGTTCCCGGCCGACAAGTTCGATGCCCTGTGGGCTCGCGTCGAGGCATTCAATAACGCGCAAGAGCATTTCGTTTCCCATGTTCACGTAGGGGCTGCCGAAGACCACTACCTGGCCGTGAAAATGACCACCCAGACTGCGTGGCAGAACCTGTTCGGTCGTTGCCTGTTCATCAACCCGGCCCAGTACAACCCGGCCGGTCGTGAAGAGTGGCAAGTGCTCAACGTGGCCAACTTCGAATGCGTGCCAGAGCGTGACGGCACCAACTCCGACGGTTGCGTGATCCTCAACTTCGCTCAGAAGAAAGTGCTGATCGCCGGCATGCGTTACGCCGGTGAAATGAAAAAAGCCATGTTCTCGGTGCAGAACTTCCTGCTGCCGGCTTCCGACGTGCTGCCAATGCACTGTGCCGCCAACATCGGCGAAGCAGGCGACGTGACCCTGTTCTTCGGTCTGTCGGGCACCGGCAAAACCACCCTGTCCGCCGACGAAAGCCGTTACCTGATCGGTGACGACGAACACGGCTGGGGCGAAGGTGTGGTGTTCAACATCGAAGGCGGTTGCTATGCCAAGTGCATCGACCTGTCCGAGAAGAACGAGCCGGTCATCTGGAAAGCCATCAAGCACGGCGCCGTGCTGGAAAACGTGGTGATCGACGAGGCCAAGCACGCCGACTACACCAACGTCAGCCTGACCCAGAACAGCCGTGCGGCCTACCCGCTGGAGCACGTTGCCAAACGTTCCGAGAAGAACCTGGGCGGCGAGCCAAACGCGGTGATCTTCCTGACCTGCGACCTGACCGGCGTACTGCCGCCGGTGTCGATCCTCAGTGAAGAACAAGCGGCCTACCACTTCCTGTCCGGCTACACCGCGCTGGTGGGCTCGACCGAAATGGGTTCCGGCGGCGGCATCAAGTCGACCTTCTCCACCTGCTTTGGCGCACCGTTCTTCCCGCGTCCGGCCGGCGAATACGCTGAGCTGCTGATCAAGCGCATCCGCGGCTTCGGTTCCAAGGTCTACCTGGTCAACACCGGCTGGACCGGTGGCGGCTACGGTGTCGGCAACCGCTTCAACATCCCGACCACGCGCGGCGTCATCGCCGCGATCCAGAGCGGCGCGTTGATCGGTGCAGAAACCGAACACCTCGACACCATCAACCTCGACGTGCCACTGGCCGTACCGGGCGTTGAAACCGGCCTGCTGAACCCACGTAACACCTGGGCTGACAAAGCTGCCTACGACGAAGCGGCGAAGGCGCTGGCGGGTCTGTTCATCGAGAACTTCAAGAAGTTTGAAGTGAGCGATGCGATCAAGGCGGCGGGTCCTAAGTTGTAAGATTCGGTTGTTGTGAAAAAGCCGCCTCTTGTAGGCGGCTTTTTTGTGCGCGAACGCTTAGTTGGCGACGTGCAGAACCACCGCGCCGGCCAGTACCAGCACAACTCCCAACACCTGCACAGCCGACAACCGCTCCTTGAAAAACACAAACCCCAGAATCGCCGCAATCCCGCCAGACAACGTACTGATCACCGTCACCACTGACACCGACCCCGCCATCGCCCCCCAGGAAAACGCCGAGAATCCACCCAGGTTCATCAAGCTCGCCCCGGTCAGCGTCGCGCAGTTTTTCAGCGGCGGGATTTTCAGGCCGTCCTTTATTTTCAGCACCATCGCCACTAACACGCACAGCCCCACCAGGTAACCGAGCCAGAGCATGGTGATGGGCCCCAGCGCCGGCAGTGTGTAGCGGCCTTGCAGCCAGAAACTGGTGCCATATAGCAAGGCGGCGAGCATGGCGTAGGCGATCGACTGGCGAGGGTTGTTGTGAGGGACGCCGTTGTCCTTGTGGATGCTGGAGAGGATCACGCCGATTACGCACACGGCGATGCAGCCCAGTTGTGTGAGACTGATGTGCTCACCGCTGGCCCAGGAGAACAAGGTGGTCACCACACCGTAGGACGTCACCAGCGGCGCGACGAAGGGCAAAGGCCTTGGACAGCGCCAGGGCGCCGGAGACAGTGAGCAGGGCGGCGGCGATGCCCAGGAGCCAGACGCTCAGCGCGGCGTCGAGGGCTTTGAACAGCAAGCTCGGGAGAATGACCAACAGCAGGGTCATGATCAGGAAACCCAGGGCTTGGCCGAAATACACCGCGCGTTTGACACCCACGGCGCGGGCGTTGAGGCCCACGAGAAAATCCGTACCACCCCAGAGCAGGGCGGCCAGCAGGCCCATCATTACGTCCATGTAAGGTCCTTAGTGGTTCAGCTCAGGTTTTCCAGCGTCTGCGTGTCCCAGCTGTGGGTCTTTATGGCCAGGTAAAGCATGCCGAGGGTCAGCGGTACTTTTTCGCCGCGGCCCTTGGCGCGGCGTTTGAGAAATACATCAAACACCGGTGGGTTGAAGTAACGATAAGTGTCGAAGTCGCCCAGGTCGAGCGCAAATTCCTGTTCCAGTGCATCCATCAGTTGCTTGGCCTCGCTGCCGTCGCAGCCGAGGTCGAAATTGATTGAGGTTTGCAGGCGGATCGTCTTGTGTTTCGGCAGGCCGATTTCTTCATGCAGCAGTTGCAGGAGTTGCTGCATGACGGGGTCTTCGGGGAAGTTGGGGGCGAGGTTCATGGTGGGGGCACGCAGGAATGGGTGATTGGCTTTTACTTTGCGGGCTTTTACTTGGCAATAGATATTCTGAGTGCTCAACATCCCTATGCCTGTCACAAAGAGAACTATCGGCAGACTTTCAAGCTTTGCCCCTCTGATCCAGGAAGTGGCATACAACGGAACTATTGGGCCGGTTATCAAGAGGCAGAGTCCAAACCACTTCCTTAGTACGGGCAACTTTATTGTCCTCTCGATTATGGCGGCCAGCGCGAGGAGGAGCAGCAGATAGATCCAGTGGGTGTATTCGCTCATCGTCTTGGCCACTCTAGCGCTGTAGAGTCTTGGCGGATATGTTGAGTCCTTTCGATGTTCACGGGTGTTTGCCGGCAGCTGTTGAAAGGGCGCTAGTTTCAGTCACGGAAAGGCGAGTTTTGTAGAGGGCCGGGCAGGAGTTTTAATCAGTTTCGGAATAGGATGTCGAGGCGTTGCGCGGTTTCTTACAGGGCTTTCCGGGATTTGTGGCTATCAACGACTTAACAGCAAAACGTGTGACTGGTATGGGTCGAGCTGGTGTGATCAGTTGCCAACAGGCCGACTCACACACCGCTCAAAAATCGCCTCCAACCCCCGATAATCACACGCCACCGCATCAATATTCGCCGGTATCCACGCCGCGTGTTTCACCAGCCACCAGTTCACCGAAAAACCCGCGTTCACGATGATCTGTTCGAACAAGATCCGTTGCGCCCGGCCGTTGCCTTCGCGGAAGGGGTGGATGACGTTGAGGTCGCCGTAGGCCTCGGCAATCCGCGTGATCAGCTCAGCCTGACTCACACCCACATACCAGTTGGCCTCTTGCATACGCCGGATGATCTTCGCCGCTTCCGGCGGGATGCGTGCCGGGGTGCAGAACAGCGTGTCGCCTTTCTGGATGTTGACGCTGCGCAGTTCGCCGGCCCAATCGTAGAGGTCGCCGAACAGGGTGCGGTGGATGTGTTGCAGTCGGTCGAGGTCGTAGGGCGGCGGGAAGAGGGGGAGGTTGCCTACGGCGATTTCGGATAATTCCCGTTCGGCTTGGTGCAGGCGGGCTTCGTCATGCAAATCGAGGCGGTTACGCAGGACGCCGCTACCGGGGTAGCAGTACGGATCCTGGCCCACCCCGTATTTGTCGAGCATCAGCGTGGGGTGTTGCGATACTTGGCGAGGACGGCTTCGCGGGTCGGCAGGGGTTTGTCGACGTCGGCCGGCTGGGTGTCGAACCCTTCCAGGCGCAGGCTGGCCAGGTAATTGGAACGGCGGATCTTGTGGTAGTGATCCTGTTTTTGCTCAAACGTCGGTTCGCTCATGGCAGCGTACTCCTGGGTAGCAAGGCTTTATTGTAGCGCAATGCTTCAGAGGGCAGGCCGGAGAAAAAATCATATCAATGCGTCCCAGTAGGGCATTGTCTGTTTGAGCGATGGCTACTGACGCGAGGCTGCGTCGAGGTCCATCAAGCCTCGCCCATAGGCTTCGGTGTTGGCATAGATTCCGGTTCGATTTGCCGTACTGAGCAGGCGCTCCCGCACTTGTTGCGGTGTCATTTCGGGAAAGCGGCTTTGCAGTGCCGCCAAAGCGCCACTGACCAGGGCGGCGGCCGGCGAGGTGCCGGCGGTTGGCCCGTAGCTGCCATCCTTGTTGGTGGTCAGCAACCCTGCGCCACCATCGCCCCCTGGCACCGCGATGCACCAGCGT
Organism: Pseudomonas sp. HN11; assembly: GCF_021390155.1. NCBI lineage: Bacteria > Pseudomonadati > Pseudomonadota > Gammaproteobacteria > Pseudomonadales > Pseudomonadaceae > Pseudomonas > Pseudomonas sp. HN11. The sequence continues at coordinate 259,888 of NZ_CP089985.1, forward strand.
GCCGCGAGCCCGCAATAATTGGATTTGAGATTGATGGCCGTTCCGTCATTCTTGAGGGCCATGACGGCGATCCAGCCTTTCTCCAGCTCGGGCACCAGTGCGGGAAGGCCAGGTTCGGCGAGCGGCTCACGCTTGACCTCGTTACCCGTTGAGAAAACGAATACAGCGCCTTCGGCCACCAGCTTTTTTGCCACTTCCAATGAGTCACCCATCAGGCGCTCATAGACGGGAACCTCGTTGGTGTTGGCTTCAATGGGGTTAGCCCATGAGTTACTGAAAATATGTGCGCCCTTGGTATAGGCGCGCTCCCAGGCCTGGGCGATTTCACTGTCGAAGTAGAACGGTTCCTTGTCATCACCGAAACGCATAGGGATCAACTGGGCGTTGAAGGCGATGCCGTGGATGCCCTGGTCGTTCTTGTTCGCGGCGAGAATGCCGGCCATCTGGGTGCCGTGGCCCTTGATGTCAAGGATGCCTGGCTGCTGTGTCACGAAGTCATAGCCCGGATCGGCCACACGCCCGTGAAACTCGGGCAGCGCCTGGTTGAGACCTGAGTCAATCAGCGCGACTTTTACGCCCTGGCCGGTACCGCCCCGCGCATAGAGGGAGGATGCTTTGACAATGGGCAGGGCTTTTTGCTCGAAGTATTCGGGCGTTTCAAAACGCTGTGTGTCCGGTTCGACAGGCATTGGGGCGGGAGCGGCTACACAGCCCAGCAGCAACAACGGCAGCGTGAACACGGCGAGGTGTTGCAATGAAAACAGGGTGCATCGAGACATCCACGACTCCTTGTCGGGGGTAGGTGATCTGGCGTGTTACTGTCTTCGTTTTTACGCGGGCTTGCTGGTTTTCTCTGTATCAGTTTGTAGCGTTTATCCCCGACCTTTTCTTGATCGCTGATCTATGTTTTTTACTCCCTCAGCGGTCAACGGAGTGACAGCTATGCACGACACCCTCCAACAGGTCTTCGGTTATCCACAGTTTCGTCTGGGCCAGCAAGAAACAATCAGTGCCGTACTGGCCGGTCGCTCGGCGGCGGCTATTTTTCCAACAGGGTCGGGCAAGTCCCTGTGCTATCAGCTATCGGCGGTACTGCTGCCTAACCTGACGTTGGTGGTGTCGCCGCTGTTGGCGTTGATGCAGGACCAGCTGGGTTTCTTGCAACGCCACGGCATCTCGGCAGGCAGTATCGGTTCGGCCCAGAGTCGCGAGGACGCCAATGAGGTGATGGCTCGCGCGCGTTCCGGAGAGCTGAAAATCCTGATGATTTCCGTGGAGCGTCTGAAGAACGAGCGCTTTCGTAACTTCCTGCAGAGCGTGCGGATCTCACTGTTGGTGGTGGACGAAGCGCACTGTATTTCTGAGTGGGGTCACAACTTCCGTCCGGACTATTTGAAGCTGCCGGACTACCAGCGTCAGTTCAATATCCCACAAGCGCTGCTGTTGACGGCTACAGCGACGCCTAAGGTGATTGCCGACATGCAGGCGAAGTTCGCCATTGCGCCGGGTGATGTGGTCACCACGGGCTTCTACCGACCCAATCTCAATCTGTTGGTGGAGCCGGTCAGCGGTGCGGACAAGCGTCGCCGGTTGGTGCAGTGGATGAGTGAGCGCACTGATCAACCGAGCATCGTCTACGTCACCCTGCAGAAAACCGCCGAGCAGATCGCTGAGCATTTGAATCGCAACGGCATCCAGGCCGAGGCCTATCACGCGGGTTTGCCCCACGATAAGCGCGAGGGTATCCAGCAGCGTTTCATGGGTGGGCGCTCCAATTGCATCGTCGCCACCATCGCGTTCGGCATGGGCATCGACAAGAGTGATATCCGCAATGTGGTGCACTTCGATCTGCCCAAATCCATCGAGAACTACAGCCAGGAAATAGGTCGCGCGGGACGTGATGGGCAGCCCTCGGACTGCCTGGTATTGGCCAACCGCGACAGCCTCAATGTGTTGGAGAACTTCGTGTACGGCGATACACCGGAGCAGGAGGGTATTCGGCGGGTGCTGGAAGAGTTGCGGACCGCTCGGGCCGAGGGGCAGTGGGAGTTTTTGCTCAGGTCCTTGTCGGACCACAGCAACATCCGCGAGCTGCCGTTGAAGACGCTGCTGGTGCAGTTGGAACTCAAGGGCGTGATTGCACCGCGCTATGCGTTTTATGCCGAGTACCGTTTCAAGTACCTGATCGAACCCGAGGCCTTGCTCGCGCGCTTCTCCGGCGAGCGGCAGCAGTTTGTCGCGGCGATCATCCAGGTGTGCAAAAGGGCCAAGACTTGGGCGACGGTGGATTTTGACGCACTTTATCAACAGCATAATGCCGAGCGCGGCCGGGTGGTAAAGGCGCTGGATTACTTCCAGGAGCAAGGCCTGATTGAGCTTGAGAGCAAGCAGATGACGGAGGTCTACAGCCTGCTTGATACCGAGTTTGACCCTGATGTATTGAGCAAAGAGTTATACACAGGCTTCAAACAGCACGAGGTTGGTGAGGTCGCACGGATTCACGCCATGCTGGATCTATTCGCCACCGAACACTGCCTCGGTCAACGCTTGGCAGATTATTTCGGCGATGAAAACGCCCCCCAACGTTGTGGGCATTGCTCGGTGTGCCACGGCCGCGTTGCACACCTTCCACCACCGCCAGGTTTGTCCTCGCTTGTGGATAAAAGCTTCATGGGGCTGTGCGGTGATTTTATCCACAGGCATCATGAACACACCGGCCGCCTGCCTGGGGCGGAACGCCTGACGCGTTTCCTCGGGGGCATCAGTGTGCCGTTGTTTACCAAGTTGAAGGCGCGGGGCATTCCGGGTTTTGCTGCGCTGGAAGATTACCCGTATGCCGAGGTACGCGAGTGGGCCCAGGCCCATTTGAATGACCTGTAACTCACTTTAACGAGATGACCCGATGCCTGACTCAGTGCCGCAACGCGCCGATTACCTGCACTTCCAGCCGATCATTACGCGCTGGCATGACAACGATGTGTATGGCCATGTCAACAACGTGACCTACTACAGCTTCTTCGACACGGCGGTGAATACCTACCTGATCGAGCAAGGTGGGTTGGATATTCATGACGGCGAAGTCGTGGGGTTCGTGGTGAGTTCAGCGTGTGACTATTTCGCCTCGATTGCTTTTCCCGAACGTATCGAAATAGGCCTGCGGGTGGGCAAGCTGGGTAACAGCTCGGTGCAGTACGAATTGGCAGTTTTTAAGTCAGGCGAGGACGAGGCCTGTGCGGCGGGGCGCTTTGTGCATGTGTTTGTGGATCGAGGCTCGAACCAGCCGGTGACGATTCCGGGGATGTTGCGCGAGGCGTTGCAGCGGTTGGTGGTGTAGGCGCGAACGCCTACACCCTCAGGCCTTAACGGTGACGGTAGTGATGCTTGTTCTTGCGATGGCCATAGGCATGCCCGCGGCCACGGTGATCATCGCGGTCATAGCGACGGTAATCACGCCCACGGGAGCGACGATCATCGTCATCGCTCTTGTTGCCCATGTAGTTACCCAGCGCACCGCCCGCACCACCGCCGGCTGCTGAACCGATCAGTGCACCGGTGCTGCCGCCGACACTGCGGCCCACTACGTTGCCGCCCGCTGCGCCCAGAGCGCCGCCAATGGCCGCTTCACCACGGCTGCGTTTGTCCGCACCCACCGCGCTGCCGCCTGCGCCACCCAGGGCTGCGCCGATGGTCGAGCCGGTGTTGCCGCCGATCTGCTGGCCGACAACCGAGCCTAGAACCCCGCCCAATGCGCCGCCCACACCGGCTTCGGTGGTGCCACCGGCCATGGCTGCGCCACTGACCAGGCCAAGGGACAACAAGAGAATCGAGGAGAACTTCATTAGGGGAAACCTCAAGGGGATGACCGCGCGATCCTGAGGCTGTATCGGAATGGTGACAATAGAAATCCGACCAGTAACACGAGTTGTACACAATTCGCTAAGTTACTGTTTTGGTTGGGGAACTTAAGTTGATTCCGAGAGTCTTTATCTACTTCGGAACGGCCGCTTTTTATGCAAAAGCGGCTTTTTTTGTGCCCGAAGATTTATGCAGAGCGCGCCATGATCAGGCCATTGTCGCTCGCCGCTTCCAACCGGATCGCTACGAACTTCGACGTCGGTGTATGGCTGCCATCACCCGTGCTTTCCAGCGGCACCAGCGGGTTCACTTCGGGGTAATAAGCCGCAGCCTGCCCAGCCGGAATATCAAACGCCAGCAAGGTAAAGCCCTTCACATGGCGCTCGCGGCCGTCTTCCCACAGCGACACGATGTCGGCCTTCTGTCCCGGCTTGAAGCCCAGGCGGATGATGTCGGCTTCGTTGACGAACAGCACGTCACGCTGGCCCTTGACGCCACGGTAGCGGTCGTCCAGGCCGTAAATGGTGGTGTTGTACTGATCGTGGGAGCGCATTGATTGCATGATCAGGTCCGGCACGCGACCGGTGGCGTGGGTGCGTTCGTGGATCAGGTCTTTGGGCAGGATGTTCGGGCGGAAGTTGGCGCGGCCCGACGGCGTGTTCCAGCGGCGTGCACCCGCGGAGTTGCCCAGGTAGAAGCCGCCTGGATTTTTGATCTTCTCGTTGAAGTCCTTGAAGCCAGGAATGGTGTCGGCAATCAGGTCTCGAATGCGGCTGTAATCGGCCACCAGCCAGTTCCAGTCCACCGGTTTACTGCCCAGCGTCGCGGCCGCGATGCCCGCCAGAATCGCCGGCTCCGATTTCATCAGCTTCGACAGCGGCTGCAGTTGGCCGTTGGAGCCATGGACCATGCTGAACGAATCTTCCACCGTCACCGCTTGCGGGCCGTCTGCCTGGATGTCGATGTCGGTACGGCCCAGGCACGGCAGGATCAGCGCGTCTTTACCGTGCATCAGGTGGCTGCGGTTGAGCTTGGTACTGATTTGCACCGTCAGGTCGCAATTGCGCAGCGCTTCAAAGGTGCGCGTGCTGTCCGGTGTGGCTTGGGCGAAGTTGCCGCCCAGGCCGATAAATACCTTGGAGCGGCCTTCGAGCATGGCGTGGATGGCTTCGACCACGTTGTGCCCGTTTTCGCGAGGCACCTGGAACTGGAATCGACGCTCCAGGGAATCGAGGAACGCCACGGGCGGACGCTCATTGATGCCCATGGTGCGGTCGCCCTGCACGTTACTGTGACCACGCACCGGGCACAGGCCGGCGCCTGGGCGGCCAATATTGCCGCGTAACAGCATCAGGTTGGCGATTTCCTGGATGGTCGGCACCGAGTGGCGGTGCTGGGTGATGCCCATGGCCCAGCACATGATCACGTTTTTGCCTTTGGCGTACATGCGCGCCGCTTGCTCGATCTCCACCAGGGTCAGGCCGGACTGCTCGACGATTTCATCCCAAGAGGTGTCGTCGATCTTGCCCAGATAATCCAGCACGTTGGCGGTGTGTTCGTTGAGGAAGTCGTGGTCGAACACCGCTTCCGTGCCTTCGGCCTGGGCCTGGCGTTCCCACAGCAGCAAAAACTTGGCCATGCCGCGCAGGATCGCCATGTCGCCACCCAGCGCCGGGCGGAAGTAGGCAGTGTTGGTCGGCTTGTCGCCGTTTGTGAGCATTTCCAGCGGGTGTTGCGGGTGCTGGAAGCGTTCCAGGCCGCGCTCTTTCAGTGGGTTGATGCACACCACTTGCGCGCCGCGTTTGACCGCTTCGCGCAGTGGTTCGAGCATGCGCGGGTGGTTGGTGCCGGGGTTCTGGCCCCAGACGAAAATCGCATCGGCATGTTCGAAGTCATCAAAGGTCACGGTGCCTTTGCCGACGCCCACGCTTTGCGCCAGGGCCACGCCGCTGGCTTCGTGGCACATGTTCGAACAGTCCGGGAAATTGTTGGTGCCGTAGGCGCGCACGAACAGTTGATACAGGTAAGCCGCTTCATTGCTGGCGCGACCCGAGGTGTAGAACTCGGCCATGTCCGGGCTCGGCAGCGCGTTGAGATGCTTGCCGACCAGATCGAAGGCCGCTTCCCAGCTGATGGGTTTGTAGTGGTCGGTTTCGGCGTCGTAGCGCATCGGCTCGGTCAGGCGGCCCTGGTATTCCAGCCAGTAGTCGCTTTGCTCGAGCAGGGCAGTCACGCTGTGCTTGGCGAAGAAGGCACCGTCGACACGGCGCTTGGTGGCCTCCCAGTTGACCGCCTTGGCGCCGTTCTCGCAGAACTTGACCATGCCGCTTTCCGGCGAGTCGCCCCAGGCGCAGCCCGGGCAGTCAAAGCCGCCGTTCTGGTTGGTCTTGAGCATCATGCGCAGGTTTTTCAGCGCGTTGTCGCTGGTCAGCCAGGCCTGCGCCACACTGATCAGTGCGCCCCAGCCACCGGCCGGGCCTTTGTAGGGCTTGTAGCGCGGGGTCGGGGTTTGGTCGGCTTGGTGATGCTGGCTCATGGCTGGTTCTCCATCGCAGGGCTGTAGACCCGCGGCGCATTTTTCTGCGGCAGGTGGATGAGATTGAGGTTATGTCGGCGGGCCCATTGCAGAGCCAGGCCGGTAGGCGACGACAAGCTGACCAGGGTCTGGATGCCCGCGCGCAGGACTTTCTGGATCAACTCCAGGCTGCAGCGGCTGGTAACAATCGCCAGGCCGCCTTCGGTCGGAATCTTTTGGCGGATCAAGGCGCCGATCAATTTATCCAGGGCGTTGTGTCGGCCAATGTCTTCACGACCAAGCAACAACTCGCCCTGGCCGTTCATGAACACAGCCGCATGCACGGCGCCGCTGTATTGGCCCAGGGGTTGAAAGGCGCTGATGCGTTGGCGCAGGCCATCGAGCCACTCGGGGGGCGGCAAGGGCGCGCCAGGCAATACCTTAAGGTCTGGTAAGGCCTGTTCAACGGCTTCCACGCCGCACAAGCCGCAGCCGCTGGTGCCGGCCAGCTGGCGGCGCTGCTGCTTGAGGTTCCAGAAGGCGCGGCTGGAAATCTGCACCTGCGCGTATTGGGCTGAGCCCGAACCGCTAAGTTTCAGATCATAAATGTCGCTAACGTCGGCGATAATTCCGCTACCAATGCTGAAACCAACAATAAAGTCTTCCAAGTCCGTCGGCGTTACCAGCATCACCGCTTGGCTGATCTCGTTGTAGGCAATCGCCAACGCCACTTCTTCCGCCAAGGCTGTGCTGGCGGATTCAGTGTGCTCGAGATTGCAATATTGATAGCTCTGGCTGGCGGCGGGCGCTGGCGTTTCGGGAGCGGGCGCCGCGCAAACTGGGCGCTTGGCGTTCATGGGGCAGTACCACCGGCGGATTGATCAGTGTTTAGACTAGGCGCGACAAAGCGTCGCGTCTAATTGCCAGTACTGATCTACCGATAGATGACGTCGATCAAGATTCGTTTTGTGATTTCTGATACAGCGCGAAGCATGCCTCGGCCAGTGCGGAGCGTGGAGCGCTGCGACGCATGATCAGCCCCAGGCGCGCGAGGGTACGGGCATCTTCGATCGGCTGCAGGCGCAGGTGCTCGGTGAGTGCGTCCAGACCGCCATCCAGCGGCATTACCGCGCAACACAGTCCGCCGTGTACTGCTTGTAACAATTGATGGACGGCATCGGTCTGCAGCAGCGGTTGCGGGTTGAGTCCACGGCTGTGGAAGTTATGGTCGATGGACTGGCGAAAGTGCATACCGCTCGTGAGCATGCCCAACGGCAGTTCGATCAACGCTTCCCAGCTCAGCGGCGTGTCACCGAAACTGAAGAAGCGCTGGTCATAGAGCAAACCCATGCGGGTTTCGCTCAGGGCCAACGAGTCGAAGCGCTCGTTGTCCAGGCGTTCCAGGTAGGACACGCCCAGGTCCAGCCGGTTACTCGCCAATTGTTCAAGGATCTGTTCGGAGCTCAGTGCCGACAGCTCGAACCGCAGGCTCGGATGTTCCTTGTGCAGCTGTTGCATCAACGCCAAGGGATCGAAGCTCGACAGCGGCACCACGCCCAGGCGCAACGTACCTACGAGGTTGCCGCGACAGGCCGCCGCTTCCGCCTGCAGGCCGTCATAGGCTGCCAGCACTGTGCGTGCCCAGGCCAATACCCGCTCGCCGGGCGCAGTAAAACCTTCGAAGCGCTGACCACGATTGACCAAGGGAAGATCAAGCTCTTCCTCGAGATTGCGCAGACGCATCGACAGCGTCGGTTGGGTGATGTGGCAACGCGCCGCTGCCTGGCCGAAGTGACGGGTTTCGTCGAGGGCGATGAGGAATTTCAGCTGTTTGATGTCCATCTTCGCTCCGGGGCTTATTCCAATGGCGGGGGGATTCTAGCGCGTTTGGGTCTTGGGCCGGGTTGGAACCCAACTCTTCAGGACTGGTCTAGTCTTGGGCATCTGGAATTCAAATCCCAAGGAGAGCGCACTATGAGCATTTTCAGCTTTATCAAGGAAGCCGGCGAAAAGATTGTCGACCTGTTGACGCCGGGTAATGCAAACGCCAGTGAGCAGTTGAAGGAGCACGTTTCAAAGGTGGGGCTGGGTAATCCGAATGTGCAGACCACGGTAGATGGCGACAAGGTGACAGTGACCGGTGAAGTCGCCACCCAGGAAGAGAAAGAGAAGATTCTGCTGGCGCTGGGCAATATTGCCGGCGTAGCCAGCGTGGATGACCAGATTACCGTCTCCGGCCCGGCAGTGGCTGCCGCCCGCTTCGTCGTGGTGAAAAAGGGCGACACCCTGAGCGCAATTTCCCTGGCGGTGTATGGCAACGCCAATCAGTACAACAAGATCTTCGAGGCCAACAAGCCGTTGTTGGCGCATCCGGACAAGATTTACCCAGGGCAGACACTGCGTATTCCTGAATAAGCACGGAGCAAAAAATGTGGGAGCGGGCTTGCTCGTGAAAGCCCGCTCCCACATGGGTTTAGAGTCCGGCAATGAGGTCGCGGTAGTTGTCGACGGCGGCAAACTCCGCCGTGTCCTTTGGCCCCTTCTGGCTGTCCGGTTCCTTCACCGCCAGCAAATGCCCGATCCCAAATGCCTGGGCGCTACGCAGGATCGGCAAGGTGTCGTCGATAAACAAGCTGCGGGCCGGGTCGAAGTGAATGTCGGCTTGCAAGGCGTCCCAGAACTGCGGGTTCTCCTTGGCGAAACCGTAGTCATGGGAACTGATCAACCGTTCGAAATACGGCGCCAGTTCAATGCGTTCCAATTTCAAAGAAAGTGAATCGCGGTGAGCGTTAGTGATCAGGATCACACGCTTGCCAGCCTGTTTGATCGCCGCCAGGAAGGTGTCCGCATCCGGGCGCAGAGCGATCAGGTGGGCGGTTTCCAGCTTGAGTTCGCGTACCGGGATCTTCAGTTCCGCGCTCCAGAAATCCAGGCAATACCATTGCAACTGCCCAGCATTACGCTCGAACAGCGGCTGCAACTCCATCTCGGCCATGGCGCGGCTCACTCCGTGCAGCTCGGCGTAGCGCTGGGGCAGGTGTTCCATCCAGAAGTGGTTGTCGAAATGCAGGTCGAGCAAGGTGCCGTCCATGTCCAGCAGGACAGTGTCGATGGCGTGCCAGGGCAAAGAGGGCATGGGGCGTTCTCATGTAAGTAAAGATATCCGACACAGACAATCGGAAAAGCCACGGTATAGTAACCCGATCACGCCAAGGAGCCGCTTATGCGCCAGAAACCCACCGTCCTCGCCCGCGAAATAGTCGCCAGTAGCCGTTTGTTCCGCGTGGAGGAAGTGCAATTGCGCTTTTCCAATGGCGTTGAACGAACCTATGAGCGCCTGGTGGGCCGCGGTGCCGGCTACGGTGCGGTGATGATCGTGGCGATGATCGACGCGGAGCATGCGTTGCTGGTGGAAGAATACTGCGGCGGTACTGATGAGTATGAATTGTCCTTGCCCAAAGGGTTGATCGAGCCCGGCGAGGACGTATTGGCGGCAGCAAACCGCGAACTCAAGGAGGAGGCCGGCTATGGCGCACGGCAGTTGGAACACCTCACAGAACTTTCGTTGTCTCCCGGCTACATGAACCAGAAAATCCAGGTGGTACTGGCCACCGACCTCTATGAAGAACGCCTGGAAGGCGATGAACCTGAGCCGATGCGTGTGGACCGGGTGAACCTGCGTGAGTTGTCGATGCTTGCGCAAAACGAGCAATTCAGCGAAGGCCGCGCCTTGGCCGCGTTGTACCTGGTACGAGACCTGCTGACCCAGCGTGGAGCGTTTACCGCATGAGCGAACTGTTTTTAGGCCACCCGTTTATTGCCCCTGTGATCGAACTGGCGCGTCAGGCCGGTGAAGTGATATTGCCGCACTGGCGCGCCGATGTGGCCGTGACCACCAAGGCCGATGATTCGCCGGTGACAGCCGCGGACTTGGCTGCGCATCACCTGATCCTGTCAGGCCTGACGGCATTGGACCCAAGCATCCCGGTGCTGTCCGAGGAAGATGCCGATATCGACCAGAGCGTGCGCGCCGGTTGGCAGCGCTGGTGGCTGGTGGACCCGTTGGACGGCACCAAGGAATTTATTTCCGGCAGCGAAGAGTTCACCGTGAACATTGCCCTGATCGAACAGGGGCGCGTGGTGTTTGGGGTGGTGTCGATGCCTACCAGTGGCCGTTGCTACTTCGGTGGCGCGGGCTTGGGCGCCTGGCGCTCGGATGTGAATGAAGCACCCAAGCAGATCCAGGTGCGTGAAGCTCCGGCTGCGGGCGAGTCGTTTATCGTGGTCGCCAGCCGTCGGCATTCCAGCCCGGAGCAGGAGCGTTTGCTGGATGGCCTGAGTGAAGGCCTGGGCGCGTTGAAGCTGGCGAATATCGGCAGCTCGTTGAAGTTCTGCCTGTTGGCCGAGGGCAGCGCCGATTGCTACCCGCGTCTGGCGCCGACGTCGCAGTGGGACACCGCTGCAGCCCAGGGTGTACTGGAAGGCGCGGGAGGCGAGGTGTTGGAGTTGAGCGGTGAGCCGTTCAGCTACCCGGCGCGGGCATCGTTGTTGAACCCGTTCTTTTTGGCTTTGCCGGCCAAGGCTGCGTGGCGTGAGCGCTTGCTGACCCTGGCCAGATCCTAAGGCCAAAGGTGGGAGGGGCGGTCAGCGGTGCAATACGTACTGGCCGGTGAAGGCTACCGCTCGCTCCTCACTTTCTTTATTCACAATCCAAGTTTCCAACGTCAAGCGCGCTCGGCCATAGCGCTTGTACGTCGCTACAAATCGCTTCCACACCTTTTCCTCCGGCGTCGCGCAAATAGCGGTCGCATCCCGCGTGACGGGCAGCGGATAACTGATCTGCCCCTCCTGAATCACGATATGCCCGTCTTCAATCCCTTCTTCACGCAACTGCAAATGCAGCCACCCCCAGCCCGCCAGCACCGCGCCGCAATACAGGCTGCCACCGAACATGGTGCTCTTGTGGTTGATGTTGGCTTGCAAGGGCAGGTGCAACTGTAATTGCCCGTGTTGCCAATCGAGCACCTTGAGGCCCATTTCCCGGGTGAGGGGGATGTCGTGGTGAAGAATGGATTCCAGGTAACGGCTGTCGCGGCTCATGGGGGGCTCTTGGTGAGTGGGGGCAGTCATTCGTCATCGCCACTTTGGTTGGCGAAGTTCAGGCCATGTTTGCGCAGTTTGTCGTGCAGGGTCTTGCGCGGTACGCCCAACGCTTCGGCGAGGCTGCGCATCGAGCCGTGGGGGCGGGTCAGCTCGGCGGCGATCAGGCTTTTTTCGAACTGCTCGACCTGTTCGCTCAGGCCGCCCGAAGTGGACTTCAGCACACCGGCGGCCGGATTATCCTCCGTGGCATCCAGCGCCAGCTCCAGGCCCAAGGCAAAGCGTTCGGCGGCATTTTGCAATTCGCGCACATTGCCCGGCCAGCTGTGGCGCAGCAGCAGTGCGCGCTGGCCCGGTTGCAATTCATGCAGCGGCAAACCGTGGCGGCTACTGGCCTCATCGGCGAAGTGCTGGAACAGCATCAAAGCATCTTCACCGCGCTCGCGCAGGGGTGGAATGCGCAGCGGCGCGACGTTGAGGCGGTAATACAAGTCGGCACGGAAGCGACCCTGGTCGGCGGATTGGCGCAGGTCTTCCTTGGTGGCAGCGATGATTCGGATATCCAGCGGGATCAGTTGATTGCCGCCCAGGCGCTCGACCACCCGCTCCTGCAACAGGCGCAATAATTTGACCTGCACATCCAGGCTCATGCTTTCGATTTCATCGAGAAACAAGGTGCCGCCGTTGGCAAACTCGAACTTGCCGATACGGCGTTTTTGCGCGCCGGTAAAGGCGCCGGGCTCATGGCCGAACAGTTCACTTTCTACCACCGACTCGGCCAAGGCGCCTGCGTTGATTGCTACAAACGGACCGCTACGACGGCTGGAAAGATCGTGCAGTGCCCGTGCGACCACCTCTTTACCGGCGCCGGTTTCGCCGAGGATCAGCACATCGGCTTTGGTCGCCGCCAACGCGCCGATCTGCTCGCGCAGCCGCAGCATCTGTGGCGAGTGCCCCACCAGGCGCGTACTCAATTGCTGGCGGTCACTCAGTGCCAGGCGCAGGCTGCGGTTGTCCAGCACCAGGCGGCGCAGGGCCAGGGCACGGCGCACGCTGTCGAGCAGGGCGTCGCTGGCGAAGGGTTTTTCCAGGAAATCATAGGCACCGGCGCGCATCGCCTGCACCGCCAGTGGCACATCGCCGTGGCCGGTGATCAGCAGCACGGGCAGGTCCGGATCCTGACCGTGCAGCTCGGCGAGCAGCTCCAGGCCGTCCATGCCAGGCATGCGAATGTCACTGACCACCACGCCCGGCCAATCGCGGGGCAGTCGCGCCGTGAGGCCGGCGGCTTCGCCCAGTGCCAGGACTTTCAGCCCGGCCAGGTCCAGGGTCTGGCACAGGGCCTGACGCAGGTGTGGATCGTCGTCGATCAACACCACCTGAATCTGGTTATCGATACTCATACACTGCGGTCCTCGGACGGTTGCAGACTGACGCCCGGCGCACCGGCACGCAATTTCAAGGTTAACAGCGCGCCGCCTTCCTTGTGGTTGGCAAACAGCAGTTCGCCGCCGAAGGCACGCATCAGGGTGTCACAAATCGCCAGACCCAACCCCAGGCCTTGCGTGCGCGTCTTGGTGGTGTAGAACGGCTCGCTGGCGCGACCCAGGGCTTCCATGCAAAAACCCGGACCGTTGTCGCGAATGTACAGGTTGACGCCCTGTTCAGTGGTTTCGGCACTCAACCACAGTTTGCGCGGCGGGCCTTTTTCAGTGAGCGCGTCGAGGGCGTTGGCCAGCAAGTTGCCGAGTACCTGGCGCAAGCGCGTTTCGCCAGCCTGGACCCACAGGGTCGCTTCCGGCAAATCGCGGACCAACTCCACCTCCATCGAGCGTCGCCGCTTGGCCAGCAATGCCAGCGAATCGTCCAGCGCCGGTTGCAGGGCCACGCTCTCGGGCGCATGGCGGTCGCGACGGGCGAAGGCGCGCAAGTGGGCAATGATCGACGCCATGCGCCCGGTCAGTTCGCTGATCAGCTTGAGGTTGCCCCGGGCATCCGTGGTGCGCTCATGGTCGAGCAGGATTTCGGCGTTTTCCGCGTAGCTGCGAATCGCCGCCAGCGGTTGGTTGAGTTCATGGCTGATGCTCGCCGACATGGTGCCCAGTGCCGACAATTTGCCCGCCTGCACCAGGTCATCCTGGGCACGCACCAGTTCCTGCTGGGCGTGTTCGCGCTCCAGCACTTCTTGTTTCAGCCGACGGTTGAGGCCTTCCAGGTCACTGGTGCGCTCGACCACCCGTGCTTCCAGTTCGCGACGGGCCTTGGCTTCAAAGGCGATGCGCTCCAGGTAATGGCGGCGACGTTGCATCATCAACCCCAGCAACAGCATCAATACCAAGAGCGTGGCGCCGCCCACGGCAACCACGGTGCGCACCGGTCGGTTGATCAGCGATTGCGGCGCGAGAATCTCTACGTTCCAGCCGGTCTCGGCGATGGCTGTGGATTGGCGCAGCCAGGCGGTGTTGCTCAGGCTCAGCGGCTGCGGATCGCGGGTCGGGTAGGGTTGGATGGCGATGATGGCCCGGCGCTCTTCAGCAGTCAGCGGCCGGGTGGCGCGGAATCGCCATTGCGGACGCGACGTCAGGATCACCACGCCGTTATGGTCCGTGACCAGCAGTTGTTCCGGGGTGTTGCCCCACAGGCTTTCGGTGTGGTCCAGGTCGACCTTGACCACCAGCACGCCGATGATCGTATCGCCATCGCGCACGGCGGCGGCAAAGAAGTAACCGCGCTTGGCCGAGGTAGTGCCCAGGCCGAAAAAACGCCCCAGGCGCCCGGCCATGGCTTCGCTGAAATACGGTCGGAACGAGAAGTTGCGTCCGACAAAGCTGTCTTGTTTATCCCAGTTCGACGCCGCCAGGGTCTTGCCGGTGGTGTCCATCAGGTACATCACCTCCACCCCGGCCTGGGCCGCGACGTCCTTGAGCAGCAGGTTGGCGTTGACCAGGTTGGTACTGACCTGAGGCGCGTCCAATGCAATACGCAGGGCCGGCAGGTCGCCAAGGATTTGTGGCAGCACTTCATAGCGGTGCAGCGTGCCCAGCAGGTTGGCCACGTACAGGTCGAGGGTCTGGCGGTTCTGCCCGGCCAGCTCGCTGCGGTAATAACGCTCGGCCAAGTGCTCCAGCGGCCACAGCAGCGGGGCCAGGCACAATGCCAACAAAGCGAGGCTGCGCCAGCGGGGTCTTCGCGGGAGGGGTGGAGTCATAGGAGTCGTGCGCCTGTGGGTACAGGCGCATTATGCCTAGTGCTGCTGTGCAAGACACTCGCGCAATGCGTTTTGCCAGAGTGGCTGGCTGACGTGCCATTGCTGCTGCAGGCGGCTGCAGTCGAGGCGAGAGTTCAGCGGACGCTTGGCGGGCGTCGGGTAAGCGCTGGAAGGGATCGGCTCAAGTTCGGCGCAGGCTCTGCCTTGATGACGCACGTGCGCGCCAATGGCCTCGGCAAAACCGAACCAGGAGGTTTCGCCTTGCGCGGTCAGGTGATAAATGCCCCATTCCCCTGCTTTGCCTGCTTGCCAGCGCTCGATCAACGCACGCGTGCTGTTGGCAATGCTGCCGGCCCAGGTCGGCGCGCCGATCTGGTCAGCGACGATGCGCATCTGCGGCTTCTCCTGCAGCAAGCGCTGCAGGGTCAGCAGGAAGTTCTTGCCATGGTTGGAGTAGACCCAGCTGGTGCGCAGAATCAGGTATTGGCCGCCAACGGCGGCTATCGCTTGCTCGCCGGCCAGTTTGCTCTGCCCGTAGACGCCCAACGGGTTCGGCGTGTCAGCCTCGGTGTAGGGCGCCGGTTTGCTGCCGTCGAATACATAGTCGGTGGAATAGTGGATCAGCGGGACGCCCAAGGCCTTGGCTTCCTCGGCAAGAACCCCGGGGGCGATGGCGTTGATCGCGAACGCCACCTCCCGTTCGCTTTCGGCTTGATCGACCGCAGTGTGGGCGGCGGCATTAATGATCAGGTCGGGGCGATGGGCGCGGATTTGCTCGCGGATCTGGTCGGTGTTGACCAGGTCGAGCTGGTCACGACCCAGGACGATGAGTTCGCCCAGGCCCTGGAGCCGACCTTGCAGTTCGCGGGAGACTTGGCCCTGTTGGCCGGTGATCAAGATCTTCATGGGAACAAGTCGGCCTCCAGCAAGGGTTTGCCGGCCTGGTCTTTGGCGGACAAGCGTGGTGCCTCGGTCAGCTCCCAGTCGATGGCCAGGGTAGGGTCATTCCACAGGATGCTGCGTTCGGCACTGGGCTGATAGTAGTCAGTGGTCTTGTACAGGAACTCGGCGTGTTCGCTCAGTACCACGAATCCATGGGCGAAACCTTCCGGTACCCATAGTTGCCGATGGTTCTGGGCAGACAAACGTACCCCCACCCACTGGCCAAAATTCGGCGAGCTTCGGCGGATATCGACAGCCACATCCAGCACTTCACCGGCGGTGACGCGCACCAGCTTGCCCTGGGTGTGTTCGAGTTGGTAATGAAGACCTCGCAGCACGCCTTTTTGCGAACGTGAGTGGTTGTCCTGGACAAACTGGCGCTTGAGCCCGGCGGCTTCTTCAAAGGCCCGTGCGTTGAAGCTTTCGTAGAAGAAGCCGCGCTCATCGCCGAACACCTTGGGTTCGATGATCAGCACACCGGGCAGTGAGGTTTCGATGACGTTCACTGGTTGTCTCCAGCCAGTGAGTAGAGGTATTGGCCATAACCGGTCTTGCCGAAGTACCTGGCACGTTCCAGCAGGTGGTCGCGGTCGATCCAGCCATTGCCGTAGGCGATTTCTTCAAGACATGCCACTTTCAGGCCCTGGCGCCGTTCGATGGTCTGCACGTATTGCGAGGCGTCCAGCAAGCTGTCGTGGGTGCCGGTATCCAGCCAGGCGAAGCCTCGGCCAAAGCGTTCCACCTGCAAGTCGCCTCGATGCAGGTAGGCGTTGTTGACATCGGTGATCTCCAGCTCCCCACGGGCAGAGGGTTTGACCGCCTTGGCGATGCTGATCACGTCGTTGTCATAGAAATACAGACCGGTCACGGCATAGCTTGATTTAGGCACCGCTGGTTTTTCTTCGATAGACAAGGCACGGCCTTCGCTGTCGAAGTCGATCACGCCAAAACGTTCCGGATCTTTTACCCAGTAGCCAAACACTGTGGCGCCCTTGTCGCGTTTAACCGCTGCATGCAGCTGCGCGCTGAAGCTTTGACCGTGGAAGATGTTATCGCCAAGGATCAGGCATACCGGGTCTTTGCCAATGAACTTCTCGCCAATCAGGAAGGCTTGCGCCAGTCCATCTGGCGTGGGCTGCTCTGCGTAACTGAACGTTACGCCGAACTGACTGCCGTCGCCCAGTAGGTTGCGGTATTGCGGCAGGTCCGCCGGGGTGGAGATCACCAGGATTTCCTTGATACCCGCCAGCATCAGCACCGAGATCGGGTAGTAGATCATCGGCTTGTCAAAGACCGGTAGCAGTTGCTTGGACACACCCAGGGTGATGGGGTGAAGACGAGTGCCGGAGCCGCCGGCCAATACGATTCCTTTCATCATGCGATCAGATCCCTCATGTCGGTATTGCCCAATCGTTGGCCCTGATAACTGCCGTCCTGGACCCTGCGGCACCATTGCAGATTATCGAGGTACCACTGCACGGTCTTGCGCAGTCCGGTTTCAAAGGTTTCCTCGGGCGCCCAGCCCAGCTCTCGTTCGATCTTGCTGGCGTCGATTGCATAACGCAAATCGTGGCCGGGGCGGTCTTTGACGAACGTGATTAAGTCGGCGTATTTCTGCACACCCGCTGGATGCCGTGGCGCCAGTTCTTCCAGCAAGGCGCAGATCTGTCGCACGACGTTGATGTTCTTTTGTTCGTTGTGGCCGCCGATATTGTAGGTTTCGCCTACTGCGCCTTCGGTCACCACCTTGAGCAATGCGCGGGCGTGGTCTTCGACGAACAGCCAGTCGCGCACCTGCAAACCATCACCATAGACCGGCAAGGGCTTGCCCGCGAGGGCATTGAGAATGACCAGCGGGATGAGTTTTTCGGGGAAGTGGAACGGTCCGTAGTTGTTCGAACAGTTGGTCAGCAGTACCGGCAGGCCATAGGTGCGCTGCCAGGCGCGAACCAGATGGTCGGACGCTGCCTTACTCGCGGAGTAGGGCGAGCTGGGCGCATAGGGCGTGGTTTCGGTGAACAGGTCGTCCACACCATGCAGGTCGCCGTACACCTCGTCGGTAGAAATATGGTGGAACCGGAAGGCTTTTTTTTCTGGACCGGCGAGTGTTTGCCAATAGCCCCGCGCGGCTTCCAACAGGCTGTAAGTGCCGACGATGTTGGTCTGGATAAAGTCTGACGGGCCGTCAATCGAACGGTCGACATGGGACTCGGCGGCCAGGTGCATGATCGCCTGGGGCTCAAAACGCGCCAGCACAGCGCTGACGGTGGGCTGGTCGTTGATGTCGGCCTGGACGAATTCGTATCGGCTGTTGGACGCGATACGGGTCAACGATTCCAGGTTGCCAGCGTAGGTGAGCTTGTCCAGGTTGAGCACTTCGTGCTCTGTGTGCTGAATCAGGTGACGTACCAAAGCAGAACCGATAAAACCGGCGCCACCGGTAATGAGAATGCGCATGTCGGGGGCCCTTTTCCTTAGACGGACGATTAGCGAGCATAGCCTGTGTTGCGACGCCTGGCAGGTGGGCATGCATCAGGGGTTGCCTAACCCCCCTAAACAATGGCGATATACACGCCTGAAAAAGCCGAGGCCAACCCCATGCCGCTCGCCACCCTGATCCATCGCGCCAGTCTACCCTGCCCGCAAGTGAGCCCTGATCAGGCGGCTCAATTGCTTGAGCAACATTACGGCCTAACTGGCGCCTTGCAATCATTGGGCAGCCAGCAAGACCTCAACTACAAAGTCGACAGCCCTCGCGGCCGGTTTGTTCTGAAAATCTGCCGGGGCGACTACGACGCTGTTGAACTGCACGCCCAGCACGCCGCACTCAATAGCCTGCAGGCTGTGCGGGTGCCCAAGGTCGTCAAGGCTTTGACGGGTGAAGAGCTGTTGACCCTGACCTTCGACGGCCAGGCTCTGCATATGCGGGTTCTTGACTATATCGATGGTCAGCCGTTGACCCATCTGCCCCACTTGGGGCGTGAGGTGATCGCAGGTTTTGGTGACCTGTGTGGTCGGATGAGCCAGGCGCTGGCATCGTTCGAGCATCCGGGGCTGGACCGCACGCTGCAATGGGACCCGCGCCATGCGCTGCAATTGATCAACCACTTGCTAACGACACTTGAGAACCTGCCGCACCGCCCTGCGCTTGAACAGGTGGCCGAACAGGTTGGGAAGCGCATCCGTCCTTTGACCGAGCAACTGCCGTGGCAAGCGGTGCACATGGACATCACTGATGACAATGTGGTGTGGCAGCGTGATGCACAGCGTCACTGGCAACTTCAGGGCGTGATCGACTTCGGCGACCTGGTGCACACCTGGCGCATTGCCGACTTGTCGGTAACCTGCGCCGCACTGCTGCACCATGCCGAGGGCGATCCATTTGCCATCTTGCCGGCGATCCAGGCCTGTCACGCGGTGACCCCATTGCAGCCTACAGAATTGCAGGCGTTGTGGCCGCTGGTCGTCGCCCGTGCGGCGGTGTTGGTATTGAGCAGCGAGCAGCAGCAACGCCTGGATCCGGATAACAGCTACCTGCTGAAAAACGCCGAGCATGAGTGGGAAATTTTCCATGTGGCCACCTCAGTTCCTTTTGAATTGATGGAGGCGGCGATTCTGTGTTGTGTCGGGCAGGCGCCGACGCCGATCGCCAGTCAAGGCTTTGCGCCGTTGCTGCCGGGGTTGGTCGGACGTGAATTCGCATTGATCGACCTGGGCGTGCTCAGCCCGCATTTCGAGGCCGGAAACTGGGAGCAACCCGGCATCGATCAGCGAATGCTGCTGGATGCGGCGGCAGTGCATGGGCTGGCGGCAAGTCGATATGGGCAATACCGTTTGTCGCGCACCCGCCCCGACAGCGCCAAGGAGCCAGAGACCTTCCCCTTGCATGTGGAACTGTGCGTTCCGTTGGGCACATCCGTCGAAGCCCCATTTGCAGGTGTTTTGCGAGCGGGTGCCAACGGCGAACTGCAGGTGCACAACAGCGAAGCAAACGTGCGGCTTTGGGGCATGAAAGCGTTGTTGCAGCCTGGGGCCACAGTGCTCAAGGGCCAGGTGATCGGTGAGGTTGAAGGCCCACTGACTGTGCAATTGTGCTGTTCCGAGCTGCCGGCGCCGCTGTTCTGCACGCCGTCCCGTGCACAGGCATGGCAAGCGCTGTGCCCATCACCGGCGACGCTCCTGGGATTGGCCTGCGATGCCGAGCCCGAACTGGACCCCGAAGCCCTGCTGGCGCGTCGCGATGCCAGCTTCGCCCGTTCGCAGAAGCATTATTACGTTGACCCGCCGCGCATTGAACGTGGCTGGCGCAATCACCTGATCGACATGCAGGGCCGCTCCTACCTGGACATGCTCAATAACGTCGCCGTGCTGGGCCATGGCCATCCGCGCATGGCGGCGGTGGCAGCGCGACAGTGGTCGCTGCTCAACACCAACTCACGCTTTCACTACGCGGCGATTGCTGACTTTTCCGAGCGCTTGCTGGCGTTGGCACCGCAGGGCATGGACCGCGTATTCCTGGTCAACAGCGGAACCGAGGCCAACGACTTGGCTATTCGCCTGGCCTGGGCCTACAGCGGCGGACGCGACATGCTCAGCGTGCTGGAGGCGTACCACGGTTGGTCGGTGGCAGCGGACGCGGTGTCCACCTCGACTGCCGACAACCCCCAGGCATTGAGCAGCCGCCCGGACTGGGTGCACCCGGTGACTGCACCCAATACCTATCGCGGCGTGTTTCGTGGGCAGGACAGTGCGTCTGATTACGTACGAAGCGTGGAACACAACCTGGCGAAAATTGCCGAGAGCAAACGCCAACTGGCGGGCTTTATCTGCGAGCCGGTGTATGGCAATGCTGGCGGGATTTCGTTACCGCCGGGGTATTTGCAGCAGGTGTACGCGCTTGTCCGCGCCAGGGGCGGTGTGTGCATCGCTGACGAAGTACAAGTGGGCTACGGCCGCATGGGGCATTTCTTCTGGGGCTTTGAAGAGCAGGGCGTGGTGCCCGATATCATCACCATGGCCAAGGGCATGGGCAACGGCCAGCCGTTGGGCGCGGTGATCACCCGGCGTGAAATAGCCGAGGCCTTGGAAGCTGAGGGGTATTTCTTTTCGTCTTCGGGCGGCAGCCCGGTCAGTTGCCGGATCGGCATGGCGGTGCTGGATGTGATGGAGGAAGAAAAACTGTGGGAAAACGCCCAAGTGGTTGGCGGGCATTTCAAAGCGCGCCTGGAAGAGTTGATCGATCGTCACCCGCTGGTAGGCGCCGTCCACGGTTCCGGTTTTTACCTTGGCCTGGAATTGGTGCGAGACCGGCAAACCCTGGAACCTGCCACCCAAGAGACTGCCCTGCTGTGTAACCGGCTGCGGGAACTGGGGATCTTCATGCAGCCCACGGGTGATTATTTGAATATCCTCAAGATCAAGCCGCCGATGGTCACGAGCAAACGCAGCGTGGATTTTTTTGTCGACATGCTGTCGAAGGTGCTGGATGAACGCTTGTAATTAACCGATTGTTATCGGCTATTTTCTGTCATATTTATCCTCTATCATATTTTTATGCTTTTAAAGCCGATTTTTATCCGTTATAAAGTCGGCCTTTACCCCCATTCGGAGTCCTGATCGCCATGACCACCCTGCACAGCACCCCCCGCGCCGATGGCTTCCACATGCCGGCCGAATGGGCGCCACAGACTCAGACCTGGATGATCTGGCCCGAGCGCCCGGACAACTGGCGCCTGGGGGGCAAGCCAGCGCAGGCCGCACACGTAGTGGTGGCCAAGGCTATCGCACGTTTTGAACCGGTGACCGTGGCGGTATCCGCCGGCCAGTACGAAAACGCCCGTGCGCGGCTGGATGTGCCGAATATCCGCGTGGTGGAAATGTCCAGCGACGACGCCTGGGTACGTGACACTGGGCCGACTTTCGTCATCAATAACAGCGGCGAAGTGCGCGGTGTGAACTGGGACTTCAACGCCTGGGGCGGCTTTGACGGCGGCCTGTATTCGCCGTGGAACCGTGATTCGCAGGTTGGCGGCAAGATCCTTGAGATCGAACGCGCCCCACGCTATCGCACCGAAGGCTTCGTGCTGGAAGGCGGTTCGATCCATGTCGACGGCGAAGGCACCCTGATCACCACCGAAGAATGCCTGCTCAACCGCAATCGCAACCCGCACCTCGACCGTGCCGAGATTGAGGCGGTGCTGAGCGCCAACCTGGCGGTGGATAAGATCATCTGGTTGCCGGATGGCCTGTTCAACGACGAAACCGACGGCCATGTGGATAACTTCTGCTGCTACGTGCGTCCGGGTGAAGTGCTGCTGGCCTGGACCGATGATCCGCAAGACCCGAACTACGCGCGCTGCCATGCCGCCATGGACGTGCTGCAAAGCAGCACTGACGCCCAGGGGCGCTCGTTTACCGTGCATAAAATGCCTATTCCTGGGCCGCTGTTTGCCACCGAGGAAGAATGCGCTGGCGTCGACCCGGTTGACGGTACACAGGAACGCAATCCCACCGTGCGGTTGGCGGGTTCCTACGTCAACTTCCTGATCGTGAACGGTGGCATCATCGCGCCGAGCTTCGACGACCCGCTGGACAGCCAGGCCAAGGCCATCCTGCAGGACCTGTTCCCGCAGCATGAAGTGGTCATGGTGCCGGGGCGCGAACTGTTACTGGGCGGTGGCAATATTCACTGCCTGACCCAACAACAGCCAGCGCCGCACAAAAATTGAGTGCAGTTGTAACAGCGCCATGACGACAAACCGGCGCTGTTCGGTTCAGGCGTCCACAACAAGCCCGCGACCCAGACAGGTCGCGGGCTTTTTTGTGGCCAAAGGCCCATGAACACGAGACATTGGCATAGCTCTTGTATCGGCGTTGTCACAGTGGCCCAAGGCGATGACTGCGCAGTTCTGTCATAAACCTTGAGTAAGTTAGCCGCTCACGCAGTAGGAGAGAGCGCTGAAATGAATGCCGATATCAACCCGATGTACACGCGCACGTCGCACCCCTTGCGGGTCAGCGGCGACGCGATTCCCGCGCTGGCGCTCTGGTTGAAGGAAAACGGCTCGCGACAGATCAGGCAGCGCCCTGACTTACGCAGCGTGATGAGTGAGCGCTACCCGGCGGGGTTGTTCAGTGAGGATGAAGTGCACGCGTTGTGCGACTTGTTGAAGAACTAAAGAATACGAGATCAAAAGTGTGGGAGCGGCGGTGCGACGACTCGACTTGCTCCCACATTTGAATCGTGTGCAGTTCTAGAAGTTGTAGGTACCGGTCACCACCACGCTGCGCGGTTCTCCCGGCTGAATCTGCGCAACACTGGTCGCCGAAGCGTAGTAGTTTTTATCCGCGATATTGTTCAGCGCCGCCCTCACGTCCCATTCCTTCTGACGGAACCCGGCCAGCGCATCCCAACGACCATAACCCGGCAATACCACGGTGTTGAGGCTGTCAGCATAGCGGTCGCCCACCAGCGTCAGGCCGGTTTCCGCATACCAGCCCATCTCCGGCTTCCAGGTGATGAACAGGCTGGCATTGCGCTTGGCTACATCGCTGACGCGCTTGCCTTCAAAACCGTTATTGTCCTTCTCGACCTTGGCATCCTGCAGGCCAACGCCTGCGCGTACATACCAGTTGCCCACGACCTTGCCGGTGGCGGTCAGCTCCACGCCACGTGAACGCTGCAAGCCGCTGAGCAGGGTGATGGTGCGGTCCAGCGGGTCGCTGGTGCGGCGGTTATAGAGTTCAAGTTCGTACACCGCCAGAGTGGTACTCAGGCGATCGCCAAGCCAGTCGCTCTTGACCCCGATTTCCTTCTGTTTGGTCAGCTCGGGGCTCAGGTCGTTGACGCTGCCGGCGGCGTTTGGAGTGATGCCGATCAAGCCGCCGCCTGCTGGAGAAAACGTCTTGCTCCATGAGGCATAGAACGAATGATGTTCCAGAGGCGTCCAGACCAGGCCAAAGCGCGGGCTGGTGCTGTGGCTTTTGACGTCCTGCTGGGTGTTGAGCAGTTTGTTTTTGGTGTCCACTTCAAAACGGTCGTAACGCAGGCCGGCCAGGACTTGCCATTGATCATTCAGGCGCAGTTGGTCCTGCACATAAAGGGCGCGGCTTTCGACTTCGGTGTGGTTGTTGCTCGACGCGCTCATACGGCCGGTGTGGCTGAGGTTGCGGTTGGGTTGGTTGAGGTCCAGGGTCGGCACGGCGCGGCCACCTTGTGAGACGGCACTGGCGGTGTACAGCTTCGGATCGCGGTGCTGGCTGCCCAGTTCGAGGCCGGTAAGCAGGCGGTGTTCCAGGCCATAGGTGCTGAAGCCGCCTTCCAGTTCCACGTTATTGAAGATATTGAGGGTGGTCAGGTCTTGCTGCCATCGCTGGCGCGTCACGCGATTGGTCGCAGGCACGTAGGCGGTTTGATACGTATTGTCGAAATCACTGTCGAGCTTGAACACGCCCAGGGTCTGGCGCAGTTGCCAGTTGTCGTTGAGTTCATAAGCCAGTCTGGAGCGCAGTGACTGGGTTTTGTCGTCGATGTAATCACGGTTATCAAAATAGGTGGTACTGCGGCTTACGTCCGCCGGGCGGCCGTTGACCCCGGGGATGCCACGGTCGGGTGTGCGGTTGTAGCGGCTGTATTCGTATTGCACCAGCCAATTCAGGTCCGGCGTAAGCTGCCAGCTCATGGACGGTGCGAACAATTGGCGGCTGCCGCTGACGCCGTCGCGAAAGCTGTTGTTGTCCTGATTGCCCATGTTCAGGCGCAGGCTGATGTTATCGGTGGGGTCTGTGCTGAGGTCGGCGTAAAGACTGCGCAAATCGTTGCTGCCGCCCTGGGCTTCGATACTCGAGGTGTGACCGGCCGTTGGCAATTTGCTCACGCGGTTGACAATCCCTCCTTGACCGCCTCGCCCGTAAAGTACCGCTGCCGGACCCTTGAGCACTTCGATGCGCTCAATGTTGTGCAGGTCGCGCACGTATTGGCTGTCGTCGCGAATGCCATCCAGATAAAAGTCATTGCTCGCGTCGAAACCCCGAATGCGCAAACTGTCGAAACGCGTGTCGGCGCCGCTGCTGACGTTCGGGGTGCCGCTCAATGCCTGGCCGAGATCATTGGTGCCGTAGGAACGCAGGCTTTCGGTCTTTACGGAGTCGATGGCCTGGGGCACATAACGTACGGGTGTGGCGGTGCGGGTGGCGGTGCTGGTTTCCTTGACGCGAGGGTCGTCTTCATCAGCTTCGGCGCGGATCGACGTTTCGGGCAAGGTAGTGGCCGCACAGGCAAAACCGGCAGACAGCAGAACGGAAAACCCAAGGGTGATGGGCGTCAGGCGAGGGGCAGGCATGGAGGCATGTATCCGAAATGTCAGAGAAGAAAAACAGCGCGTTAATGGTAATGCTTTGCATTTGCGTAAGTTATCCATTCCCAAAATTATCGGGTTTGAAATATGTTACTAGATGTGTTTTCTGCATGTTTTGCTGCGGTTTTTTGTCGCTTTCAGAACGGCTGTAGGCGCTTCTTTAGAATTATTTCGCCTAAATACAGACGATTCGCGAAATTGACACATAGTTCCGGGCGCGACTAGGATTGCGCCCAACGCCTGTGGCTAACCGCCATGACTCATCCAATAAAAAAGGCCCGCGGCCTGTTAAGTCGTCCGCGGGCCTTCTTTTTTCCGGAATCAGTCGACACCAGAAAAGCGACATGGAGCCTGGTGTCACAGCGCGTACTCAACCAGGAATAAGGAATACAAGAAAATGTTGAAGCAACGGATGAGTCTGATCGCTCTGGGGATTTTGAGCGCATCGACAGCAATGGCAAACGACCAGAACCAGTCCAAGGGTTTTATCGAAGACAGCCACCTGAACATTGCCGCACGTAACGCCTACATCAGCCGTGACTACAAGAACGGCAAGCAAGACAAAGCCGAATGGGGCCAGGGCTTCATCGGCAAGCTCGAGTCCGGTTTTACCCAAGGCACCGTTGGTGTGGGTGTGGACGTGATCGGCCAATACGCCATTCGCCTGGACGGCGGTAAAGGCCGCGCCGGCGCTGGCGGTATCGACTTTTTCAAGCAGGGCAATGGCACCACCAACCCTGACGGCTCGAACAACCCGGGCTCGGCACCACACGACCTGGCCAAGGGCGGCGCTGCCGTGAAGTTTCGCGTTTCCAACACCGTGCTCAAGTACGGTGATCAGTTCCCGGCCGTGCCTGTGCTGCAGTACGACAACTCCCGTCTGTTGTCGGAAACCTACACCGGTACCTCGATCGTTTCCAAAGAGATCGCCGGTCTGCAACTGGACGCGGGTCATTTCACCAAAGAAGCCCGCAAGAGCATGGAAGGCACCGACAGCGGTCGCCTGAAAAGCATCGACTACATCGGTGGTAGCTACAAATTCACCGAAAGCCTGTCGGCCGCGCTTTACGCCTCCGACATGCAGGACGTGCTGAAGAAGCAATACGTCAACGTCAACTACGTGCTGGCCCTGCCAGAGAAGCAGTCGCTGACCTTTGACTTCAACGGCTACAAAACCAAGCTGGACAAGAGCTTCGCCCTGGAAAACCAAGGCAATGAAGACGCTCGTGACAACAAGATCTGGAGCTTGGGCGCCACGTGGGCGGTTGGACCGCACAGCTTCACCGTCGCTCACCAGCGCAGCACCGGCGACACCGGCTACCTGTACGGCGGCTACCGCAACGCTGGCGGCATCGGTGACGGTGGTAACACCATCCTGCTGGCCAACTCCTACTGGTCCGACTTCAACGGCAAGGACGAGCGTTCGTGGCAACTGGGCTACGGCATCGATTTCGCTACCTTCGGCGTACCGGGCCTGACCTACAATGTTGCCTACGTGCGCGGTACCAACATCGACGACGGTACCAATCGCGGCGACGGCACCGAGCGTGAAATCTGGAACCAGTTCAAGTATGTGGTCCAGAGCGGTCCAGCCAAAGACCTGAGCCTGCGTGCCCGTGCGTCCTGGTTGCGCGTTTCCAACAACGCCAGCAACTACAACGTAGGCGGTAACGAAATCCGTCTGTTCGCCGACTACCCGATCAACGTTTTCTGATTGATCCGACGTCGCGCCTGATTCACAGGCATAAAAAAAACCCGACTGGTTCGGGTTTTTTTTATGCCTGCTATCCCACTGACAGCTTATTACATCGAGGTACTAATGAAGTACGTCGACCCACCTTTATCCCTCCATAGCGCAAGCATAAATTGGCCTCACTGCCAGCCCATCACCCCGATGACTGGCCTCTGGAGGAATCACCATGAAAAAAGTCGTCATCATTACCGGCGCATCCCAAGGTATTGGCGCTGCCGCCGTCCAAGCCTACCGTGCCCTCGACTACCGTGTAGTTGCTACCTCGCGTTCGATCCAACCGTCCACCGATCCGGACATTCTCACTGTCGCCGGCGACATCGCCGACCCAGCCACCGCTCAGCGCGTTGTCCGCAAAACCCTGGCCACTTTCGGGCGCATCGACAGCCTGATCAACAACGCCGGTATTTTCATCGCCAAACCGTTCACGGCCTACACCCAGGAGGACTACGCCAATGTCCTCGCGGTGAACCTCAACGGCTTCTTTTACATTACCCAGCTCGCCATTGCCGAGATGGAAAAAAACAACGCCGGCCACATCGTCAGCGTCACCACCAGCCTGGCTGACCACGCCATCGATGGCGTGCCGTCGGTACTCGCCAACCTCACCAAGGGTGGGTTGAATTCAGCTACCAAATCCCTGGCGATCGAGTACGCCAAGCGTGGCATCCGAGTGAACGCGGTGAGCCCGGGGATCATCAAGACGCCGATGCACGGCGAAGAAACCCACGCGGCGCTCGGGCATTTGCATCCGGTCGGGCATATGGGCGAGGTGAGTGACATCGCCCAGGCGATCGTCTACCTGGAGCGCGCCGGGTTTGTGACTGGCGAGATTCTTCATGTAGACGGCGGGCAAAGCGCGGGTCATTGATACACACGGCCCGGCCTAACCCGGCCGGGCATTGTCCTCCCGTGGCGAGCGCCCAAAAAAGGCTTTGTAGGCGCGGCTGAACGCCGCCTCGGATTCATAGCCAATCGCAAAGCCAATTTCGCCGATGCGGCCGTCTTGTCTGGACAGCATGGTTTTCGCCAGGCTCAGCCGCCATTCGTTCTGATAGCGCAACGGCGAACGCCCGACCAATGAGCTGAATCGTTCGCAGAAATTCGAGCGCGACATCCCGGCAATTTCCGCCAGATTGTCGATGCGCCACTGCTTGCCAGGCGTTTCATGAATGGCTTTCAGCGCTCGGGCAATACGTGGGTCCGACAGCCCGCTCAACCATCCACAAGCAACGCCCTGATGCACCCAGGTGCGCAGGATGCGGATCACCACAAGATCGATGAGGCGCGAAATCATCAACGCCCCACCCGGCTGTGTGTCATGGGCTTCGAGCAGCATGAAATGCAGGATACCGTCCGACCAGGCGGCGGCGTCGGCTTGTTGGATGTGGATCAGCCGAGGCAGCGCAAACAGCATTGCCTGGAAACTGTTAGCGTCGAACCAAAACCGGCAGAGGACCACGGCTGCGGGCCCATTCACTGCCGTCATGCTGATCTCTTCAGAGCCGTGAGGCAGCAGGAGGACATCGCCCTGGCTCAGTGTTTCCGGCGGTTGATCGGCAACTTTCAGACGTAATTGGCCTTGTTGAAGTACACAAATGTGGGCGCTCCTTTCGTCAAGTTCGAGGCACTCTGCGTCCGTCACCGTGCAGGAGTAAACGCGATCACCCGTCAGACGGATTTGCGCCAGCACTTGAGACAACAGATCACCTTTGGCCAGTCCCTCCAGCTGCATTTCCGGATGAATGATCAAGTTTTCCAGGGGATTCATCATGTTGGTTCAATCACGCCTTAATTAAGCTGAGCCCCGAGATCATAGCGCGCTGATGCCATCGAGATGAGCGTTTTCAGCGTTGGCTGCTTATGCACTTCATCCAATCACATGGGAACACTGAAATGTTCGGAATCTCCGCCCTTGGCTGGCTGCACACCCTTGGCAGCTTGCCGGCCATTCCCCTGGCCGCTTACATGTTTGTCAAACACGGACGCATCGTGCCTCGTTCGAGGCCGGGGATGCTCTATCTCGTGTCGATGTTGATCGGCGGCTTCACCGTGTTTCTGGTCGCACACCAACCCGTCAGCAACATCATCGGCGTCATCACCCTTGCGCTGCTGTTAGCGGGTTATGGAGTAGGGCACTTGGCTTGGCTGGGACGGGCGCGTATTTACCTTGAAACGATCTTCCTGAGCCTGACGGCATTCTTTTTAATGGTGCCCACCGTGTCCGAGACGTTGCGTCGCGTGCCCGATGGACACCCCTTTGTCACCGACCTGCAATCGCCCCTGCTCCTTGGCGCGCAGGCGAGTATCGCGGTGGCGCTGGTTATCGGCGTGACCGCGCAAATGATCCACTTACGCAGAAAAGCACGTCTCGGAATCGCTTGCTGACACCAGGCAATGTTTGCGTTGAATATCTACGTTCAAGAGGCCGATAAAAGCCCGGCCTACAATCGCAGAACCGTTGTAAATGGCGCTGATGCACTCAGCATTTGTCTTTTTCAACCTCGGACGCATTCGACAGATCCACAGCTTGATCTGTACCTCACTTTTTGCACCAAGGCTAAACCTTCTTCTCACGGTGAATTGGACCCTAGGCGGCGTCCTTGATCCGAGCTTGTCAGGCATCTTTCCTTGAATTACGATCGTAATGTGAAATTACACCTGTAATTCAATTCCGCCTTCGCTTGAAAGCCAGGACGGTTTCGATTGATCCATTCACGTGAGGATTCGTCATGCAGAAAATATCTGAAATTCAGAAAAGTGATGATGCTGAGGGCTTAGCTGCACTCGGCGTCGCGGCCGCGGCTAAGGCCATTCGCAAAGGTGAAATTTCATCTGAGAAGTATTCAAGCGCTCTACTTCAGAGAGCTCAAGACCATTGCGACTTACAGTCCTTCATTACGATAGACAGGGAGGCTGTGCTTGAGTCCGCAAGGACCGCGGATAAAGGGCGTGCACGAGGTGTTTCGGCGCCTCTGCTCGGCGTTCCAATTGCGATCAAAGACAGCTATCTGACCCGAGGCCTGCGAACGACCCTTGGTGTATCTACGCTCGAAAAGTTTGTGCCAGAGCAAGATGCCGACATTGTGAAAACCATGAAAGACGCTGGCGGCATTGTCTTTGGCAAGAATAACCTTGTGGAAATGTCTTTCGGTTTAACCGGTAACAACGGCCCGTTTGGTCAAGTCAAGAACCCCCATAGCAAGATTCATGTATCGGGTGGTTCTTCCAGCGGAGCAGGTGCATCAGTCGCCGCACGTCTTGTGCCAGCGGCCTTGGGCGGCGATACGGTTGGTTCGATTCGAGTGCCCGCGTCACTATGCGGTGTAGTCGGTTTCAAGCCGACTACAGGTCGTTGGCCCCGTGATGGCGTAGCGCCTATCTCCCATACCCTCGACACTACAGGCCTGTTTGCCCGTAACGTAGAGGACTGCATTCTCATCGACGAGGTTATCGTCAAGGGCGAGGTGCCGGGCCAGTTTGACCAGCCTAATTTGGTAGGGGTGAAATTTGCATTTGCGCCTCGACAGTATTTTGAGCTCATAGCCCCAGACGTCGAGGCTCAATTCAAAGAAACTGTTCGGCGGCTGCGCGATGCCGGCGCTGACGTGGTTGAAGTCGATCTAGGGAATGACTTTTCCTCACTTGCACTGACATCGACCTGGAATATTTTCTTCCGAGAGACCCAAGAGGCGGTCACAGGATTCCTGCGTCAAAACAACATCCCGGCTACCTTTGACGAGATTCACTCGGGACTGAAACCTGGTCTGAAGGAAGTGTGGGGGCAACTTGTTCTTAAAAATGGACCAGGGTTTCTTCCTGCGCAGGCTTATGACGCCGCCTTGGTTGAGCGCTTAGAAATCAAGCGCCGTTTCGATCAAGCGTTTCTGAGCAGTGGGGCGGAGGGCCTGATCTTTCCAACAACCCCGTGCACAGCGCCATTGATCGACCATCAAGAACAGTTCTTCATCTCTGGTCAGGAAGTCAGTTATCTAGTGCTGGCTAATCACACCATTCCCGCGAGCGCTGCAGGTATCCCAGGCATCAGCCTTCCAATTGGCGTGTCCAAAGACGGCCTGCCTATTGGTCTTGAAATCGACGGCCAATTTGGTCGAGATCGATCCCTGCTTCATGTTGCACGTCGAGTCGAAGCGGTCGTTGGCGCGTTGACCTCACCGGTCTGATTTTCCTGCAACCGTATTCGAATGATCAGGCGTAACGGATCAAGGTAGCTGTATCTCTCTATAGGATCGGTAAAAATGGAAAATCAAACTTCCTTCACGAAAACGATTGCCGTCGAGCATGTCACGATTCAATCGAGCAACTCATTCGCCGTCGTCAAGACCAAACTTGAACAGTTGATCCCTCGGATCGACGACGGCATATTCACGCTACTACGGTATGGAGAGACCATCCGCGCTTTGAAAGAGCTTGAAGCTCTACCAGCGTTGTCCATCTTTGGATTCAGAGATCATGGCGCGTTGCTGGGAATCGCCGGGCTCCAGCGTCACGCGATTCAATACGACATTGGAAATCCACTCACGGCCTCCAAAATGTCGCGGCATCATATCTCCGCGTCTTTGTATGCTCCCATTCGCGTGCTTTTACGCGAAGACGCAAATGGAGTCGCCGCCTTCGAGTACGACCGCCCGCTCTCCGTTTTTGGCCAATTCGGCAATAACCAGGTCGACGCGGTTGCGCGTAAACTTGATGAGGACTTGCAAGCGGCACTGGTAGCCGCAGTATCGTAAACAGAACGAACGCGGAAATGGGTGTGCTGCCCGGTTCCAGGTATCCGATGATAGGTAGATTAAGATGCGCTTTGATAAAGGCCATAAAGAAAACACGCGGAAACGCATCATTGATATTGCGTCTAGGCGCTTTCGCAAAGATGGGATTTCTGCATCTGGTTTGGCCGGCATCATGGCCGAATCGGGGTTGACGAAAGGTGCCTTTTATCCACATTTTGACTCTAAGGATACTTTGGTCCGGGAAGCACTTACTCACGCATTGGCTGAGCAGCTCAGAAATTTGGATGCTGCTGCCGGATCGATTGGTATTGAAGATGCTATTCGGCGATACCTGAACACATCACACCTGAAGGGATACGAAGACGGATGTCCTTCTGCAGCTTTACTACCTGAATTAGGTCGCCAGCCATATCTGACAAGGGAAGCCTATGAGGAAGGCCTGGTTGCGTATGTTCGAAGCCTTTCAGAGTTATTCTCAAATCCGAAATCTGAAGACAATCTAAAACGAGCCATAGCGGTTTTCAGTCTTATGGCCGGCACCCTTCAGATTGCCAGAGCAGTTGCTGATCCACTGCTGGCTGAAGAAATTTTAGAGGGTGGGGTCCAAGCAGCACTGATATTGGTCGAAGCTGGATAAGCACGCACGACCATTTCACCTGTTGCCCAGCCTTGCATGCTTGAGGTCTGGTGTCACGAGCAGTCGACATGCACGGGCTTGTATCGCGGTTTTCCACCTATGCCTCGAAACCTTAGCGCTAGATGCCAGGGCATGATTTCGTATTCGTTCTCACGTGAAAGGGCCAATGTCCGCCATGGCCGTTTTCTGACCTTCGTCTAGCGGTTGAACTGCCATGGTTTTCCTAGACGATGAGTGAGTAATTGCATGGTTAGCAAATAGAAATCGTGCGTCGATTGAGTGTGCTGGTTTAGGTGGTGATTCAAAAACCACGCAAGGTGTTTTCTCTGCCAAACCCATGGATTGTCGCGTTGCCAGCGTTCAGCGACCGCTGTCTGGATAGCTTTTGCCTGACGAAGGTGGCGCTGGCGGGTGGTATGCGACCCCGTCAGGACGCCTGCCAGGAACAGGTCCATATCGAAGCCATTCTTATGTTCGACCACCAATGTAAGCCGCCACCACGACGATACGGCCATGTCCCAGCTTATAGCTGATTTGTACTCGGGCCTCCCGATCTAGGCGTCGGTCGAGTTAGTAACGATGGGGTAATTGCCGATAATGAGCGTGCCTTCCTTGCCGCTGGGCTTGATGTACTTCAAGCGCCAGGGAAAAGGTACATGCCGCCACCGTCGAACAGTTTGTAGGCGCGTGGCATTGCAGGTAGCTGAGGGGGATCGTAGGGGTACACGCTTCTGACCGGGAAATCTCGGTACCCCTAACATACCCTCGGGGAAGGGGGATTTTTTTATTGGATCCCGCCAGAGGGTCCTGGAACGAAAAAAACCGCCAAAGGGCGGGTTTTCGGGGCTTCCAGAGCATTCGGTGGAATGCAATGGAGCCTAATGTGGTGCGGCACCAGACGAACGGTATGTTTCGGGGAGGCTAGGTTTTCTGCGGGTCTGGAAGTCGGTGGAAAATTTGGCGTACCCCAACTAGTAACTATAAATAAATCAGCTAGTTATGGATTTCTGTGGAATCGAATCCGGGACTCTTGAGATGTCACCATGGAATAGTAAACCTACTGAATTCGAACGTTGTCGACCATCACCTCCGTAGAGAATAGGCAGGAGTTCGCCAAAAGCTGTCGTGGCGACAGACAGCAGACGGCTAGACGCAGACGCTTACCACCTTTCGCACATAAGCTTAGGGCGGCAAGCTAGGTCTCGGTTGACTCAACGCAGGCCATCGAGCAGAAGATAGCTCGTCTAAGGAATGATTGTTTTTTAACCCCCTTCTTGCTAAGACTTAGCGCAAAGGTGGTAAAAAGCCACTCGTCTAATTTTTGCCGTTGACCAGTGGGGGAAAGGAGCATGGACGCAGCGAGCTATGAGCGCGGCTCAGAGTGGCGCCAGTGGGATCTTCATATTCACACGCCGGCATCATTCCACTGGCAAGGCCAACGATTTGATGCAAAAAATCCGGACTCAGCGGAAAACCGTGCACTGGTAGACGAAATGATCAAGGCTCTCAATGAAGCAGAGCCTGCTGTGTTTGCTTTGATGGATTACTGGACATTCGATGGATGGTTCGCCCTTAAGAGAAGACTAAGTGAACCAAATGCTCCTAAGTTGGAGAAGACAGTATTTCCTGGAATTGAACTACGGCTAATGTCCCCTATGAAGGGGCGGCTAAATGCGCACGTGGTCTTTTCGGACAAAATCGATAACCAAACGCTGAATGACTTCAAGGCTGCGCTAACCGTTGAATTGGTCAACAGACCTTTGTCGGATACGGCACTACGCAGTCTTGCAGGAATTGTCACTGCTGAGAAGTTAAAGGCCCATGGATTTTTAAAGTCTGATGTCGACTCGGCTGATGCTACTGCATTAAAGGCTGGCAGCACTATTGCGGAAATTAATTGCGATAGCTACAAGGAAGCAATTGCAGCAGTTCCAGAAGGAATGGCAATTGGCTTCATGCCTTATGACACTCACGATGGACTCGCTGAGGTGGATTGGGTTGAGCACTACGCCTTCTTTATTGGGTTAGCGAAAAACTCCCCTATATTCGAGTCTCGAAATCTGACAATGCGTGATGCATTGGTCGGGGTTAGAACCTCTGAAAATGAGCGATTCATTGATAGTGTTCAGCGATCTTTGAAAGATTTACCCAGATTAGTTGTGGCTGGCAGCGATGCGCATAGGCTTGTGGGCACCCCTGGCGATCCAGACAAAAGAGGCTACGGAGATTTCCCGTCTGGGAAGATTACTTGGATAAAGGCTGATCCTACGTTTCTAGGCTTGCAGCAGGCCATCAGAGAACCGGCTAAGCGATCATTTATTGGCGCCAAGCCACCAAAAGTAGATGAAGTTGAAAGGAATAAAACTTTCTTCATTGATAAGGTAGAGGTTAGTAAGATTGGGGGGGGGGGGGCTACCTCTGGGGATTGGCTGGCTGAGACGGAACTTCCTCTGAGTCAAGACTTGGTTGCAATTATCGGTAACAAAGGTAGTGGAAAAAGTGCTTTGGCAGACATTTTGGCCTTGCTGGGTAACTCTAAGCAGAAAGCTCATTTTTCTTTTTTAAAGAAAGATAGATTCAGAGGAAAATCCGGTGACCCAGCGAAGAACTTTGAGGGCAGGCTTACATGGGTTAGCGGTGCGTCTGAAAGCCGTAACTTGAATGATGATCCGCCTGAGTCAAAGGTCGAGTTGGTTCGCTACATTCCTCAGGGGCATTTCGAAGAGCTTTGTAACGCACATATCA
This sequence comes from Pseudomonas sp. HN11, assembly GCF_021390155.1. Classification (NCBI taxonomy): domain Bacteria; kingdom Pseudomonadati; phylum Pseudomonadota; class Gammaproteobacteria; order Pseudomonadales; family Pseudomonadaceae; genus Pseudomonas; species Pseudomonas sp. HN11. The sequence goes on from NZ_CP089985.1 coordinate 294,747, forward strand.
GTGGGAAATCCGACTCTTTCGAAAATGAGCTACGAGCAGTCATCTTTTCTCACGCAAGTGAGTCGGTCCGACTGGGAGCACTTGATTTCAATCAATTGATTGAGCAGCAGGAAGGAGAGTACCGAGATCGTCTTGGTGATTACCGTAATGATCTTAGAAAACTTAATGAAGAAATTGCACACATTGAAGATCAGGTTAGGCCTGAAGTAAAAAAAGAAGTGACTGAATTACTTATTCAAAAAAATAAGGAAATTGAAGAGCATGAGAAATTAAAGCCTGAAGTTTTGCCGCTGCCCGACACTCAACTAACGCCTGAGCAAAATGCTGCGTCTCAAGAGCTAGATTCTATAGCTGCGGCTCTGAAGGAGAAGGCAGAGGCGATTGAAAGAATCGTCAGTGAAGAAGTTAGTCTCGCTAGCAAATTGAAGGCTGCCCTGAATGTACGTGGTCGCATGCTGTTGTTAGACAAAAATTACAAACAATTCATTGCTGACTCCCAATCTGACTTTGAGTCTTTAGGAGTTGATCATGCGGATTTGGTAAAGATTGAATTTAATTTTGGCAAGCTAAGTGAGGTCATCACCTCATCACCGGACAAGCAACTCGAGTGTTCTCAAAGGGTTGCCGATGTCGAGGCCGAGAAACAGAAAATACAAACTAGGCAGTCAGAATTGGAAGCTAAGCTGGCTGAGCCCCAGCTGCTTCACCAGCAAAGCTTGCAGGCTTTGCAGCAGTGGAATGAAAAATTTGATGAGCTTATTGGTACGCCAGTAGAGCCAGAATCGCGAACTGGGCTTCAGACCAGGGTTGCTCAAATTGAACTCCTACCTCAACGACTTAAAGAATGTAAGGCTCGGCGCGAAGAGATGGCCGAGCAGATATATGAGGTTCTCGACTCCCAGCGTAAAGCGCGTGAGACTTTATTTGCACCAGTTCAAGAGTTGATCAAAAGTAATAGTCTCATAAGAGAAGAATATAAGCTCCAGTTCCAAGCAACGCTTGGGGCTTCGGCAGACTCAATTGCGGCGTCTTTATTCAACCTCATAAAGCAAAACGCTGGTGAATTTCGAGGAGAGGACGAAAGTTTCAATGTGGTGCGACGCCTCGCCGAGCAGTTCGACCTTAATCAGAAATCGCAGGCATTAGATTTTGTTCGAGATTTGAATTCAAAAATTGAAGCGGCATCCAATAGTAAGAGCCTTGGCGCAAGCTCCATGTTGCGCAAAGAGATTGTGGCGAATCAGGTTTACGATTTCTTGTTTGGGTTAAGCTTCTTGGAACCCAAATACTCTCTACTTTTTCAAGATGCTCAGATTGAGCAACTCTCTCCCGGTCAGAGAGGGGCGCTACTTCTAATTTTCTATCTCCTTGTCGATAAAGGACGAACGCCTATTATTCTTGATCAGCCAGAGGAAAATCTGGACAACGAAACCGTGGTAAGCCTGCTAGTTCCAGTCTTAACTGAGGCCAAGAAGAGGCGCCAAATAATCATGGTAACGCATAACCCAAATTTGGCAGTGGTTTGCGATGCAGAGCAAGTTATTTGGTCGGTTTTTGAACGAAAGAATAAATCAAAAATTTCATATCATGCGGGCTCGATCGAAAACCCATTAATTAATCAACAGGTAGTGAATGTGCTTGAAGGCACGATGCCTGCATTCAGTAATCGAAGAATCAAATACCATTAATGCCTAGAGGCAAGGGAATGCTTGTAAATCCATATCATACTGAAGTTTTGATGGCATGCGCTCATTGGGCTGATCGACTAGCCAGGTCGGATCTCATCAATGGTTACATAGTGGATGAAAATGACTATACTTCAAATTTTTTGGCTAATTTTCGTCGAGAAATTAACTCTCGAAACGTAGTTGGTCTGAAGGCAGTCGCTTATCGGTTAGCTCCAAGAATTGAAAGAAGATTCGGTGCTGATGGTTGCATTATTATTGATAACGGATCGAGCTATAAGGTTGGTATTTTTGAAGCTAAATGGCCCGGGGTACAAATAGAAAGAGGTCCGTGGGATTATATTCAGAAATCCGCTGGAGTCTCGCATTTCGATACTCAAGTTAAGCGGCAGTCACAATGCAGTCGAGATTTCGCTATCTGGGAAATGTTTTATTGCGATAGTCATTTTGAGCAGCAGCCTGGTGGTTACTCTGACTACGGGTCGGCGTGTGTAGAACATAAAAATGCTGTTCATCACGTGAATAATCGGAACAATAATTTTCCTTGGAGTGATCGGGAGTTGGAGTCTATGTTAGCTTTTTCCACTTCCATTGAGTTTGTAATCAAAGATATCTGTGAGTGCCTTCGTGGAAGGCCACTAAATATTAGGCCCTATGAAAAGGCTTTCGATGGAATGAACCTTCCACAAGAGATTCTGTTAATAAAGTCTGCCAATCAAGACGAAAAGCCCTATTCGCCTGAGTTTTCATATACGGATCATCCGGAAATATAATGCAGTACGCAGTTGTCGGGGGGCAGCGACTTGAGCCGTTTCGGGGGGGTAGGGGAAATTGCCCTATCTGTGGATCGGTGATGATTGCCAAATGTGGCCCACGCATACTTCACCACTGGTCCCATTTTGGGCGAAGAAATTGCGATGCATGGTGGGAGAGTGAAACGATCTGGCATCGTGATTGGAAGTCTCAGTTCCCCGCCAATTGGGCAGAGGTACGCCATCAAGCTCCGGATGGTGAGATCCATAGAGCTGATATAAAAACTCCCAAAGGAATCGTTGTGGAGATCCAGCATTCTCCAATGAGCGATGCAGAAAGGATATCTCGCGAGCAGTTCTATAAAAATATGGTGTGGGTAATCGACGGCAGAGATTTTAAGCGAAACTTCGATATCTATCACATGTTACCTAGTCCAAACTCAAAACTTGCTGATGATATCGTATGGATTAAAGCATCTCGACCTATGCAGGGAGCAGCTAGAGGAATTTTTTTCAAACTAACAGAGGCTCTTGAATGCACTCCAGAGGCTAATAAGAAAACTTTAAATAGCGGCATAATGCATTTTTTCAATGAAATAGAACGCGATGTTAAGCTAGAGTTTCGAGGCCACCATCAGTACGACTGGGTTCGTCCGAGAAGAACATGGCTCGATTCTTCATGTCCCGTCTTTATTGATTTTGGATGGGATTGCCTAGTTAAACTTTCTTTATATGATGAGTATGCACTGCCTTGTGTCGTGCTGGTTTCGAAATTTCAATTTATTCATGACGCAATGACAGTAAGTCATGCTTCTGAAATTTGCGGAGTACTCGATGATCTCTGGACCATTGGAAGGCATTAAGCTTTCTAGCAAATGCACTATTTCCCAATATATGGATATGGTGGCTGCTCAAGATAGAGTTGCAATAGCTGATTTTATTGAGCAAAGATTTTTGGAGAGATATCTAGATCCAGTGACAGTGGGGTGCAATAGTAAGAACGGTTTTTCTATCATGGCAATATCTTGCTTAATGATCGAAGCGCTAGAGTGTTTTGCGCAGGGGCGTAAAGACTCAAACCAATTGTCGAGGCGTATGTTTCATGATTTTTTTGATTGTCATCAACAGTTCTCGTCCTTTCGGGCTGTTGCCAATGACTTTTATGTCCACGTTCGATGCGGCATTCTCCACCAAGCAGAGACAACGGGTGGTTGGCGTATTGTTAGGAAGGGCCCCTTGATTGAGGGAAAAGTAATTAACGCGACCCAGTTTGAAGGAAGGCTGCGGAAAGCACTTAGCGACTACTGTGCTCGATTGAAAACTGAGGATTGGAACTCTTCCGTATGGGAAGCCTTCAAGCGAAAAATGGACTCTGTTTGTGCGAATGCGTCCGCACCATGACTCATCGCAATTTATTAAAAACTCGTCTGCAAAAACTATATTTAGTTAGTGGCGTCATCGGGCGTTGCGGAATTTATTGACTCAGTGTCAAGTTTGTTTCTGGTATGTTTTATCGCCACCGCAATACTCACTTGAAAATAATTTAATGGATGAGGAGTAACGGCCATATTTGCACCTACACAGTTGACTGATCGCAAGGTGCAAAATTTTCGATGACTTTATGTCTACCCGGAACTCCATCCAATATTTTTGATGAAATCGTATACATCTTTTGACACTTGTCGCCAGCATCGTATACGTATCTAAAAGCTATCGCTTGATGGGGCTGGACCGGTTGCTGGTTGCGATGGGCTGGAATGGGCCAACTGTCGATGATTCGCGCATTCAGATGTGAGGCCCGAGTTGAAAACGTTGGTAGGGGTTTCAGTCCGCTTCTGGCCGTTTTCTGAACTTCGCTTAGCGGTTGAACTGCCAGTATTTTCCTAGGCGATGAGTGAGTAATTGGATGGTAAGCAAATAGTAATAGCGCGTCGATTGAGTGTGCTGGTTTAGGTGGTGATTCAAAAACCACGCAAGGTGTTTTCTCTGCCAAGTCCATGGATTGTCGCGTTGCCAGCGCTCTGCGATCGCTGTTTGGATGGCCTTTGCCTGACGCAGGTGGCGTTGACGCGTGGTATGCGACCCGGTCAGGACGCCCGTCAGGAACAGATCCATATCGAATACCAGGCTCATGCGCGACCACCAATGTAAGCGGCCACCACGACGATACGGTTGTGCCCCAACTCATAGCTGATTTGTACTCGGGCTTCCTGATCGAGACGTCGGTCGAGTTGATAGCAATGGCCACCGTTGATGGGGGCGGGATGGTGGGTGATTTGCTCATAGCGTTCGCACGCATAGGCTGCCCGTAATTCGTGGAAGCCTTTGAGGTTGTACTGATGGAGGATGTCCCGTGCAGGACGGACGATTCCCCGTTGGAAATCGAGGTAGGTTTCGTTCGGTGCAAGTAGGTTGCGGCTACCGTCGGGTGAGACCTGTTCGGCGAATCTCAGCGCCTCGCGAATATGATCATCCGCCCTGATCCAGCGAGGTGCCGAGGCACCTGAGCGGCCCCCCTTGCTGCCATCCTGGATGTTGATCTTGCCGTATTGTTCGGCCTCACGTTTTAAGCGCGGAAGGTCGGCCAAAATGGCCTCACGTAAGCGCATGCCGGTGGCTCGCGCTAATTGAGCGATGGCCGCGGCACGCGGCTGCTGGTGTGCGCAAAGCACCTCTACGACCCTCTTCACATGTTCTCGGTCTTGGCCTTGCGGCACCGAACTACGAACACTGGTGCGCCGCATTCCTAGCGCCTTGCTCGGACTCGGTACTTTCACATACTGATCACCGCGAAGCGCGGCCAGGGTCCGGTTCACGCTGCATAATCGGTTTTGCGCAGTGGCGATGGCGAGTTCACCTTGTTCAACTTGCTGCCGCAGATGTCCGGCGTAATCGAGCAAAGTCTGGCGATCAATTTGTCGCGCATCGTTAAACCCGGGTCCATCCTCCGACCGACACCAGCGCACGAACGTCTGCCAACGATCACTGTGTGCTTTGACCGTCCCGTAATGCCCACCGCCAAACAGGTCTTTCAGTGCCTGCGGCCCGGCATAGCTCAATTGCCGGCCATAGCCAAAATTACGCCCCTCCCGTCTACCGACCAATCCCATGACCAAACTCCGCTGTAAGCCGCACTTGTAAAACCTTCCCCACGTCATCCCGCCACGAATGTTGAGTGTTATCAGGGATCAAGGCCCCTGCGGCCTGTGAGGGTTGTCCACTAACGCGGGACTGACGGCTCTTTACGACCTGGAGCTTGGGCATCTCATGATCTGGCCTCCTGAACACTTCCAAGGAAGTGGGCGGGTGGAGGCTGCATTGGCTGACGAGACCAACGCCGCGAGATCTTGAGTCGGGTGAAGGCAGTGAAGCGATGACCGGGGCATGCCTGACTGTCAGTCAGGTGCAGTACAATCCGTGAGCTGCGGCTCCATCATCTGCATCGCTGTTGCTGGTGACTTCGGTGTTTGTCACGTCGATTGTCACGATGGGGAATGCCGCAATGCCTTGTACGAGTTGGGCTGCAGCAGCGTTAGGAGCGCCCGTCTCTTTCCAGAAGAAAGAGACGGGCGCAGGTTGGCGCAGTGAAATGGCCAAGCGGATAGGTTGCTGCAGGGCAGCTGGGTAGGGGGATGTATTTGCCGCAATGGCAATGATCTGAAGTAGGCATCCATCACTCGGCGAGTGACCGTGCGAGCCACCGGACGCTAATCGCACTTTGGGAGAACCACCACGGTGTGGCGTAGCCTTAAAGGTTCTGGCTACCTGGGTTGCTGTCAACGACAGCACTTGCCCGATCTTTTCTACGCCTGTGGATAATTTGGGTCAAGGCTCGCATTTTCGGGAATTCTGCGGCTGTGGATGAAATTATCCACCGGTGGAAATCAGTGGTTTTCCACAGACAGTTGCGTGGGCTTTAGATTTTTTAAGTGAGGTCCATCCAAGCAGGGCGGCTTTGCAGCCCCGCTTGGATGGACCCGCGTGGAAGGGCGGACTGCGGTGATCTCATTGGCTTACCCACGTTTGGATGCGCCACGGCTATTTTGTAGGGCGGTGATGTTGTTGCCGACTGGGTGAGCGAATTCGTGAGGCGTTACATGGCCGCTGCGATTGACATCAATGTAGTTGCTCCACCACGCCATGATCAGCCGGCGCTGCTCCAGAAATTCAGCTTTGTGGATATACGCGGCGCGCACACGGTTGCGTTCCTTGTGACTCATTTGTCTTTCGATGGCAGCGTCGGTCCATAACCCGGACTCTAGTAGGGCGCTACAGGCCATGGTCCTGAAGCCGTGACCGCATACGTCCTTGCTGGTGTCATAGCCGACGTTGCGGAGCATGGTGTTCACCGTGTTCTCAGACATAGGCTTCCAGTACTTGTGGTCGCCCGGTAGCACCAACTCTGAAAAGCGACTGAGGCTGCGCAGGCGCTCCAGTATTTCGATGACCTGCGGCGACAGCGGGACCATTTGAATGTCGCCGTTCATCTTGGTCCCTCGTGTGGAGTTGCGTACCCCTTCAATCGGTGCGCGCGTGTCGGGGATTTCCCACATGGCGCGTTGGAGGTCGAACTCACTCCATCGAGCGAAGCGTAGTTCGCTGGAGCGGACGAATACATGCAACGTCAATAGGACGGCGAGGCGCGTTAGTTCGCGGCCGTTGTAGTTGTCGATACGGTGCAGCAGTTCGGGTAGGCGGTTGAGAGAGAGGGCCGGGCGATGGACTGTGCGCGGCGCGTGAAGCGAGCCTGCCAAATCCAGTGCAGGATTCATGGTGATCTGCCGGGCTCTTTTGGCCCCGCGCATGATGGTGGATAAGTAGTTCTGTACCCTTAACGCCACATCCATGGTGCCGCGTTCCTTGATGCGCTGGGTGATCTCTAGTAAGTCGTGGGTATCGAGTTCAGCGATGGGTCGTTGGCCGATTAGCGGGAGGACGTGGGTGCGGAGTCGGCTCATTACGGTTTTCGCGTGGCCTTCGGTCCAGCGGCGGGACATATCAGCGTGCCATTCTAGGGCGACGGTTTCGAAAAGCAGTGCCGCCCGTTGGGCTACGATCTTGGCCTTCTTCTTTTCTTCCATTGGATCGAGGTTGTCTAGCAGCAACGCCTTGGCTTCATCTCGCTTACGCCGTGCGACGGAAAGGGTAACGATGGGGTAATTGCCGATGATGAGCGTGCCTTCCTTGCCGCTGGGCTTGGTGTACTTCAAGCGCCAGGTCTTCACGCCATTGGGTTTGACGAAAAGGTACATGCCTCCGCCGTCGAACAGTTTGTAGGCGCGTTCGCGGGTTTTGGCCGTGCGGCATTGCAGGTCGCTGAGAGGGATCGCTAGACGTGGCATAGGGGTACGCGCTCCTGACCGGGAAATCGCAGTACCCCTAACATACCCTCGGGGAAGGGGGATTTTGTTGGATCCCGACGGAGGGTTCTGGAACGAAAAAACCCGCCAAAGGGCGGGTTTTCGGGGCTTCCAGAGCATTCGGTGGAATGCAGTGGAGCCTAATGTGGTGCCGGCACCAGGAGTCGAACCCGGGACCTACTGATTACAAGTCAGTTGCTCTACCAACTGAGCTATACCGGCGTGTTAGGGCGACGATTATAGCGATTGGCAAGGTTCTGTAAACCCCTGAATTCTGACTATTTTTGCAGAACCCACGGTTTTTCCTCGCAACCCCCTTTTTTCGATCAACAAGGGTAGGATTCTTCCTTAGTTGTCGAAGGGGCTGACCCGGCGCAATCTCCTCTCATCCAAAGGACGCCCCACGTGAAACGGACTCTCTCTCTGTCCCTCATCCTGCTCACTGCCGCTCTCGGCGCCTGCTCCTCTAATAAGCCAAGCAACGACCCCGCGCTCGTCGGCACTTGGAAAGGCCTGCGCACCGAGACCGGAAAATGCCAGTTCCTTTCGTGGACCAATAAGCTCAAGCCTGACGGTCGCTTCGTCATCACTTTCTATCGCGACGCGCAGCAGACCCAGGTGATCCAGACCGAGCAGGGTTCATGGTCGGCGGCCAATGGCAGGAATGAGTTGCGCACGGACGGCGTGCGTTCGCCGGACGTGTACACCTATAAGTGGGTGGACGCGGACACCGTTCACTACGTGAGTGTGTCGTCGGACCCTACCAGCGATTGCCAGGATGACTACGCGTTCACCGAGCGCCGTGTGCGCTAACGCGCTTACCCGTTCCAATACCGGGCACTCAGGTGCCCGGTTTTCATCTGGCTCAACTGCCTTCTGCGCAGTTATCTGCAAACTTCTTATAGTCCAATACCTGTTTCTGCCCGTGGGAATCCAGGTAAGTCATCCGTGCATTTACGATCCCGCATGAAGTCCCGCCGTCTTCGACAGTGGCCAAAACGCGCTGGATATCCGGCTTCGGTTTTACGTCAGCGTGGGCGTTAACGGCAAAAGCCAGCAGGCTGACGGCGATCAAGGTGTTCCAGTTCATGGTGGGTATCCTCCGGGTTCAACAAGTGGGTGTGGGCTTATTGAGCGCCCTGGAGGTATCTGCACTGTGTCATGCGGCGCGGGTTTTGCTTCGTTGTGTAGCGAGGCGCTGCCGACATACATAGCGATACACGGACCGTGGCATTGCGAAGGTTTTTGAATCGACCGCTCAGCCGGTTTTCCCTTGAATACAGGCGAGGTTTCCGTATTCTGTTGCGCGATATAAACCTTCTGTTTAATCGCGGTTTCATATAGGAAAATTTTTGAGACAGTGTAGGACAATCGAATATTTGTAGGTGGAGATGTCACTTTTGTGGCGTTCTTGTCCGGGTGGCCAGCTAATTTTGTCAAATAGCGGCGCTACCTCTTGTTCGTACAGCGAATGGTTTTTTTTGACAAAGAAGTCATAAAAATGGCGACATGCCGTTCGTCGGATGAGATTGAACTAAAAGCATCAAAATACTGACACCATCAATGTGATATCACAGAATGCGCCCCACTTCACATAACTAGAAAAATTCAAGGTCAGCTCATTGCTGACCTTTTTATCGCCTTTAAAGCGTAAATCCATGGGTGGGGAGGGGCAGTGAGTGAGTCGTGCAGATGACATTTCGAAACTATTCAACAAGCTGGGTGCCAACCCGAATGGCTACCGCGAGATCGACTTCGTCCAGGAATACCTCGACGACGAGGTAATGGTTCTCGAAAAACCGATCGTGGTTGATGCAGCGCCTGTGATTGTTGAACCCCCGGCTGTGGCTGAGATTGTTGTGGAGGAGGTTACGGTTGCTCCCTTGCAGCGATTGCTGGAAGAGCTGAGCCAAGGCGAGGCCGACCACCTGCATCCGCCTGAGGTAGTAGAAGGCCCCGAAGGCGAGGTGTATTCGGAGCGCACCACGCCTGGCGTCGTGGTCGTGGTTTCGCTCAAGGGCGGTGTTGGCCGCAGCACGCTCACGGCCGCCCTGGCCAGTGGCTTGCAGCGCCAGGGGCGTCCGGCGTTGGCCTTGGACCTGGACCCACAAAATGCCCTTCGTCATCACTTGTGCCTGGGCCTCGACATTCCCGGCGTCGGCGCTGCCAGCCTGCAAAACGAAAGCTGGGAGGCGCTGCCGGAGCGCGGCTTTGCCGGTTGCCGCCTGGTGACGTTCGGCCCTACCGACCACGAGCAGCAGCAGAGGTTGAATCGTTGGCTGGGCCAGGATTCCGAATGGTTGAGCAAACGCTTTGCTGGCCTGAAATTGAATGGTCAGGACACCGTATTCATTGACGTCCCGGCCGGTAACACGGTCTACCTAAGCCAAGCGATGTCGGTTGCCGACACCGTGCTGGTCGTCGTACAGCCGGATGTGAGTTCGTTTGGTGCCCTGGCTCAGATGGATGACCTGCTAGCTCCGTACCTCGGGCGCGAAAAGCCGCCACGATGCTTCTACGTGATCAACCAATTGGACGCTGCCCACCGCTTCAGCCTGGACATGGCCGAGGTGTTCAAGACGCGCCTGGGTAATGCCCTGCTGGGGATGGTCCACCGTGACCCGACGTTCAGCGAAGCCCAGGCCTACAGGCGTGACCCCCTCGACCCAACCATCAACAGTATCGGCTGCCAGGACGTCCACGCCCTGTGTCGCGCCTTGCTCGAACGCATCGACTCGGACCTTCCATGACCGACAATTCGTCCTCCACGTCCTTCGTTGAAGGGCGCGCTGAACAGCGCCTGAATGGCGCTATCGCGCGCTTCAATCAGTGGCCTGCGGCGCTGCGTACGTTGCTGGTTGTTACCAGTTGCGTGCTCGGCGGCTTGCTGCTGTTGAGCATTATCTGTGCACCGCTGGACCTTTACTCCCAGTGCCTGTTCGCCACCGTTTGCTTCGTGGCAGTGCTGGTACTGCGCAAGATTCCAGGACGTCTGGCGATTCTGGCGTTGGTGGTGCTGTCGCTGGTGGCGTCACTGCGCTATATGTTCTGGCGGCTTACCTCCACCCTCGGGTTTGAAACCTGGGTCGACATGTTCTTCGGCTACGGGTTGGTCGCAGCCGAGTTCTACGCGCTGATCGTGCTGATGTTCGGCTACGTGCAAACCGCCTGGCCGCTGCGTCGCACGCCAGTGTGGCTCAAGACCGAGCCGGAAGAGTGGCCGACGGTCGATGTGTTCATCCCGACCTATAACGAAGCGTTGAGCATCGTAAAGCTGACCATCTTCGCCGCCCAGGCGATGGACTGGCCCAAGGACAAACTGCGCGTCCACGTGCTCGACGACGGCCGTCGCGACGATTTCCGTGACTTCTGCCGCAAGATCGGCGTGAACTACATCCGCCGTGATAATAACTTCCACGCCAAGGCCGGTAACCTCAATGAAGCATTGAAGGTCACCGACGGCGAGTATGTCGCCCTGTTTGACGCCGACCACGTACCGACGCGCTCCTTCCTGCAAGTGAGCCTGGGCTGGTTCCTGAAGGACCCGAAGCTGGCGATGCTGCAAACGCCACACTTCTTCTTCTCGCCGGACCCCTTCGAAAAGAACCTCGACACCTTCCGCGCCGTGCCCAACGAGGGCGAGCTGTTCTACGGCCTGGTGCAGGACGGCAACGACCTGTGGAACGCCACCTTCTTCTGCGGCTCTTGTGCGGTCATCCGCCGTAAGCCGTTGCTGGAAATCGGCGGCGTGGCCGTCGAGACCGTGACCGAGGACGCCCACACTGCGCTCAAGCTCAACCGCCTGGGCTACAACACCGCCTATCTGGCCATCCCGCAAGCCGCGGGTCTCGCCACCGAAAGCCTGTCGCGTCATATCAACCAGCGGATTCGCTGGGCGCGGGGCATGGCGCAGATTTTCCGCACCGACAACCCGTTGCTGGGCAAAGGCCTCAAGTGGGGCCAGCGCATCTGCTACGCCAACGCCATGCTGCACTTCTTCTACGGTTTGCCGCGTCTGGTGTTTCTCACCGCGCCGTTGGCTTACCTGGTGTTCGGCGCAGAGATTTTCCACGCCTCGGCGCTGATGATCGTCGCCTACGTGCTGCCTCACCTGGTGCATTCCAGTTTGACCAACTCGCGGATTCAAGGGCGCTTCCGCCACTCGTTCTGGAACGAGGTCTACGAGACCGTGCTGGCCTGGTACATCTTGCCGCCGGTACTGGTGGCACTGGTCAATCCCAAGGCCGGTGGCTTCAACGTGACCGACAAGGGCGGCATCATCGACAAGCAGTTCTTCGACTGGAAACTGGCGCGCCCGTATCTGGTGCTGCTGCTGGTCAACTTGATCGGGATTGGTTTCGGTGTGCATCAGTTGGTGTACGGCGATGAGTCCACCACTGTCACCGTGGCGATCAACCTGACCTGGACCCTCTATAACCTGATCATCACCAGTGCCGCCGTGGCCGTGGCCTCCGAGACGCGCCAAGTGCGTTCCGAGCCGCGTGTGAGCGCGAAACTGCCGGTGAGTGTGATCTGTTCCGACGGCCGCGTGCTTCATGGTATCACCCAGGATTTCTCGCAGAACGGTTTCGGCCTGATCCTTGAGGATGGCCACTCCATCACCCAGGGCGAACGGGTGCAGCTGGTGTTGTCGCGCAACGGTCAGGACAACCTGTTCCAGGCACGGGTGGCGTTCAGCAAAGGTACACAGATTGGTGCGCAGTTCGAGTCATTGACCCTGCACGAGCAGAGCAAGCTGGTGCGCCTGACATTCTCGCGTGCCGACACCTGGGCCACCAGTTGGGGCGCAGGCCAGCCGGACACGCCGTTGGCGGCCCTGCGCGAAGTCGGCGGTATCGGCATCGGCGGTCTGTTTACGTTGTGTCGCGCCACCCTGCATGAATTACGTATGGCTCTGCGCCGCACGCCCTCACAACCGCTTGATACGCTGATGGACAAGCCATGACTTCCACACCTTTTTTCGCGCGTGCTCATTCGCGTGCCGCACTCGCGCTGATGATCGCTTCGCTGATGGGCTTGAGCCCGCTGCTGCAAGCGGCCGAAAAAGCGTCGAATTCCCCTGTCACCGCGCAAGGTGCCGAGGACGGCTACAGCCTGACGCTCAAGCAACTGGGCCGTCGTGACAGCATGAACCTGCAGGGTGTGGAATCGTCCGACAGCGTCAACTTCGACATTCGTGCCGACCAGGTAGTGACGGGCGCCCAACTGCTGCTCAACTACAGCTACTCGCCAGCGCTGTTGGCGGACCTGTCGCAGATCAACGTGCTGGTCAACGATGAAGTCGCCGCCAGCCTACCGTTGCCCAAGGAAGGCGCGGGCACTGCGCAACAAGCAGTGGTGCAGATTCCGCCGTACCTGATCACTGAGTTCAACCGCCTGCGGTTGCAGTTCATCGGTCACTACACCCTGTCGTGTGAGGACCCGCTGCACAGCAGCCTGTGGGCAAAAATCAGCAACACCAGCGAGCTGAAAGTGCAGGTCTCGCCGATCCTGCTGAAAGACGATCTGTCGGTGCTGCCGCTGCCGTTTTTCGATAAGCGCGATGCGCGCCAGGTCAACCTGCCGTTTGTGTTCGCAACTGCACCGGACAATGCCACGCTGGAAGCGGCGGCGACGTTGTCGTCGTGGATCGGCGCAATGGCCAGCTACCGTGGCGCGACCTTCCCGACGGCCTACGGCACGATCCCGGCCAAGGGCAACGCCATTGTGCTGGTGCTCAGCCCGAACGCGGTCGACGTCAATGGCGTGAAAGTGGCGCAAGCCACCGGGCCCACCCTGAACCTGATCGCCAACCCCAACGACCCCCAGGGCAAGTTGCTGATCGTGTCGGGTCGCGACGGCGCCGAACTCAAGCGTGCGGCGACTGCCGTGGCGCTGGGCAGCCCGGTGCTCGCCGGCAACGGTGTGGTGATCGACAAACTCGAAAGCCTGGCACCGCGCCGCCCTTATGACGCGCCGAACTGGGTGCCCAGTGATCGCCCGGTGCGGTTGGGTGAGCTGGTCGAGCTGAAAGAACTCAGCGTCGCGGGCTACAACCCGGGCGCCATCAGTGTCGACTTCCGCCTGCCGCCCGACCTGTTCAACTGGCGGGAAGAGGGCGTGCCGCTGCACCTCAAATACCGCTACACGCCGCAGCAGGTGTCGACCAATTCGTCGTTGCTGGTGGGTCTGGACGACCAGTTCATGAAGTCCATGCCACTGCCGTCGATTACCCGCCTGGCAGACGGCAAGACCCTGTTGAGCATGATGCAGAAGGACAATACGCTGCCGCGCGAAGCCACCGTGCTGCTGCCGATCAGCTCGGCGTCGCCGATGTCCAAGCTGCAACTGCGCTTCATGTACGACTACATCAAGGAAGGCGAATGCCGGGACATCATCGTTGACAACATGCGCGGCGCGATTGACCCGGATTCGAGCCTGGATATCAGCGGTTACCAGCACTTCATTGCCATGCCTAACCTGGGTGTGTTCAACGATGCAGGCTTCCCGTTCACTCGCCTGGCAGATCTGTCCGAGTCGGCCGTGGTGTTGCCTGACACCTTTGGAACCGAGGAGCTGAGTGCTTACCTCACTATTCTGGGCCGCTTCGGCGAGTCCACGGGCTACCCGGCGACGGCCGTCAAAGTGGTGCAAGCCAAAGACGTACAGAGTGTTGCGAATAAGGACCTGCTGGTAATCGCCAGCGGCGCCGACCAGCCACTGTTCAAGCAATGGCAGCAGTACTTGCCGGCGACGGCCGAGGGCCCGCAGCAGCACTTCAAACTGTCTGACCTGCCGCGCTACGTCAGCACCTGGGTCAGCCCGGATGCCGAAGCCAATAAATACGCTGCCAACGCCGCCATCAGCTTCAACAGCTTGAGCAGCAGCACGTGGTTCGCCGGTTTCGAGTCGCCGCTCAAGGCCGGGCGCAGTGTGGTGCTGATCTCCAGCTCCAAGCCCGAAGGCCTGCAAGCCGCGACTGCCGTGCTGATCGGCGGTGACCAATATAAAGACACCATCCAGGGCAGCCTGGCGGTGGTGCAGGGCACGCAAGTGAATTCGCTGGTGGCCGACCAGCAGTACTACGTCGGCCAACTGGGCTTGTTCAAGTCGGTGCAATGGCAGCTGTCGCAAAACCTGGGCTGGATGCTGTTGTTCACCTTCCTGGGCCTGGCGATTGTGACCTGCCTGGTTTACCTGTCCTTGCGTGCCCGTGCAAAACGGCGGCTGGCATGATGCGTCCAGCCGCTTGGGTCGTGGCGGGCGCCACGATATTTGCCGGAGCTGCCCAGGCCCAGACGTGTGATGCGCAATGGTCGCTGTGGCAGAACTACGCCACGCGTTTTGTGCAGGATGACGGACGGGTGTTGAACTCGTCCCTGAATCCAAGCCAGAGCAATTCCGAAGGCCAGTCCTACGCCATGTTCTTTGCCCTGGTGGGCAACGATCGCGCGCGTTTCGACAAGCTGTGGACCTGGACCAAGTCGAACATGGCTGGCAACGACATCAGCCACAACTTGTTCGCTTGGCTGTGGGGCAAGAACAAAGAGGGCAAGTGGGGCGTGATTGACGCCAACTCCGCCAGCGATGCCGACCTTTGGATCGCCTATGCACTGCTGGAAGCCGCGCGCCTCTGGAACGTGCCGCAATACCGTGCCGATGCGCAATTAGTGTTGGCCAATGTGGAAAAGACCCTGATCGTGCGCGTACCGGGCCTTGGCAAGATGCTGTTGCCGGGGCCGGTGGGTTATTCCTATCCGGGCGGTTTGTGGCGCTTCAACCCCAGCTATCAAGTGTTGGCGCAACTGCGCCGCTTCCACAAAGAGCGCCCGAACGGCGGTTGGAATGATGTGGCCGACAGCAACGTGAAGATGCTCGCCGACCCACACAGCAACCCCCATGGTTTTGCCGCCAACTGGGTGGGTTTCCGCGCCACCAGCGCCAATACCGGCGTGTTTGTGGTCGATCCGTACTCCGACGACTTGGGCAGCTACGACGCTATCCGCACTTACCTGTGGGCCGGCATGACTGCCAAGGGCGATCCCCTCGCGGCGCCGATGCTCAAGGCCCTGGGTGGTCTGTCACGGGCGACGGCTGCATCGGCCAATGGCCTGCCCCCGGAGAAAGTCCATGTTCTGACCGGTGAAGTCGAGAAGAACAATGGCTACTCGCCGCTGGGTTTCTCGGCGTCGGCCATGGTGTTCTTCCAGGCACGGGGCGAGACAGCCCTGGCGCAACTGCAAACGCAGAAGCTCGACGATGTGTTGGGCAAGGCCATGGTGCCCTCCGCACCCGATACCGCGCAGCCGCTTTATTACGACTACATGCTTAGCCTGTTCGGCACAGGCTTTGCCGATCAAAAGTACCGCTTCGAACAGGACGGTACGGTCAAATTATTCTGGGAGGGCGCATGCGCCGCCACACGCTAGCCCTTGCGATATTGGCCACCCTGGCGTCCAGCGCCAGCCTGGCTGCAACCAGCGACCCACAAATCTTGCTGATCGAGCAGGGCAACTATTGGCAGTCGAAGAAAAAACCGGAACGCGCCCTGGAAAGCTGGCAGAAACTCTTGAGCCTGAGCCCCGAGCAACCGGACGCGCTGTACGGTATCGGCCTGATTCAGGTTCAACAGCAGCACCCGGAAGAAGCGCAGAAATACCTGGCCCGCCTGCGTGCGATTTCGCCGTTGCCGCGCCAAGCCTTGCAGCTTGAACAAGACATCGCAGTCAACACACCCACCAACGCCAAGTTGCTGGAGCAGGCCCGTGAACTGGGTGAGCCGGTGGAAGAGCGTGAAAAAGCGGTGGCCCTGTACCGCCAGATTTTCCAGGGGCGCCAGCCTCAGGGTCTGATCGCGCGTGAGTATTACAACGCCTTGGCGTTCACGCCGAAAGGCACCGCCGAAGGTATTGCCGGCCTGCAACGTGTAACGCGTGAGCGGCCGAATGACTCGATCGCCGCGCTGTTCCTGGCTCGGCACCTGGCGCGTAACCCGTCCTCCCGCGTCGAAGGTATTCGTGCGATGGAGCGCCTTTCGACCGACAACGACGTGGGCGGCGCCGCCGATGAAGGCTGGCGTTTTGCGCTGGTCTGGCTCGGTGCACCGAACCGTGACCAAGTGCCGTTGTTTCAGCAGTTCCTGGCCAAACATCCGGATGACACCGAGATCCGTGCCCTGATGAACAAAGGCATTGCCCAAGGCAAGGGCGATGGCGGCTGGCAGCGTGATCCGAAGTTGGTCAAGGCGTTCAAGGCACTGGACGAGGGCGACCTGAAGACCGCCGAGCCGTTGCTGTCGGCACGCCTGGCGGAAAAATCCAACGATGTGGATGCCCTGGGCGGCATGGGCGTGCTGCGTCAACAGCAGCAGCGCTTCAGCGAGGCAGAAAATTACCTCGGGCAAGCTACGCGTTTGCCCGGCGGTGCGGCCTGGCAAAAGCCTTTGAATGAAGCGCGTTACTGGAGCCTGCTCAACCAGGCACGGGACGCGCAGACCGCCGGCCGCGGCAGCCAGGCCCGTGACCTGGCGGCCCAAGCAGAGCGCCTGAACCCGAACCGCGCCGACGCCACCGTGGCCCTTGCCGGCTTCCAGGCCCAGGACAATCAATTCGATGCCGCCGAAGCCTCCTATCGCAAAGTGCTGGCGCGCAACCCTGGCGACCCGGACGCCCTGAATGGCCTGATTGGTGTGCTGTCCCAATCGGGCCGTCCGGACGAAGCCTTGAAGCTGATCGACTCGGTATCACCGGCCGACCGCGCCAAGTTTTCCTCGACGGCCAAGATCAAAGCCATGCGCGCCACCCAGTTGGGTAAATCTGCCGATCAGCGCGGCGACTTGAAGGCCGCACAGGCGGCGTATCAGCAGGCCCTCGACGCTGACCCTGAAAACCCCTGGACACGCTTCGCCCTCGCGCGGGTCTACCTGCGTGACGGCCAGATCCGCAACGCCCGCGCCCTGCTCGATGGCCTGCTTAAAAGCCAGCCCAACCAGCCGGATGCGCTGTACACCAGCACCCTGCTGTCGGTGGAGTTGGGTGAGTGGAAGGCGGCTGATGCGACCCTTTCACGTGTCCCGGCCGGCCAACGCACGGCGGACATGAATGAACTGGCGAGCGATATTGCCCTGCACAAGCAGACCGACATTGCCGTCGAAACTGCCCGCCGTGGCCAGCGCCCCGAAGCCCTGGCCTTGCTCGGCCGCAGTGCCGCGTTGGCCGGTAAAAAGCCGGAACGCCTTGCAGTGCTGGCGTCTGCTTATGTCGACGTCGGTGCGCCGGAAGAAGGCCTGCAGATCATGCAGGGCGTGCTGGACACCACCCCGAACCCGACCGCCGATCAGAAGCTGCTCTACGCCAGCGTATTGCTCAAGGCCAACCGTTACACCGAAGCCGGCGACATCCTGCGTGACCTGCAGAGCCAGCGCCTGAGTGATGCCGGGCGCCAGCGCTACGAAGACCTGATCTTCCAATACCGGGTCAAGCAAGCCGACGCGTTACGCGAGAAGAATGACCTGGTGGCGGCGTACGACATGCTTTCGCCGGCTTTGGTCCAGCGGCCTAACGACACCTCGGCGATTGGTGCACTGGCACGCATGTATGCCGCCGGCGGCGACGGCAAAAAAGCCATGGATCTCTACCGCCCGCTGGTCCAGCAAAACCCGAATAACGCGCCGCTGCAACTGGGCCTGGCGGACATCGCCTTGAAGGGCGGTGACCGTGGGCTTGCGCAATCGGCGGCCGACAAGGCACTGACCCTGGAACCGACGAGTGCCGAAGTGCTGACGTCGGCAGCGGGCATTTACCGTGGGCTGGGGCGCAATAACGAAGCCACTGAATTGCTGCGCCGCGCGCTGGCCATCGAAAGCACTCAGCGCGCCCAGGCCCGCTCGGCCCTGGCAGACGCTCAGGGCGTGGCCTACAACCCCTTCGTCGGCTTACCCGGCCAACGTCGGCAGATAACCGACCTGGCGGTGGATCGCGGCACCGTGCCGCCTGCGATTGATGCACCGGCCAACGTGATGCCGGCGCCGGTCGCGGCAACGGGGCCGGCAAACGCTGTAACCACCAGCGGCTATGCGCCCTCGAACAATTTGAGTGATCCGTTTGTGCCGCCGACGCGCATCGCTGCACTGGACAACCCGACCTTGAGCCCGGCGCAACGTGCCCTTGACTCGATGCTGCGCGACCGCAGCGGTTACCTGGTGCAGGGCCTGAGCGTGCGCAGCAACAACGGTGAAAGTGGCTTGAGCAAAATCACCCAGGTGGACACGCCGTTCGAAGCGCGCATGCCGGTGGGTGACGTGAACGTGGCGTTGCGTGTGACGCCCGTTAGCTTGAGTTCGGGTACGGTCAAAGCTATTTCGGCCGCGCGTTTTGGCGCTGGCGCAGGCGAGGACAAGGCCCGGCGAGAAAACGGTGTCGGCCTGGCCGTCGCTGTCGAAGACCCGGCGCAAGGCGTCAAGGCTGACATCGGTGTGAGCCCTCTTGGCTTTACCTACAACACCGTGGTCGGTGGCGCGAGTGTGAATCGCCCGTTCACCGAAGGCGGCAACCTGCGCTATGGCGTCAACGTTTCGCGGCGCCCGGTTACTGATAGCGTCACCTCGTTTGCGGGTTCGAAAGCCAGGATCACTGACGCCAATGGCGAGGTCCACGAGGAGAAGTGGGGCGGCGTGACCGCCAACGGCGGGCGTGTCGAATTGAGCTACGACAACCAGGAAGTCGGTGCCTACGGCTATGCGTCGTTGCACAAGTTGCTGGGTAATAACGTCGAAGACAATACCCGCATGGAGTTGGGCAGCGGCGTCTATTGGTACCTGCGTAACACGCCGACCGATACCCTCACGCTGGGTGTCAGCGGCATGGCCATGGGCTTCAAGGACAACCAGGGTTTCTACACCTACGGACAGGGCGGATATTTCAGCCCGCAGCGCTTCTTCTCCTTGGCCGTGCCGGTACGTTGGGCGCAGAGTTTCGACCGTTTCAGCTACGAGGTGAAAAGTTCGGTGGGCGTGCAGCATATCGCGCAAGATGGCGCCGATTATTTCCCGACGGAAAGTCGCCTTCAAGAAAATGCGTCCATCAAAAAATACGACAGCAGCAGCAAGACCGGCATCGGCTACAGCCTCAATGCGGCCGCCGAATACCGCCTCAGCTCGCGCTTTTATCTGGGTGGCGAAGTCGGTGTCGACAACGCCCAGGACTACCGCCAGTACGTCGGTAACGCGTACCTGCGCTACCTGTTTGAAGACCTGAGCGGGCCTATGCCTCTGCCGGTCAGCCCTTACCGTTCCCCTTATTCGAATTGATTAATAGGAGTCATCCATGCCTGTTTCCGCAATTGCCGGCCTGACCCTGCTGGTACTGGGCGAAAGCCATTTGAGCTTTCCTGACCACCTGCTTGACCCGCTGCAAGCCAACCTGACGGCGCAGGGCGCCAAGGTGCACACCATTGGCGCTTGCGGTGCTGGTGCGGCCGACTGGATCGTGTCGAAGAAACTCGACTGCGGCGCCGAGAACCTGCCGGGCGCCAAGCCGCAAGTATTCGGCAAGAACGCCATGAGCACCACGCCGGTCAAGGACCTGATCGCCAAGGACAAGCCCGACCTCGTCGTGATCATCATTGGCGATACCATGGCTTCCTATCCGGACCCGCAGTTCCCGAAAGTCTGGGCGTGGAAGAGCGTCACGTCCTTGACCAAGGCCATCAGCGAAACCGGCACCAAGTGCGTGTGGGTTGGCCCGGCTTGGGGCAAGGTCGGCAGCCTGTACAAGAAGGATGACGCGCGCACCAAGCTGATGTCGTCGTTCCTGGCGACCAACGTGGCGCCTTGCACCTATATCGACTCTCTGACCTTCTCCAAACCGGGAGAGTGGATCACCACTGACGGCCAGCACTTCACCATCGATGGCTACCAGAAGTGGGCCAAGGCCATCGGTGGCGCGCTGTCGGCATTGCCGGCGGATGCTGTGAAGGGAGCCAAGTGATGAAGCGAATTTCCCTGGGTTTGGCAACCTTGCTCGCCAGCGTCAGCGCCTACAGTGCCGATATCCCGCTGTACCCCACCGGTCCGGAAAAGGACTCGGCGTTCCTGCGCTTTGCCAACGGCACCAGCAGCGAGTTGAAGCTGGTAGCCGAAGGGTCCAAGGCCAGCCTGGTGCTGGGCGGCGACAAGCTTGTCTCCGATTATCTGCCTGTGTCGGGCGGCACTGCACCAGTCAAAGGTGTGTTGAGCCAGGGTGGGAAAAACGCTGATCTGGCTGTCACTGTGGCGCCGGGCGAATTCGCCACGGTTATCGCCGTCGCCGACGCCAAGGGTGGCATTCGCCAAGTGGTGGTCCATGAGCAACCGGACGACTTCAACGCGCTGAAGGCCTCCCTGGCCTTTGTCAACGCTGACGCCGCGTGCGCCGACGCCAGCCTGGATGCCGTGGCGCAAAAGGCTGAGCTGTTCAAGAAGGTCGCCGAAGGTTCAGTGCAACGTCGGATGATCAACCCGGTGGAGCTGTCGGTGCAGCTCAAATGCGCCGGTACGCCAACCGGGCAACCGTTGACGTTCACCCTCAAGGCCGGTGAGCGCTACAGCGTGTTGGCACTGCCATCCGCTGCCGGTACCAGGTTGTTGTTCGCGCCTGACACGCTCGCTAACTGATCGGGCCCGACGCCACCATGGTCTTTGCCTCACTCGAATTCCTCACGCTGTTCCTGCCGGCTTTCCTGTTGATCTATGCCCTGGCGCGTCCGAGCTGGCGTAACGTCATCCTGTTGATGGGCAGTTGGTTGTTCTACGGCTGGTTGAGCCCGTTGTTCCTGTTCCTGCACATGGTGTTGACCGTAGTGGCATGGGGCGGCGGCTTGCTGGTGGACCGTTCGCGTGAGGACGGCAAAGGCCGGGTGCGCCTGTTGATTGCGTTGATCGTGTTCAACACGGCCGTGCTGTGTTGGTACAAGTACGCCAACATCGTCGCCGGGACCGTGAGTGAAGTGATCACTTGGTACGGCTACATGCCGTTGGACTGGCAGCGCGTGGCCTTGCCGGCCGGTTTGTCCTTCATCGTGTTGCAGGCAATTTCCTACCTGGTGGATGTGCACCGTCACACGGTGCCGGTGGAGCGCAGCTTCATCAACTACGCCACCTATATTTCGATGTTCGGGCACTCGATTGCGGGTCCGATCATCCGTTACGACTGGGTTCGCCGTGAGCTGAACCAGCGTTGTTTCAATTGGGCGAATTTCTCCCTGGGCGCGCGGCGCTTCATGATCGGCATGGGCATGAAAGTGCTGGTGGCCGACACCCTGTCGCCGCTGGTGGACATCGCCTTCCACCTGGAAAACCCCAGTCTGGTGGACGCCTGGATCGGTTGCCTGGCGTATTCGCTGCAACTGTTCTTCGACTTCGCCGGCTACAGCGCCATGGCCATCGGCCTGGGCCTGATGCTGGGCTTCCACTTCCCGGAAAACTTCAACCGGCCGTATCTGGCCAGCAGCATCCAGGACTTCTGGCGACGTTGGCATTTGTCGTTGTCCAGCTGGTTGCGCGACTATCTTTACATCACCCTGGGCGGAAACCGCGATGGCGTGTGGCGCACCTATCGCAACCTGTTCCTGACCATGGCGATTGCCGGGTTGTGGCACGGCGGCGACAGCTGGAACTACCTGCTGTGGGGTTCGGCCCACGGCGTGGCGTTGTGTGTTGACCGGGCTTGGTCGCGGTCGAGCCTGCCGAGCATTCCGCCCGTGCTGTCGCACGTTCTCACGCTGCTGTTTGTGTGTCTGGCCTGGACTTTGTTCCGCGCGCCGGGTTTCCATTCGGCACTGACCATGTACGCCGGCCAGTTCGGTTTGCACGGCATGGCCTTGGGCGACGCGATGGCGGTGGCCATGCGCCCGGCCCATGGCATGGCGGCCTTGTTGGGCCTGGTGTGCATCATTGCGCCGATCTGGCAGGTGCGTTGCGAACAGCGTTTCGGCACTCAGCCGTGGTTTGTCGTGGCGGCTTCGCTGTGGCCGGTGGCGGGGTTTGTATTGTCGTTCGCGCTGATTGCCAGCCGCGACGCCGTACCGTTTCTGTACTTTCAGTTTTAAGGACGCCCGACCATGCCTGCTCCTACCGCGCCGACGCCACCAAGCGACCTGGCCCTTCGCACCAGCCCCTTGGCGGCCTGGGTGCTGGTGCCCTTTTTGGCGGCGGGGCTGCTGTCCTGCGCCTGGTTGATGGTGAAGGGACCGATCAGTTATGTGCCGGCCAAGGTCGACAGCGCCATGCTGTTGCATGGCGACCTGACCCACCGTTTTGCCAAGGAGCTGGCCAAGGCGCCGATGGCGATTCAGGCGGCCAACCTGGAGCGCGGCGGCAGCTGGCTGGCGTTCGGCGATACCGGGCCGCGTGTGCGTCAGGGTTGCCCCGGCTGGCTGTTTATCAGTGATGAGCTGCGCATCAACCGCCATGCGCAGGCCAATGCCCAGACCAAGGCCCAGGCAGTGATCGACCTGCAAAAACAGCTCGGTCAAAAAGGGATCGATTTGCAAGTGCTGGTGGTGCCGGACAAAAGCCGCATTGCTGCT
Source organism: Pseudomonas sp. HN11 (assembly GCF_021390155.1). Lineage (NCBI taxonomy): Bacteria > Pseudomonadati > Pseudomonadota > Gammaproteobacteria > Pseudomonadales > Pseudomonadaceae > Pseudomonas > Pseudomonas sp. HN11. The sequence continues at coordinate 318,108 of NZ_CP089985.1, forward strand.
GCCCAACGTTGCGGCCTGTACCGCCCGGCAATGCTCGACAGCCGTATCCGGGATTGGACTGCCGTGTTGCAGTCCGCCGGAGTTTCCGCGCTGGACCTGACCGATACGTTCAAGCCTCTGGGCGCCGAAGCCTACCTGCGCACGGACACCCACTGGAGCGAAATCGGCTCCAACGCCGGTGCCCAGGCCTTGGCGCAACGCATCCAGCAACGCGGCATCAAAGCCACGCCGGAGCAAACCTTCGATATCACCCAGGCGCCGCTTGCCGTACGCCCTGGTGACCTGGTGCGCCTGGCCGGTCTCGACTGGTTGCCGCCCAAATTGCAGCCACCAGGGGAGGCGGTCGCAGCCAGCACAGCCCATGAAACCGGCGGTGCATCCAGCAATGCCGACGACCTGTTTGGCGACGCCGGCCTGCCCAATGTGGCGCTGATCGGCACATCGTTCTCGCGCAACTCCAACTTTGTTGGCTTCCTGCAAAAGGCCCTGAATGCGCCTGTGGGCAATTTCAGTAAAGATGGGGGTGAGTTCTCGGGCGCGGCCAAGGCCTACTTCGACAGTCCGGCTTTCAAGCAAACCCCGCCTAAGTTGTTGATTTGGGAGATTCCGGAGCGGGATTTGCAAACACCCTACGATGCCATCATGGTTGGTCAGTAATTTGACGATATGCCGCTTGTCTAAAAAAAAGGCGAATTTATCATCAAAATAATGACACTTTTGCTGACCTAAAGCAGACTGCGTGCACTAGGGCGACCACAAAAAGACCTGCGGTAAGTAGTTAACAGCTGACCTCTTCACGTCTTTAAGCCTCGCCGTGATGAGGAATGCGCTATGGGTTTTACCGACGGTCTTCTCGTTCTGCTGGGTCAAGATGTGAGCCGCGACGCAAAAGGGTTGAACGCGCGGCTCCACTTTTTCGGCAACATTCCTGTTGATGACGGTACGCCGTTTTCCCCAACTCCGAGTGCCCATGCGCGGTCCCAGCCTGTGGATAAGGCTGCGCGGCGGCCGTGCGTGGTCGCATTGGTGTCGGTCAATGGAGGCGTGGGGCGCAGTACCTTGGCCACGGCCTTGAGCAGCGGTCTGCAGCGCCTGGGTGAAACGGTGATCGCCGTGGACCTGGACCCGCAAAATGCCCTGCAGATGCATTTCGGGATCAGTCCGAGTTCGCCGGGTATCGGCCTGACCAGCCTGCGCAATGCACGGTGGGAAACCATCCAGCAGCCCGGCTTTGTCGGCAGTCGCGTGATTACCTTTGGCGATACCGATATGCGTCAGCAGGACGACCTGCAACGTTGGCTCAAGCATGAGCCGGACTGGCTGGCGCAGCGCCTGTCTGCGTTGGCGCTGAATGGCCGTCACACCGTGATCATCGATACGCCCGCCGGTAATAACGTCTACTTCCATCAAGCCGTGAGCGTGGCTGACGTGGTGTTGGTGATTGCCCAGGCGGACGCCGCATCCCTGGGCACACTGGATCAGCTCGACGGGCTCCTGGCCCCGCACCTTGAGCGCGAGCGTGCGCCACGTGTTCATTTTGTGATTAATCAACTGGATGAGGACAATGCCTTCAGCCTGGATATGGTCGAGTCTTTCAGACAGCGGCTGGGCACTAAAGAGCCGCTGGAAGTGCACCGCGACATGGCGATCAGCGAGGCGCTGGCGTTTGGAGCCGACCCGCTGGACAGCCAGGCATTGACCATGGCCGGGGACGATATCAATGAGCTTTGCCGGTTATTGATCGCGCGCAAAAACCATCTTTAAATCGCGCTTTATACGCGTAACCCCAAACGCTTATGCACAATCGGTTGGATGGTTCTGTCACGAAACGGCCATTTTGTGGAGGCGTTCTCATCGAGGCGCAACTGCCTGTTTTACGAGTGTTTTATTTTGTGAACAAAAAATGACCAGCGCGGCTTTTTCCCCCTAGCGCAGATGGCTACAGGCTTGGTAAAGAATCCATCAACAGAGTTATCCACAGGCTGGGCTGCGACAATTTCGCCCCTTAATCGCGCTCGGCAAGCACCATCAAGTTGCGTGGCGTCAATGCAGGTTCGCAGAAGGTGCCTACTTTGACCCTGTAGCCGTTTTCGCCGAGAAACAATGCCCGATCCAGCACCAGCCATAACTCCAGCGGGCGCCGAAACAGACCACGCACCAGTTCCAGATTCCTGACCTGCGCCAAGCGGCACCAGCCATAGGCCTCCAACGCCTCCCAATCCTGATCTCCTGTGGATAACCCTTTGAGGCTCGCCAGTTCCTGGCAATAGTCGGCGAAAGGCTTGTCCAGCCAATGGGCCGGCAGGGACGGCGTGGGCAGGTACTCGTCGAGGGCGCGGAGTTCGCGTTGCAGTTGATCGAAACCCAGGCGCCGCGCCATGGACGTGTCCCGCTGTGAACGCACCCGTTTGCCGGCGGTGACGGTTTCGCTCAGCGGCAGGCCGAGGTCATCCAGCGACAGTTGCAGGTTTGAGGCACGGCCTGCGTGGGACAGTGGCTGGTAGATGTCGACATGGATGCGGTTGTAACAGCAGGGCGCCAGTGCCAATTGCTTGCAGCCGACGGAACTGGCCAGTCGCAGCAGGCGCACATGCAGGTCGCCACACGCGTGCAGGGCGACGGGCGTGTGTTCAGGGCCAATCTCAACGTCCGTCATTACGTCTTGCAGGCGATGGGTAACGACCAAACCGTGGTGATCGCTCAAGGCCTGGCCTGCAGCGATCAGCGCCGGGTCATACTCCAGGCAGGTCAGCGCCTGATCGTCTTGTAGCAGGCGACGACCCAGGTGGCCCTTGCCCGCGCACCAGTCCAGCCAATGCGTGGGCGTCTGTGCAAACTGCAGTGCAGCGCCGAAGGCTTCTATCTGTTCCCATTTGCGACCCGGCACATCGACGTTCAGGCGATGGCGAGCGGTAGGCAGCGGATGCGTCGGTAACTTATCCACAGCACTGAGCTGACGAGCCTGCGCAGCGAGCTGTGGAAATGGTGCCGGCGCCGGCAGGTCATGGGGATGGTTGTGACTGGCTTCGGCGTCGTCCAACGGGCGTTGGCGTAGCCACTGGGCGAGTTCGGGGTGCTCGGTTTCCCAAGGTAAGTGCAGGTGAGTAAAGGGCCGCGGTTTCCACAGCCCTTGATGCTCTATCAGGAACGCGTCCAGCGCCTGGAAGCGTGCCTCAACGTCCTTGGCAGGCATCGACGCGCAGCCAGCGTTCCAGCAGTTTGAAGCCGCGCACCAGAATGTAGGCCATCAGCAGGTAGAACAGCCCGGCAGCGAAGAAGATCTCTACCGGCAAGTAGGTGCGGGCGATGATGGTCCGTGCCATGCCGGTCAATTCCAGCAGGGTAACGGTACTGGCCAGTGCGCTGGCCTTGAGCATCAGGATCACTTCGTTGCTGTACGCCGGCAGGCCGATGCGCGAGGCGCGTGGCAGGATGATGTAGAACAGTGTCTTCGGCTTGGACATGCCCAACGCACGCGCCGCTTCAATCTCACCTGGTGGAATGGCCTGGATCGCGCCGCGCAGGATCTCGGCAATATAGGCGGCAGTGTGCAGGGTCATGGTGGCGGTGGCGCACCAGAACGGATCGCGCAGGTACGGCCACAAGACGCTCTCACGCACTGAGTCGAACTGCGCCAGGCCGTAGTAGACCAGGAACAACTGCACCAGCAAGGGCGTGCCACGGAAGAAGAAAATGTAGGCGTAGGGCAGGGCGCTGACATACCAGCGGCGCGAAGAACGGGCGATACCCAGTGGGATTGCCAGCAGCAGGCCGGCGATAACGGCAATGGCTACCAGCTCCAGGGTCAGGGTCGCGCCCTGGGCCAATCTTGGCAGCCACTTGATGATCACGGCCCAGTTCAGGCCCAGGTCGAAATGCGCCAGCCAACTGTAGTCGCCGCTCATTGGGTGCTCCTTGCAAAGCCGCGGGCGGCGCGTTTTTCCAGGAAGTGCATGCCGGTCATGGCCAGCACGGTCAGGCCCAGGTACATGAAGGCGGCGACCATGAAGAAGGTGAAGGGTTGCTTGGTGACGGTCACGCCGATCTGCGCATGGCGCATGATTTCTTCCAGGCCGATCACCGATACCAGCGCAGTGTCTTTCATCAGGATCATAAACAGGTTGCCCAGGCCCGGTAGGGCAATGCGCCACATCTGCGGCATGATTAACCGGGTGAAGATCCTGAATTTCGACAGGCCCAACGCCACACCGGCTTCGCGGTGGCCCTTGGGAATGGCCAGGATCGCGCCACGGAACACTTCCGTGGCGTAGGCGCCAAAGCACAGGCCCAGGGCGATAACCCCGGCGGCAAAGGCGCTGAGGGAAAGGTCGGGGCTACCGAAGAACTCACCGAGGGCACGCATCAGGTTGACTGTGCCGAAATAAATCAGCAGCACCCACAGCAATTCGGGAATGCCACGAACGATAGTCGAGTAAGCACCGCCCACCCATTGCAGCGGCTTGTACGGCGAAGTCTTGGCCAAGGCACCGGCCAGGCCTAGCACCAGCCCCAGGCACAGGGCCGTGAGCGCCAGTTTGACGGTCATCAGCGCGCCAGCGGCAAGCGCCGGGCCGAATCCGTAGAGATCGAAATTCATGGTGTTTTCATATCGCGGCAGGCATTGCAAAAAGCCGACGCGCTCAACTGAGCGCGCGGGCATACCGTTCAGATCATTCGATGCTGAAAGGGAAGTACTTGTCGTTGATCTTCTTGTAGGTGCCGTCTGCCTTGATCTCTGCCAGGGCTTTGTTCAGGCGCTCGCGCAGTGGGTCGCCCTTGCGTACGGCGATACCGATCTTGTCGCTTTCTACAACCGGATCGCCTTTGAACTCGTAGGCCGAACCGTCTTTGCTCTTGAGCCATTCGTACTGCACGTACTTGTCGGCGAGGATGCCGTCCAGACGACCGGAAGTCAGGTCGAGATAGGCGTTTTCCTGGGTGTCGTAGAGCTTGGCTTCGGTATCCGGCAACTTGTCTTCCAGATAAGTACCGGCCAACGTTGCGCGTTGTGCGCCGATCACTTTGCCTTTCAGGTATGCGGCGTCGGTTTTGAAGTCCGCAGTGGCTTTAGGCGCAATGAATTGCAGCTTGTTGGAATAGTACGGGTCGGTAAAGTCGACGGCCTGTTTGCGCTCATCGGTGATCGACAGCGAGGACACCAGGAAGTCGAACTTCTTGGCGTTCAAGGCCGGAATGATGCCGTCCCAGTCGGACACATACACTTCACACTTCTCGACTTTCATCTTGGCGCACAGGGCGTCGCCGATGTCTTTGTCGAAGCCGACAACGTTGCCGCTGGCGTCTTTATTGTTGAACGGCGGGTAGGCCGCTTCGATCCCCATTTTCAAGGTTTCTGCCATGGCCGTGGCGCTGAACGCCATCGAGACGGCCGCGGCCAGAAGGAATTTTTTATAGTTCTGCATGCATGTTGCTCCGTTAGCGGTTGCTGGACATGAATTGTTTGCAGCGCGCCGAAAGCGGGTCTTCAAACACCTGCTGTGGCGATCCTTGCTCTTCGACCAGGCCCTGGTGCAGGAACACCACCTCACTGGACACCTGACGGGCAAAGCCCATTTCATGGGTGACCAGCAGCATGGTGCGGCCTTCTTCGGCCAGCGCGCGGATCACATTAAGTACTTCCTGAACCATTTCCGGGTCAAGCGCCGAAGTGGGTTCGTCGAACAGGATGACTTTAGGCTGCATCGCCAAGGTGCGCGCGATGGCGGCCCGTTGTTGCTGGCCGCCGGACAATTGCGCAGGGTAGGCGTAACGCTTGTCGGCGATGCCGACCTTGGCCAGCAGGGCTTCGGCCACTTCGATGGCTTCGGCTTTGCTTTGGCCCAGCACACGGCGAGGAGCCTCAATGATGTTGTCGAGGATGCTCATATGCGGCCACAGGTTAAAGTTTTGAAACACAAAACCGATTTCGCTGCGCAGGCGATTGATCTGCTTGCCGTCGGCGGCCATCAGCTCGCCGTTTTTCGCGGCCTTGAGCTTGAGTTCTTCGCCGGCCACGAGGATCTGGCCCTGATGCGGGTTTTCCAGCAGGTTGATGCAGCGCAGGAAGGTGGACTTGCCGGAACCGGAGGAACCCAAAATCGAGATCACATCGCCGTCGCGAGCGGTCAGCGAGATACCTTTGAGTACCTCCAGCTCACCATAGCGTTTATGCAAGTTGCGGATTTCAAGCGCGGGCGTGGCCTCGGCCATGTGGGGTCCTCATTGTGTTCGTTGCGTTCGACGCTGTTGGGCTGCCTTCCTGGCGAGGCGCCAAGCTAGCATAGCGTCTTGATGGCAGCCAACAGCATGGCCGGCGGTAAACAGGTGGTGTGCGGCAGGGTGTCGCATCGGCACAGCAGCGTGTCGCGCCATCAACAACCGAACAGCCGTTTGAACCCGAAAAAACCGCAGGCTTCGCGTAAAAAAGGGCGCGATGGTGCCAGCTTTGGCCGGGTGTTGGAAGGGTTAACCGGGCAAACGGTGCATATCAGCCCTTTTGTGGGGCGTCACGTACTTTTTGTGTGTGTTTATGGTGCATTTATTCGTCTTGATTGTGGGTCGCACGGTAACGCTATAGCGGAATGCCATTGTTCTCAACGACTTGCGAGTGGTGTTGAAACATCCTACAGCCCGCGTCAATCGTGGCTCTGTAACATTTTGGCGCAAATCTTGCGTAAAAAATAAAGAACGCCCTGTTGGTTTCTTTTCACGAGAGAGATCCCGGGCCGGGCCGACCGTTTTCGCAATTCCTCGTAAAGGTGTGTCAATGAGTAGTACGCAAAGCTCCAATGACCTCGAACAGGGGCTCAAACCGCGTCACGTCACCATGCTGTCGATTGCCGGTGTAATCGGTGCGGGTTTGTTTGTTGGCTCCGGCCACGCGATTGCTGCCGCCGGCCCTGCCGTACTGCTGGCGTACGCGGCGGCGGGTACGCTGGTGGTATTGGTGATGCGTATGCTGGCCGAAATGGCCGTGGCGTCGCCGGACACCGGTTCGTTCTCCACCTACGCCGACCGGGCGATCGGTCACTGGGCTGGTTTCACCATCGGCTGGTTGTACTGGTGGTTCTGGGTATTGGTGATTCCGCTGGAGGCCAACGCCGCCGCGACTATCTTGCATGCCTGGTTTCCAGATGTGGCTATCTGGGTGTTCACCCTGGTCATCACCCTGTTGCTGACCGCGACCAACCTGTTCAGCGTGAAGAACTACGGTGAGTTCGAGTTCTGGTTCGCGTTGATCAAGGTTGTGGCCATCGTGGGCTTCGTGATCCTCGGCCTGGCAGCGATTTTCGGCTTCCTGCCGACCAGCCAGGTCAGCGGCGTTTCGCATCTGTTCGACACCCAAGGCTTTATGCCAAACGGCATGGGCGCCGTGCTCGCAGCAATCCTGACCACCATGTTCTCCTTTATGGGCACCGAGATCGTCACCATCGCGGCCGCTGAATCGAAGAACCCAGGCCAGCAGATCACCAAGGCCACCAACTCGGTGATCTGGCGGATTGGCTTGTTTTACCTGCTGTCGATCTTCATCGTGGTGTCCCTGGTGCCTTGGAACGATCCGACCCTGGCCGCCGTAGGTTCCTACCAGACCGTGCTGGAACGCATGGGCATTCCGAACGCCAAGCTGATCGTCGACCTGGTGGTACTGGTTGCCGTGACCAGTTGCTTGAACTCGGCGCTGTATACCGCTTCGCGCATGCTGTTCTCCCTGGGCCGTCGCGGTGATGCACCGGCGGTGGCCAAGCGCACCAACAAGAGCGGCACGCCTTACTGGGCGGTGTTGCTGTCCACGGGTGCGGCGTTCCTGGCGGTATTTGCCAACTACGTGGCTCCGGCAGCGGTGTTCGAGTTCCTGCTGGCCAGCTCCGGTGCCATTGCGCTGCTGGTGTACCTGGTGATCGCAGTGTCGCAACTGCGCATGCGCCAGAAACGCGCGGCGGCGGGCGAGAAGATTGTCTTCAAGATGTGGCTGTTTCCGGGCCTGACTTACGCGGTGATGGTGTTCATCGTCGGTACGTTGACCATCATGCTGTTTCAGGAAGCGCACCGGGTCGAGATCATTGCGACCGGCGTGCTGAGCTTGCTGGTGGTGGTGGCGGGGTTGATTGTGGCGAGCCGTCGCAAGGCACAGCGGGTAGGCGCTGCGGTGCTTAACTGACGCAATGCAATAAAAAATGTGGGAGCGGGCTTGCTCCCACATTTGGTTCTGCGTCAGCCTTGAGAGCTGGTCAGCGCATGCGACGCCGCAACGTAATCCGCCTGAAACTCCGGTGACTCGATCCATGCCAGGGCTGCAGCCTCATCGTCGGTATCCGTAACCCACTGCCGATACTCGATCAGCGCCGCCAGGATAAAGTCGGTGGCTTCTTCTTCGCCCTCCTGTTCCAGCACCAGTGCCAGCAACGGGTGGGCCAGGAACACAGCGCACAAGGCCTGTTGACTGGTTTCGCCAGCGGTGCGCATTTCTACGAACAGCTCGGTCAAATCCACTGACTCAAGATCAATGCGGCTGTCATCGCCGGCAAACGCATCCGGCTTGGTCGCTACGGCCCGCTGGGTACGGTTCTGCTTGGCCTTGGCCTTTGCCCGGTGGGCGCGTTTTTGCTGCTTGTTCGGCGAGGCCATGGGCTCAACGTCCTAGGTTACGGATCGGGGTCGGGTATTGAAGCGCAGGTTGGGGGGAAATCCCAAGAGTATCTGCAGACAATTGGCCGTTTTGAATCCACGCCAGGGCAATCGGCCACAGCCGGCTCTGATACTCGCTACGGAAAAATGCGAAATGGCCGACCGTCTTTTCGCCAATGTCTTCAGGCGCGATCCGCAGGTGCGTCCGCTGGGGCGCGTTTCATACCTGGACGTCGGGGTGCTCCAATCCCGAACCACGCCCGCGGGTGTGTCTTCCAGCCAGCCCAGGCGCTTGCCGGGGAAGTGTCCGCACAGCTTGGTCAGCAGCGGCATCACCACATGAGACTCGTGGAATGCTTCCAGGGTGGGGCGGGTTGGAAGGTTCATAGGGCTACTGGGTTCTTGCGCCTCAGGTGAGGCCGTGAAGGCTCGCGCGGTTTTTTTATAAGACGTCGAACTTAACAAATTTCGCGCATCGTGATCGCGGCGATTGTCAGGGTGCTCGACCTTGCCGCCCTGGGTGCTTAGGCTGTCGGCCTTATGATCCATCTGAGCCAGCCTTATGACTCGCGACGCCCTCGAACACAAACAGGTCCCGGTGTACTTCGCCGCCGTTCTGCTGGCCGTCGTCTTCGGCCTGCTTGCGCCCTCATTCGCCCACGGCCTCAGCGCGTTGGTCACCCCCGCTATCGCGGTGCTGATGTACGCGATGTTCCTGCAAATTCCCTTCCTGGACCTGCGCCAAAGCTTGGGCAACAAACTCTTCCTGTCGGCATTGTTGCTGGCCAATTTCATCCTTGTTCCCTTGCTGGTGTGGGCGTTGACCCAAAGCCTGGTGGGGCGCCCAGCCTTGCTGGTGGGGGCGTTGCTGGTGTTGCTGACGCCGTGTATCGACTATGTGGTGGTGTTTACCCACATCGGCAAGGGCGATTCGCGGTTGATGCTGGCCGCTACGCCGGTGCTGTTGCTGCTGCAGTTGGCGCTGTTGCCGATCTATTTGAGCCTGATGCTCGGCGCCCAATCCGAGGTGGTGGTAGAGGCGCAGCCGTTTGTAGAAGCGTTCCTCTTGCTGATCGTGATGCCGATGATTCTGGCTGTGATCACGACGTCGCTGGCGCGGCGATCATCGATGATCGGTGTCTGGAACAGTGCCTGGGCGTGGTTGCCGGTTCCGGCGATGGCGCTGGTGTTGTTTGTGGTGATCGCCTCACACATCACGTCGGTGGTGCGGGATTGGAGCCTGCTGTTCCCGGTGATCCCGGTGTATATCGGCTTTTTGTTGTTCGCGCCGCTGATGGGGGCGTTGGCGTCGCGGCTGTTTACGCTCCCCGCCGTTACGGCCCGGGCGGTGACTTTCAGCGCTTCGACGCGTAACTCGTTGGTGGTTCTGCCCTTGGCACTTGCGCTACCCGAAGATGTACGTGGCTTGGCGGCGACTGCGGTGATCCTGCAAACCCTGGTCGAGCTCGTTGGTGAGCTGATTTACGTTCGGTTGATCCCGAAATGGGTGTGGCCCGCAGGTCGGTAAACGCGGGAATGTTCAGGTCCGTTCAGGCGCTATTCAGCAGGGCAGTCGGCACCATAAGTCGGCGCCCCTTACCTGACAGGTCAACCGATGGATCACCGCAACCGTTTTCGCCTGGAGTCCTCAGGGATTTTCCTGTTTGCCCTGCTGCTGTTCACCCTGGGGATCTGGGATCAGCAACCCCAAGGATTTGACGGGCGCTGGGCGCTGTTCCTGCAAGAAATGTTTCGCCATGGCGCGAGCCTTTTCCCGACTACCTACGGCCAGCCCTACGCGGATTACCCCGGCACCGCGACCTTCTTCAGCTATGTATTTGCGCGACTGTTTGGTGCGCCCAACCACTTGGCCAATGTGCTGCCCACCGCCCTGGCGTCGGCTGGGGTGGTTGCTGTGATCTATCGCCTGCTGGTCCCGGCGAATCGCCAGTGGGCGTTGCTCACTGTGCTGTTGACCTTGCTCACGACTCAACTGCTCGAAAAATCCCGCTCGGTCTGCCTGGACCAGATGGTGGCGTTGTTGTGTGTGGGCAGTTTCTACCTGCTGCACAGTGGCGGGCGTTGGAGGCAGCTTGCGGTGTTTGCGTTGTTCGTCCTGGGCTTTGCGATACGCGGGCCGCTGGGGTTGATCGAAGTCTGTGGCGTGGTCTGCGTGTACTGGGCGTTGGGCAGGCCTGGGGAGCGAGTGAAACAGGTACTGATTCACGGCATCGTTGGCTTGGTGTTGCTGGCAGCCTGTTGGTGGCTGCTGGTGAAGTTGGCGCGCATCAGTGGGGGCGACGCCTTTGCCGACGAGGTCTTCAAGATGCAGGTGGGTGGTCGCCTCGATGAAACCGGCGAGCCGTTTTATTTCTACTTCCAGTTGAGCCTGTACCGCTACTTCCCGGTGGTGCCGCTGGCGCTGGCCACAATGATTGCGCTGCGTCATCGCTGGTCCGAGCGGTACGAAGGCGACATGCAATTGGTGGTGCGACTCGGCGCCTGTGGCTTGATGATCTTGCTCGGGCTGTCGGTGCCGCACTTCAAGCGCGCCTATTACATCCTGCCCATGGTGCCGATGTTTGCGGCTGTCGCGGCCTATGGGCTGCTTCAGGTGCCAGGTTGGCTTGCGGGCGTGCGCCGATGCTACGAAGGGCTGGTCGTGGCGCTACCGGCGTTGTGCGTGGTTGTAGTCTTTGTCTGTCGGCACGGGTGGCAAAAGCATGGTTACTGGCCCGACGTTTCGCTGCCGTTGCTGATTGGCGTGCTGGTGGTGCTGCAAGTGGCGGCGCTGATTGCCTGGCGGCGCGTGGGGCGGTTGGTATGGCTGAGCCTGATTGCGTTGCTGGCGCAATGGTTGTTGTTGGTGACGGTGGTCGAGCCGGCCAAGGATCTGCAGTTCGATACCCGTAAATTTGTCGACCGGGTAGAAGCTCTGCGTGCCACACAGCCGGGGCCGCTGGTGTTTATCAATCTGGGGCGAGACACCTGGGCGGTGCGTTACATGATGAACCTGGATCATGATGAGCTGCCGATCTTTATCGGGAGCAGCGAGATCGAGCGGTTGGAGGCTTTGCCACGGCCAGCCTGGGTAATTGTGTCGCGCAAGGAAACGGCGTTGTTGAAAGGGACGCCTCTGGAGCAGCTGGCGCCAAGGTTTGAAGGGCGGTTGAACGACAACCCGTTGATGGTGTTTTTGTTGGAGTAGTGAGGTTGTCCGGCTCGGGGGGGTAGGTTGCCCCGGGTCTATTCAATAAATCCCAGGCAACAAAAAACCCGCACTAGGCGGGTTTCTTGTGTGTTTCAGATAACGTTTGCACCACCTGAAACTAAATAGTGGTGCCCAGAGACGGAATCGAACCGCCGACACGGGGATTTTCAATCCCCTGCTCTACCGACTGAGCTATCTGGGCAACGGGGCGCATTAAACGGGTTTTTCAGGGGGTCGTCAAGCAAGTTTTCAAAAAATATTTAATTATTACCGTCGCTTACGTGCAGACCCTGGTTTCTGATCAATTATTGAGCAGGCGGCACGTAGCCGTCGGCCTTGGCGTAATCTTCGCCGGAAAAGAACTTGTCCATCTCGCCCGCCAGGTATTTACGGTCTTCGGCGTTCATCATGTTCAGGCGTTTTTCGTTGATCAACAGGGTCTGGTGCTTCAGCCAGTCGCCCCAGGCTTTGGCGGAGACGTGCTCGAAAATGTCCTGGCCCTTGGCGCCTGGGTACGGAGGGCGTTCGAGGCCTGGCAATTGTTCTTTGTACTTGCGGCACATGATGGTGCGGGTCATGACGAAACTCCTGCATTCAATACGTCGGCCGCGCGCTTCAGCAGTTTTTTCACCGGGGCGGCAAGGCCCAGGCGCGGCGGGGTGGCGAGGTTATACCAGAGCCAGTCGGCCTCGGCCACGTGATGGGCGGTTTCCTCGACCTGGACCAGCCAGGGTTCGATAGCCAACTGAAAGTGGCTGAAGGTGTGGATCAGCCCCGGCAGCTCCTGTGGCTTGCCCAGTTCCAGCGCGTGCTGGTTGGCCAGATGCTCCAGGTCTTGCAGCTCGTCCAGCTCCGGCAAACTCCACAGGCCGCCCCACAGGCCGGTGGAAGGGCGACGGTAAAGCAGGATCGCGCCCTCGGCATTGGCCAGCAACGGCATCAATGTGCGCTTTTGCGGGATGGACTTGCGCGGCTTGGGGATCGGGTAGCGCGTCTCCAGGCCGAGCATGTGGGCTTCGCAGCCTTTTTCCAGCGGACACAGCAGGCAGCTGGGTTTGCTGCGGGTGCAGAGCGTGGCGCCCATGTCCATCATGGCCTGGGTGTAGGCGTTGACGCGGGTCTGGGGCGTGAAGCGCTCTGCGGTGGCCCACAGCTGCTTGGCTACTTTGGGTTCGCCGGGGTAGCCCTCCTGTGCGGTAAAGCGCGCCAGCACGCGCTTGACGTTGCCGTCGAGGATCGGCGCGCGCAGGCCCATGCTCAGGCTGGCGATCGCGCCAGCGGTGGACAGGCCGATGCCGGGCAGCTCGGTGAGCTTCTCGACATCCCTGGGAAACTCGCCGCCGTACTCGGCCACGACAATCTTCGCGGTCTTTTGCAGGTTGCGCGCGCGGGTGTAGTAACCCAGGCCGGTCCACAAATGCAGCACTTCATCTTCCGGCGCGGCGGCCAGGGCCTCGACCGTCGGCAGCGAGGCCATGAAACGGTCGAAGTAATTGAGCACGGTGCTTACCTGGGTCTGCTGCAACATGATCTCCGAGACCCACACCCGGTAAGGGGTGATGTCCTGTTGCCAGGGCAGGTCGTGGCGACCGTGGCGGTCGTACCAATCCAGCACCGCCGTTGAAAACTGCTCGTTTCTCATCGTTTGAACAAGCCTTTCAAAGCATCTTTGAGCTGCGGGTTAACCTTGTCGAGTTTCTCTTCCAGCTTCTCGTTCAGGCGGTTGCCGGCCGCCTTGATGGCGACCTGCCCCAGGCCGTCCTTGTCCAGGCGGCAGGCCTTGGCGCCGAGTTCCAGCGGGCCACGGCAGCGCAGCGGCACTTCGATGCCCTGGAAGTTCGAGCCCACTTGGCACGCAGGGTCCGGGGTTTCACGCTGGTCGCCTTCGACAATGATGCCGACGCGGTAGTCCATGCCCAGCACGCGCAGGTCGATGTCGCCGTTACCGTTGACGGTCAGGCCCGGGATGCGCACTTTCAGGTCAGGGTTGCTGGCCACACCGTTACGGAAGGTCAGGTTGCCCTTCAACTCCTGGAACGGCGTGTCCTTGCCTTGCGGCGTGCTGCTCAAGGTCTTGCGGTTGAGCAGGGCGATGCCGGTGCACAGTTGCTGTTCAAGGTTGGCGTTGAGCAGCACGCCGTTGTTGATCACAAAGCTGGCAGTGCCGTTGAGGCTGTCGATCAAGGCTTTCTGGCTATTGCCACGGCCCGTGAGGTTGCTGTCGAGGGTGATCTGGCCCTTCACCGGTGGGTTTTGCCCCTGGGCTTGCAGGATGCGTTCAACCGGCACTTGCTTGATATGGCTTTGCAGTGCGAGCACCGGAATATCCTGGCGCACGTCGAGCGTGCCATTGGCCTGAAAGGTGCCGTTGTAGAGTCCGCCGCTCAGGGTGTCGAGCTTGAGCTGGCCATCGATGCCGGACGCCTTGAGCGCCGCATTCTGGATCGGCAGCTTGCTCAGGGTCAGTTGGCCGAAAGCCAGGTCGGCGTTCACATCCAGCGTGCGCAGGCGCGCCAGCGGCAGCAGTTTGTCGCTGCTCCAGGCGCCTTTGGTCGGCGTGTCGGGCAGCGGTGTGGTGCCACCGGCCGCCATGGCGCCGGCTTCGCTGTTCTGTACTTCGGCCTGGCGTGCAGCTGTTGCACCCTTGGCGGATTCGGACTTGGCCGGCAGGTAGTTGTCGGCGTTGAACGTGTCGCCCTTGAGTTGAACGCGTAGAGATTGCTTGGCGAAATCCTCCACGGCCACGCGACCGGTGAAGGTGCTGCCGTCGAGTTTCAGGTTCAAGTCTTCCAGCGCCACGCTGGTCGGCGTGCCCTTGAGACGGCTGACCAGCTCGACCTTGCTCAGGCTGCCCTCGGCCAGTGGCGGCAGCGGGTGGCCGACACTGTCGAGGAACTTGGCCAGGTCAAACTGGGCAATGGACAGCGCGCCGCTGATTTGCGGGGTCTTGTCCAGGTCGTTGACCTTCAGCTCGCCCAACGCCCGCAACTGGTTGGCCGACAGCTTCATGTTGGTCCACTCGGCGATATTCGCCGCTTGGTCAACCAGCAGTTGACCCTGAGTGGAGAACGTCACGGTCTTGCCTTGCAGCGGCTCTCCTGTGGCTTCACCGGTGATCTTCATGTCTTCAAGTTGGTAACGCTTGAGCGCACGCTGGATGCGCAGGTTGCCGTTGAGTTCGGTCTTGACGCGCATCACCGGCTGGTTGCTGCCGAAGAACGCGGTGAGTTTCACCGGAATGCTGGCGCCTTCGTGCACGGCACCGGCGCTCAGTTGGATGCTTTCGGCGCTGAACTGCTTGCCGGTCTGCTCGTCGTTGTATTCGACGCGGGCGTTGTTGACCGTCAGGCTATCGATGTCCAGACGGATGGGTTTCGAGGGTTTTTCCGGTTCGGGTTCGGCAGGCTTCTCGACCGAGCCGGGGCTGCCGGCGGTCGCCTCGGTCACGTTCTTGCCGATGTCTTCCCAGTTGCCATGGCCTTGCTTGTCGCGGGTGAGGCGCAGGTTCAGGCCTTCGACGCGTACATCGCTCATCTGCACCTCGCGGCGCAGCAGTGGCAACACGCGCACTGACAGGCCGAGCATCTGCAGGTCGGCGAACGGCTGTGTCGGCGCGGTCAGGGTCGCCACGCTGGCTTCGTGCAATTCAAGGCCGAGCCAGGGGAACAGGCTCCAGCCGATATCGCCATTGAGCGTCAGCTCGATGTGGGCCTTGTCGCGGGCGATCTGGCGAATCTCGTCTTTATAGTCGTTGGGATCGAAGAGATGGGTCAGGGCAAAGCCTAGAGCCACAATGATCAGCAACAGCCCGAGAAGTACCAGACCCAGGATTTTGCCGAACGCTTTCATGGGCGAGTCCTTGTATGTCGATTTCAAAATTTAGCCGCAGAGTATAACGCCCGAAGGCGTGCGTCAGTGCCCCGATCGTTACATTGTATCCAGGGGCGGGGAAACGGGTTTTTGGCGCCAAACAAAACAGATTTCCTGAAAAAGGTGATATCAGTTTGGTTTTTCTGTCATCCACAGGTGCTAATCTGCGCAGGTTCGTCCGCCTTCTGCGACTTAAGGTCGCGCTTAAAAGGGAGCTTCACTCAACAAAACGGCCACGCTTTGCGTGCAAGGCCGAGGGAGAGAGCGCCTGACGGACACATACTAACAACTGGGGGAAACACCAATGAGCACTAGCACTGTGGCAGGTTCAACTGCCGCAAAGCCTGCGTTCCTGTCCAAGGAACGTATTATCGCCAAGCCCGGCTTCAACCGCTGGCTGGTTCCACCGGCCGCCCTGGCCATCCACCTGTGCATCGGCATGGCCTACGGGTTCTCGGTGTTCTGGCTGCCGCTGTCCAAGGCGCTGGGTATCACTAA
This sequence comes from Pseudomonas sp. HN11, assembly GCF_021390155.1. Lineage (NCBI taxonomy): Bacteria > Pseudomonadati > Pseudomonadota > Gammaproteobacteria > Pseudomonadales > Pseudomonadaceae > Pseudomonas > Pseudomonas sp. HN11. Next base: position 334,312 of record NZ_CP089985.1, read on the forward strand.
ACCGCTCGCCTGCGCGCCGGACATGAGCTTTATCGCCCAAGTCTTCTCGTCCCAATGCGACTGGCCCATCTCCATGCTGGGTTGGATCTACACCCTGTTCTTCATCTTCCTGGGCTGCTCGGCAGCGATCTGGGGCGGCTGGCTGGAACATGCCGGGCCACGTAAGGCCGGTGTTGTATCGGCATTGTGCTGGTGCGGTGGCCTGCTGATCTCGGCGTTGGGTATCTATACCCATCAGATCTGGCTGATGTGGATCGGCTCCGGGGTCATCGGCGGTATTGGCCTGGGCCTGGGCTACATCTCGCCCGTATCGACCCTGATCAAGTGGTTCCCGGACAAGCGCGGCATGGCCACCGGTATGGCGATCATGGGCTTCGGCGGCGGCGCGATGGTAGGCGCGCCGTTGGCAGCAGCCTTGATGGGCCACTTCGCCACGCCCGACAGCGTGGGCGTATGGCAGAGCTTCCTGGTGATGGCCGCGATCTACTTCGTGTTCATGATCGGCGGCGCCTTGTCCTACCGCGTTCCGCCGACCGGCTGGAAGCCTGAGGGCTGGACCGCGCCGGCGAAAAAAGCCAGCAATGCGATGATCACCCACCGTCACGTCCACGTGAACGTGGCCTGGAAAACCCCACAATTCCGCCTGGTGTGGCTGGTGCTGTGCCTGAACGTCTCTGCCGGTATCGGCATCCTCGGCATGGCTTCGCCTCTGCTGCAGGAGGTGTTCGGCGGCAAGCTGCTGGGTGTGGATGTACCATTCGGCCAACTGGATGCGGGCCAATTGGCTTCCATCGCGGCCATCGCGGCAGGTTTCACCGGTCTGTTGAGCTTGTTCAACATCGGTGGCCGGTTCTTCTGGGCATCGTTCTCCGACTACCTGGGCCGTAAAAACACTTATTTCGTGTTCTTCGCCCTGGGCTTTGCCCTGTATGCGCTGATCCCGAACCTGGGGCACCTGGGTAACGTGGCACTGTTCGTGGCGGCGTTCTGCATCATCCTGTCGATGTACGGCGGTGGTTTTGCAACCGTTCCGGCTTACCTGGCCGACCTGTTCGGTACGCAGATGGTCGGTGCGATCCACGGTCGTCTGCTCACTGCCTGGGCGGCTGCGGGCGTATTGGGCCCGGTGTTGGTGAACTATCTGCGTGAGTATCAGCTGAGCATCGGCGTTGAACGCGCTGCGGCCTACGACATCACCTTGTACATCCTGGCCGGTCTGTTGGTGCTGGGTTTCATCTGCAACCTGCTGGTTCGTCCGGTGGCCGACAAGTACTTCATGACCGATGCCGAGCTGGCCGCCGAACAGGCGCTGGGCCACGACAAAGGCGCGGACGCGACCACTTCCCTTGAGTGGAAAGCCGCTCCCGGTACTGTGCCTTTGGCCATTGCCGCCTGGCTGGTGGTGGGTATTCCGTTGGCGTGGGGTGTCTGGGTGACGCTGCAGAAGACCGCGGTACTGTTCCACTAAGTTGAATGCAGGCAGGTGCACCATCCTGGAGCGCCTGCTTGTACACACACATGTCTATCCCCGACATTCCTCGCTTCAACTCGTCAGTCTTATCCCCTCCGATGTTTCTGTTTGGCGCCCGCCCCCCTATAATGGCTGCCTTTTTCGCCCAATGATTTGCGGAGCTGGTGATGGCCGAACGTAAGGCGTCCGTCGAGCGCGACACTCTGGAAACCCAGATCAAAGCCTCGATCAACCTGGATGGCACCGGAAAGGCCCGATTTGATATCGGTGTACCTTTTCTTGAGCACATGCTGGACCAGATCGCCCGTCACGGGCTGATCGACCTGGATATCGTCAGCAAGGGCGACCTGCATATCGACGACCACCACACGGTGGAAGACGTAGGCATCACCCTCGGCCAGGCATTTGCCAAGGCCATCGGCGACAAAAAAGGCATCCGTCGCTACGGCCACGCCTATGTCCCGCTGGACGAAGCGCTGTCGCGCGTGGTCATCGACTTTTCCGGCCGCCCAGGCCTGCAGATGCACGTGCCCTACACCCGCGCGACCGTGGGTGGCTTCGACGTCGACCTGTTCCAGGAATTTTTCCAGGGTTTCGTCAACCACGCACTGGTCAGCCTGCACATCGACAACCTGCGCGGCACCAACACTCACCACCAGATCGAAACCGTGTTCAAGGCTTTCGGCCGCGCGCTGCGCATGGCCGTCGAGCTCGATGACCGCATGGCCGGGCAAATGCCTTCGACCAAGGGCGTTCTGTAATGCAGACGGTCGCGGTTATCGACTACGGCATGGGTAACCTGCACTCGGTGGCCAAGGCCCTCGAGCACGTAGGGGCCGGCAAGGTGCTGATCACCAGCGATGCCAGCGTGATTCGTGAAGCTGACCGGGTGGTGTTTCCCGGCGTTGGCGCGATTCGCGATTGCATGGCCGAGATCCGCCGCCTGGGCTTTGACAGCCTGGTGCGCGAAGTCAGCCAGGACCGTCCGTTCCTCGGCATCTGCGTGGGCATGCAAGCCTTGCTCGACAGCAGCGAAGAGAACGACGGCGTCGACTGCATCGGCCTGTTCCCCGGCCAGGTGAAGTTTTTCGGCAAGGACCTGCGCGAAGACGGCGAACACTTGAAAGTCCCGCACATGGGCTGGAACGAAGTCCGCCAGACCGTGGATCACCCGCTGTGGCACGACGTGCCGGACATGGCGCGTTTCTACTTCGTGCACAGCTACTACATCGCCGCCGGTAAACCGGGCCAGGTGGTGGGTGGCGGTCACTACGGCGTCGATTTCGCCGCCGCACTGGCCGAAGGTTCGCGCTTTGCCGTGCAATTCCACCCGGAGAAGAGCCATACCCATGGCCTGCAGTTGCTGCAGAACTTCGCCGCCTGGGACGGGCGCTGGTAAATGGCCAGGAAGCCGAAGCAGCCGATCTTGAACCTCACGCCCGAACAGGAGAGTGAGGCTACCCTCAAGATCAAGCGCTTCATGGAGGACCGTTTCGAGCTCAAGCTGGGCTCGTTCGAGGTCGCCGAGATTCTTGAGCTGTTTACCACCGAAGTGGCTCCGCACTATTACAACCGGGCGATTTTCGATACGCAGACGCTCCTTAAAGAAAGGTTCGAAAGCATCGAAAGCGACCTGTGGTCGCTTGAAAAGAGCAGCTGAAAGCTTCAAGCCCCAAGCTGCAAGAATTGATACGCGTGCTTGCTTGCAGCTTATAGCTTGCAGCTTGCAGCTCTTTGACGAAGGAAAAGCATGCTAATTATCCCCGCTATCGATCTCAAGGACGGCGCCTGCGTCCGTCTGCGCCAAGGCCGCATGGAAGACTCCACCGTGTTCTCCGATGACCCGGTGAGCATGGCTGCCAAATGGGTGGAAGGGGGCTGCCGTCGTCTGCATCTGGTGGACTTGAACGGCGCCTTCGAAGGCCAGCCGGTCAACGGCGAAGTGGTCACCGCCATCGCCAAGCGCTACCCGAACCTGCCGATCCAGATCGGCGGCGGTATCCGCTCCCTGGAAACCATCGAGCATTACGTCAAAGCCGGCGTGAGCTACGTGATCATTGGCACCAAGGCCGTGAAAGACCCGGCGTTTGTTGCCCAAGCCTGCCGCGCGTTCCCTGGCAAAGTGATCGTGGGCCTGGACGCTAAGGATGGTTTCGTCGCTACCGACGGTTGGGCTGAAATCAGCACCGTGCAGGTGATCGACCTGGCCAGGCAGTTCGAAGCCGACGGCGTCTCCGCCATCGTTTATACCGACATCGCCAAAGACGGCATGATGCAGGGCTGCAACGTACCCTTCACCGCCGCCCTGGCCGCTGCGACCAAGATCCCGGTGATCGCTTCAGGTGGTATCCACAACCTGGGCGACATCAAGTCGCTGCTGGACGCCAAGGCGCCAGGCATCATCGGCGCCATCACCGGCCGTGCGATTTATGAGGGCACGCTGGATGTGGCCGAAGCACAAGCCTATTGTGATGGCTATGCGGCCAGCTCCAAGCCATAAGCTGCAAGTAAAAGCAGATCCGCTTCTACTTCCAGCTTGTAGCTCAAAGCTTGCAACTCTTATCGGAGATAAGCCTATGGCTTTAGCCAGACGCATCATCCCTTGCCTGGACGTCGACAACGGTCGCGTGGTCAAGGGCGTCAAGTTCGAGAACATCCGCGACGCCGGTGACCCGGTGGAAATTGCCCGTCGCTATGATGAGCAGGGTGCCGACGAGATTACCTTTCTCGACATTACCGCCAGCGTCGACGGCCGCGACACCACGTTGCATACCGTCGAGCGCATGGCCAGCCAGGTGTTCATCCCACTGACCGTGGGCGGCGGCGTGCGCACCGTGCAAGACATTCGCAACCTGCTCAATGCCGGCGCGGACAAGGTGTCGATCAACACCGCCGCCGTATTCAACCCGGAATTTGTCGGTGAGGCCGCGCAGCATTTCGGTTCGCAGTGCATCGTGGTCGCCATCGACGCCAAGAAAGTCTCCGGCCCGGGCGAAACCCCGCGCTGGGAGATCTTCACCCATGGCGGTCGCAAGCCGACCGGCCTGGACGCGGTTGAATGGGCGATGAAGATGGAAGGCCTGGGCGCCGGTGAAATCCTGCTGACCAGCATGGACCAGGACGGCATGAAAAACGGTTTCGACCTGGGCGTAACCCGCGCCATCAGCGATGCGCTGGGTATCCCGGTGATCGCCTCCGGCGGCGTCGGCAACCTGCAGCACCTGGCCGATGGCGTGATCGAAGGCCACGCCAGTGCGGTGCTGGCGGCGAGTATTTTCCACTTTGGCGAATACACCGTTCCCGAGGCCAAGGCCTACATGGCGGCGCGCGGTATCGTCGTTCGCTAAACGCTGCTGGACACCATGGCAGGCGCGCGGCACTCTCTGCGCTTGCCATGGATTCCGGTAACCTTCATGTTCAAGCACTTGCTGCTCGCCCTCGCCAGTACGTCCTTCCTGTTGGCTGGCCCGGCCCCTGCCGATGAGCCGTCCGGCACCTCACTGGTGTTGCTGACGGAAAACTTCCCGCCTTACAACATGGCGAAAAACGGCAAGAATTTCGCCAAGGAAGAGAACATCGAAGGCATAGCCGTGGACATCGTGCGCGAGACCTTCAAGCGTGCGGACATTTCCTACAACCTCACCCTGCGTTTCCCCTGGGAGCGTATATACAAGCTCGCCCTGGAAAAACCTGGCTACGGCGTGTTCGTGATGGCGCGTCTGCCGGACCGTGAAGCGCTGTTCAAATGGGTCGGTCCTATCGGCCCCGACGATTGGGTGCTGCTGGCCAAGGCTGACAGCAAGATCCAGCTGACCGACCTGGAGCGTGCTCGCCGCTACAAAATCGGCGCTTACAAGGGCGATGCCATTGCGCAGACCCTCGAAAAGCAGGGGCTCAACCCGATCGTTGCGTTGCGTGATCAAGACAACGCGCAAAAACTGGTGAATGGCCAGATAGACCTGTGGGCCACCGGTGATCCGGCGGGCCGTTACCTGGCCCGCCAGGTCGGGGTGACCCAACTCAAGACAGTGTTGCGCTTCAACAGCGCCCAGCTATACCTCGCACTCAACAAGCAAGTGCCAGATGAAGTGGTCAGCAAACTGCAAGCGGCACTCGATCAGTTACGGCGTGAGGGGCTTGTCGACGAGATCATGGCCCGATACCTCTAGCGCAGGTAGCGCGGGTGTCGGTTCAACGAACGGCTGCTCGCTGCTTATAGGTTTGTCACCGGGAAACTCGCTTATGTACACGTTATCGCCGTTGGTGTAACTGACAGTGCTCGCCAATTGGCTGCCGTCCTGGCGCAGCAGGCGGTATTCACTCTGGATAAGGTAGGCAGCGACAGCTTTTTTCGCCGGAATGTAGGTGATGATTTCCACGGCAGACGAATGCAACCAGCCTTTGGATGAGCGCTGAGTGTGGGTGAAGGCTGGGTCCAGGTTTGCCGAGAAACTCAGCTCGAACAGGCGGATACTTGCAGACCAGCTGTTCCACAGCGTAATGCGGGATATTGCAGCCAACGCAAGTGAGTAATTGGCAACTTCACCCTTCGCCGCCGTCCACATGAAGGGCTGGCTGGTATCATTCGTGTTGTTGCCAAAGCCAGTGAGCACGTGGCGGTCGGTGCGGATCAGGTGATAGGTCGGCGAGCTCAGCAACTGTTCGGTTGCGCTCAGTTCCGGATCCTTCACGCAGAACCAGGGCAGTTCACACACCTGGGTTGTCTGCGGGGTTTCTTCCTCCGTCGGGCGTTCATAACCCGTAAGGACAGGTGGGGCCAAGGGTTGCGCCAGTTGCAGGGTGAATGCCATGCGCAACGCATAGGTCGGCCTATCAGGCTTGGTATAGCGAGCGTTGCCGATAAAGGTGCCGGGCGCCAAATAGATTTCTCCGGGCAAGGCGTCCGGCGGGATGATGGACCAAGCGCTGAAGTCCTTGGAAGCCCCACTGCCGTAGTCATTCCAGATCATTGGCCCCGGCTGTGCGCTCACGACCAAGTCGGCCCGTACGCAGCGCACGGCGTTGCGTGAAGGTTTTTCATAGCCTACGCCGCACACCAGGCCCATTTCGACGTAGCCCTCAGGGGCCAGTGGCCGCCAGATCGAAAAGTCGGCCCGCGCGCCAGAGTCCGTATCCTTCCAGACCAATTCATAATCGTCCGGCGAGCGCAGCGCAGTGCCGCCAGTACCATTGGCGTCACTGACCACGGCGACGACCTTGCGTTGATTGATATTGCGATAGCTATCAGTGGCAATGTCGCCCATGGGGAAAAACCGAGCCAAGGCATCTGCCGTGGTGCTGGGGCGCCACAGACTGACAGCTTTATGCGCGCCGGAGCCCTGGTCGTTCCATAGGGGGAGAAATTCGCTGGTAAAGCTGATGAGTAGGTCTTTGAATTGCAGTGCGCTCATAGAGAGGGGCTCCAATTTATTTGAAGCGCCTACTATCAGACAGCCCATACAGCATTGGGCGGTAGCTATTTAGCGGCTGCGCAAGCGTGGATGCAACGCGGCTTGAGCAGATCCACGCCGAAGCGTTCAGGAGGCGGCGGGGTGCGAGTGGTCGTTATCTGGACGCAGGCCGATAGGTGCCGTCTTTGCCATGCCCGGCCATCGCCTGATTGCTGCGCACACTGATCATCAACTTGATGTCGATCCACTCCACGCCCTGGGCCTTGAGCTTGGGCAACTCGCGCTCCAATACCGCCAGGGTTTGTGGATACGGATGGCCGATCATCACCGCTGAACCCTGCTTGTGGGCCAGCTTGATCGCCGTCTGCAGCTGCGTGGTGATCGCTGCTTCAGTGCGCTCGTCATCCAGGAACACGTCCCGCGAGACGCTGGCCAGGCCGATCTTCTGCGCCTCGGCGGCGGCGACGGTCTGCGCACTGGTACGGCTGTCGACAAAGAACTTGTTGCGCCGTTGCAGTTCGGCCATGAGCCAAGCCATGGCCGCCGGTTGCGCGGTCATGCGGCTGCCCATGTGGTTATTGATGCCGGCGGTGTAAGGCACGGCGTTGAACGCGGCGTCCAGGCGCCTGCCGAGTTCCTCGATGGACAACTCAGGGTGCCAGGCGAATGGGCCGGTGGCCGGGTCCATGGGCATGTGCAAAATCACGATCTTGCCAGCCTTGTGCGCTTCGCGGGCAAACTCGGCAGCGTGGGGCGTGTCGGGCATGATCGCTGTGGTGACAGGCCCAGGCAGGGCCAGCACGCGACGATCCCGGGGCAGGTTTTGCCCTAGGTCGTCGATGATGAGGGTCAGGTAGGCTTTGTGAGGCTCACCGGCATACGTCGCGTGGGCGAGGCCTGCCAGGCTGCACAGCACAGCGATGATCAGGGCAGAACGCATATCAACGGCTGCGTGTGATGCTCAGGCCTTTGAGCAGGCTCAGCGCCTGGGCCAGCTGGTAGTCGTCGTCCTGCGGCATCGGTTTGGCTTTCTTGCCGCTGCCGGTTGGCTGGTCGGCGCCGCCGTTGCCATTGCCCAGATGACCTTGCAGGTCAGCTTCTTTGTAGTACTCGCTGTCGATCTCGTTGGTGATCTTGGCTTTGCGTACTTCGATGTCCGGCACGATGCCCTGGGCCTGGATCGAGCGCCCGTTCGGTGTGTAGTACAGCGCAGTGGTGATCTTCAGTGCACGCTCGTTGTTCAGCGGCAGCACGGTTTGCACCGAGCCTTTGCCAAAGCTTGTGGTGCCCATCAATACACCGCGTTTCTGGTCTTGCAGGGCGCCGGCGACGATCTCCGAGGCCGAAGCGCTGCCGCCGTTGATCAGCACGGCCAGTGGCACGTTTTCACTCAGGTCATTGCCGGTGGCCGAGAAGCGCAGCTCGGAGTTGGCGATGCGGCCCTTGGTGTACACGATCAGGCCCTTGGTAATGAAGTGGTCGACCACTTCCACCGCCGACTGCAGCACGCCGCCTGGGTTGTTGCGCAGGTCGAGCACGATGCCATTGAGCTTTTTGCCGTTGTCTTTGCGCAGCTTGGCCAGGGCCTTGGCCACTTCATCGCCGGTCTTGACCTGGAACTGGGTGATGCGGATGTAGCCGTAGCCCGACTCCAGCAGCTGGCTCTTCACGCTCTTGACCACGATGGTCGCGCGGGTCAGCGTCACGTCGAACGGGTTACCGCCGTCGCGTACCAGAGTCAGGGTGATCTTCTGGCCGATCTTGCCGCGCATCTTGTCGACGGCTTCGGTCATGGTCTGGCCACGGGTCGGCTGGCCGTTGATCTTGACGATGAAGTCACCGGCCTGGATACCGGCCTTGGACGCCGGGGTGTCATCGATTGGCGAGACCACCTTGACGTTGCCGTCTTCGGAGCCGACTTCGATGCCCAGCCCGCCGAACTCACCGCTGGTGCTTTCCTGCAACTCGGCGAAATCTTCCGGGCCCAGGTAGGCGGAGTGCGGGTCGAGGTTGCTGAGCATGCCCTTGATGGCATTTTCCAGCAGGGTTTTGTCGTCTACGGGTTCGACATAGGCAGCCTTGATGCGGTCCATGACCTCGGCAAAGGTGCGCAGCTCGTCCAGCGGCAACGGCGCCTTGGTGGTCGCGGCCGAGGCGGCGGGCGCCGTCGGGGCAGCCTGGTCGGCAAATGCCAGAGGCGCGCCGATCACCAGGGCGATCGTCAGGGCCAGCGAAGTGAGGCGGGACAAATGCAGCATGTCGAACGAACTCCTAATGTAGATGCAGCCCTATCCTTGGGAACGGCACCATTGTGCAGGATCGCTCGGGCGGCCCTGCTGACGAATAGCGAAGTACAGCGCCGGCGTGTCCTGGCCACCACTGTTACCGACAGTGGAGATGGATTCACCGGCTTTTACAACATCACCTGCCGATTTGAGTAAAGTCTGATTGTGGCCGTAAAGGCTCAAATAGCCATTACCGTGGTCAAGAATCACCAACAAACCGGCGCCCCGCAGCCAATCGGCAAACACCACGCGCCCACCGTGGACGGCGTGCACCTGGCTGCCGGCGGAGGCGCTGATCATCACGCCATCCCACTTCGCGCGGGTGTCATCGCCACGGGTTTCCCCAAAGCGTGCCAGTAATCGACCATCAACTGGCCATGGAAGTTTGCCGCGCGCTGAAGCAAAAGGGCCGCCGAAGTTCTCGCCGGCGCTGGAAACCAGTGGGCCAGGCGCTGCACGCGCTGGTTTACGCGGTGCCGGGGCGTCCGAGGTGGCAGCCAGCTCGGCCTCACGCTGGCGCTTTTTTTCGGCTTCCTGCTGGGCGATCAGCGCTTTTTGCCGCGCCTCTTCGGCCTCACGAGCCTGGCGAGCCAGGGTTTCTTCGATGGTCTTGAGCACTTTGGCCAGGTCGGCCTGGTCCTGCTCACGGGCCTGCAGCTTGGCGTCACGGGCTTTCACGTCGTCATTGAGTTTGGCCAGGGCCAGTTGGCGTTCCTTGCGGACCTTGTCCAATTCGTTGCGCTGAGTGTCGAGGGCGACTTTCTGATCTTGCAACTGGGATTGCTGGTTGCCGATTTCCTGCTCGACATTGACCAACTGGCGCAGGGTCTCATTGAAGCTTTTCAGTTGCTCCAGGCGGGCCTTGCTCAGGTAGTCGTAGTAGGTCAGGGTGCGCGCGAATTTCTCGGGGTTCTGCTGGTTGAGCAGCAGCTTGAGGTATTCCTGGCGGCCGTTCTGGTAGGCGGCACGGGCCTGGATCGCGATGAGGCGTTGCTGTTCAACGCGTGCGCTCTGGAGTTTTTTTTTCTCAGCGTCGAGTCGCTCCAGTTCCGACTCGCTCTTCTTTAATTCTTTTTGCAGCTCCTGGACCTGCTTTTCCAGCTTGCCCATCTCGGTTTCCGTGCCGCGCAGGTCTTTCTGCACCCCGGATTTCTCTTCCTGGAGCTTGCCGAGCAGTTTTTTCAGCTCGGTAATATCCTGACGCGTAGCGTCCAACTGTTGTTGGGTTTGTGCGCGCTCATCGGCAAACGCCGGTTGGAGCAGGCAGACCAGAGCAAGGGTAATCAAGGCGCGAAGCATAGAGGCGGGCGACACCAGGGAAATGGACGGTCTAGTATGCCCGCCAAGCGCCGCAAAAAAAACGCCCAATTCGGGCTGGGGGCCAAGATATCTTCCAGACAGCGCAAAACCAGTGTGGGAGCGAGCAAGCCCGCTCCCACACTGGTTTTGTGGTGGAGCTGGAATTAAACCAGAATCGAAGTCCCCGTCATCTCCATCGGCTTCTCCAGCCCCATCAGTTTCAACATGGTCGGTGCCACATCCGCCAGCACGCCGCCTTCCCGCACCTTGAAATCACGCTTGCCGACGTAGATGAACGGTACCGGCTCGGTGGTGTGGGCGGTGTGGGCCTGGCCGGTGGATTCGTCCGACATCTGCTCGCAGTTGCCATGGTCGGCGGTGATCAGCGCTTCGCCGCCGACTTTTTCCAGGGCGTCGACGATGCGGCCGACGCAGAGGTCCAGGCATTCAACGGCCTTGGTGGCGGCTTCCAGGTTGCCGCTGTGGCCGACCATGTCGCCGTTGGCGTAGTTGACCACGATCACGTCGTAACGCTGGTGTTCGATGGCGTCGACGATCTTGTCGGTGACTTCGGGTGCGCTCATTTCTGGCTGCAGGTCGTAGGTGGCGACCTTCGGCGATGGGATCAGGATGCGTTCTTCGCCTGGGAACGGCTCTTCACGGCCGCCGGAGAAGAAGAAGGTCACGTGGGCGTATTTTTCGGTTTCGGCAATGCGCAACTGGGTCTTGCCGTTTTTCGCCAAGTAGTCGCCCAGCACGTTTTCCAGGCTGCCCGGCGCGAACGCTGAAGGGGCCGGAATGTTGGCGGCGTATTGGGTGAGCATCACGAACTCGGCTTTTGGCTGGCGCGCGCGTTCAAAGTCTTTGAAATCGGCGTCGACGAATACATGGCTCAACTCACGGGCACGGTCGGCGCGGAAGTTCATGAACACCAGCGCGTCACCGTCTTCGACTTTGACCGGCTCGCCGATGGTGGTGGCTTTGACGAATTCATCGCTCTCGCCACGTGCATAGGCGGCTTCCAGGCCTTCCTGGGCGGTGGCGGCGTGGAATTCGCCCTGGCCTTCTGCGATCAGGTTGTAGGCCTGGGAGACGCGGTCCCAGCGGTTATCGCGGTCCATGGCGAAGTAGCGGCCCACCAGGCTGGCGATACGGCCTTTGCCGAGGGCAGCGAACGTGGCGTCGAGCAGTTCGATGGACGATTGCGCGCTTTTCGGCGGGGTGTCGCGGCCGTCAAGGAAGGCGTGCAGGTAGATCTTGTCGGCGCCGCGCTTGAAGGCCAGTTCGGCCATGGCGACCAGGTGATCCTGGTGGCTGTGGACGCCGCCATCGGACAGCAGGCCCATGAAGTGCACGGCTTTGCCGGCAGCCACTGCTTTATCTACCGCGGCGCAGATGGTCGGGTTCTCGAAGAACTCGCCGTCGCGGATCGCTTTGGTCACACGGGTGAAGTCTTGGTATACCACTCGTCCGGCGCCGAGGTTCATGTGGCCGACTTCCGAGTTGCCCATCTGGCCGTCTGGCAGGCCCACATCCATGCCCGAGCCGGAGATGAGGCCGTTGGGTACGGTGGCGGTCAGGCGGTCGAGTACCGGCTTCTTGGCCGCGTACACCGCGTTGTCATGGTGGCTTTCACTGTGTCCGAAGCCATCGAGAATTATCAGGACCAAAGGTTTAGGCGTAGTAGTCATAGATCCTCTCGCGGCGGTAATAAAGGAAGACAATTGAAAAGGGAGTGGCAGTTTAAAGCGAAGTTCCGACCACGTCACCGCTTTACGGGGGTTGGCCCCCCCTGACGGCTGTGTATACTTACCGCCATTTTAACGCCCTGGAACCTCCTTGATGGTTGATCACCTGATTGCATTTGCCACTGCCCACTACCTGCTCGTGGGTGCCTTCGTCATCCTGCTGGCGCTGTTGATCGCTCACGAATTGAGCCGCGGTGGCCGCAGCCTGAGCACGGCGGAGCTGACCGCGCTGGTCAACAAGGACGAGGCCGTTGTCGTGGACATCCGCCCAGCCAAGGACTTCGCCGCCGGCCACATCGTCGGTGCCTTGAACATTCCGCAGGACAAGCTGATCGCGCGCCTGGCCGAGCTGGAAAAGCACAAGGCCAAGACCATCATCCTGGTCGACGCCCAAGGCCAGCACGCCGGCACCCACGCCCGCGAAATGCTCAAGACCGGTTTCACCGCTGCCAAGCTGTCTGGCGGTATCAGCAGCTGGCGCGCCGATAACCTGCCGCTGGTGAAGTGATATGAGCCAGGTTGTCGTGTATTCCAGCGATTGGTGCCCTTACTGCATGCGGGCCAAGGCTTTGCTTGAGAAAAAGGGCGTTGCCTTCGAAGAAATCAAGGTCGACGGCAAACCCCAGGTGCGCGCCGAAATGGCCCAGAAGGCGGGGCGCACGTCTGTGCCGCAGATCTGGATCGGCGCCAAGCATATCGGTGGTTGCGACGACCTGTTCGCCCTTGAGCGCGCCGGTAAACTCGATGCGCTGCTGCTCGTCTGACTCCTAAACCCTAAAAGACCCCAAGATCACAAGGATCTGCGATGACTGACCAACAGAACACCGAAGCTGCAGAAGCCCAAGCGCCACAGTTCTCGCTGCAGCGCATCTACGTACGTGACCTGTCGTTCGAAGCGCCGAAAAGCCCGGCCATCTTCCGTCAGGAATGGACCCCAAGCGTTGCGCTGGACCTGAACACTCGCCAGAAGGCACTGGAAGGCGACTTCCACGAAGTGGTGCTGACCCTGTCCGTGACCGTCAAGAACGGCGAAGAAGTGGCCTTCATCGCTGAAGTGCAACAGGCTGGTATCTTCCTGATCCAGGGCCTGGACGAAGCGTCCATGAGCCACACCCTGGGCGCGTTCTGCCCGAACATCCTGTTCCCGTATGCCCGTGAGACCCTGGACAGCCTGGTCACCCGTGGCTCGTTCCCTGCGCTGATGCTGGCTCCGGTGAACTTCGATGCCCTGTACGCTCAAGAGCTGCAGCGCATGCAAGGTGAAGGTACGTCGACCGTTCAATAAGTCGACGCGGAAAAAATGTGGGAGCGGGCTTGCTCGCGAAAGCAGTATGTCAGTCAATGAAGATATCGACTGAAGTACTCCGCTTTCGCGAGCGAGCCCGCTCCCACATTTGTTTGCGGTGTTATTTAAAGCCGAGTTGGCGCCAGCCTTCGTAGACGGCAACGGCTACGGTGTTGGACAGGTTCAGGCTGCGGCAGCCTTCGCGCATCGGCAAACGCAGGCGGTGGCCGTCGGGCAGGGCGTCAAGTACCTCGGCCGGCAGTCCCCGGCTTTCCGGGCCGAACAGGAAAGCGTCGCCTTCGGCAAAGCTGACATCATGGAACGGCTGCGAACCCTTGGTGGTAAACGCGAACAGCCGCGGATGCCCCAGGCTTTCCAGGCAACTGGCCAGGTCGGCGTGGCGCTTGAGCGTGGCGTACTCGTGGTAGTCCAGCCCGGCGCGGCGCAGGCGCTTGTCGTCCATGTCGAAGCCCAGAGGCTCGATCAAATGCAGGTGGCAGCCACTGTTGGCGCATAGCCTGATAACGTTGCCGGTATTCGGCGGAATTTCTGGTTGAAAAAGGATGACGTGAAACATGCACGGCTCCGAAGGCAAAGATGCGCTGCATTCTACCCTCGAAGAGGACCCAAGACCGAAGCTAATGCCAAGGGTCATGGGCTCATTGGCGATTGTCGGCATGATGGTGGGCCTGATGATCGGTCGCCTGACCACCCCGGACCCGATCGAACTGCAGCAGGTCGAGACCGCGGCGGACGGCGTGGTGGTGTGGTTCGACAGCGAACCCAAGCTGCACGGCGAGCATATCGACGGCACTGTGGCGCTGCTGTTCGACGCACAGGGCCAGGCTGCCAGTGGGCAACTCAAGGTCAATGACAAGGACGTGAACTGGCGCGTGCGCAAGACCGATGGCGGTTTGCTGCTGAACTTGGTGGCGGCTCGGCCGTTGCGCGGGGAATGGAAAGGGGAGAAGGCTGACGGCCGCTGGCGGCTGGAGATCCATCTCCAAGAGCAATAAAAGAGGGAGTTCCCGGCCTGCCTGTACCAGGGCTCCCAAAACGGGGTGAAGCTTTGAGGGCTTCGGTATTTAAAGAGGGAATCCCCGGCCTGCCTGTACCGGGGTTCCCCAAAGCGGTGTGGAGCGCGATGCGGTTCGCATCAAGCACCCCGGGTGTAAAGAGGGGATTCTCGGCCTGCCTGTACCAAGGTCCCCGAAACTGGGTAGTACAAGGGTTATTGCAGGGCGCGTGCCAGAGTGCTCGAGTTGTGCAAAAAAATTTCTACAGAAAGCGCAAAGCCCCGGAATACGGGGCTTTGGTGTTTTTGGCTTTCAGGTTTTTATCAATAAGGCTGAGACTTTAGGTGTTGGATCCATGCCCAATGCCGGTTCATGGTGCATTGAAGCGGTGCAGCCTTAGCCTTCATCACCCTCATCATCGTCGCCACCGTCGACCTTCATCCCCAGCTCCTTGATCTTACGAGTCAGGGTATTGCGGCCCCAGCCCAGCAACACGGCGGCGTCGCGACGGCGTCCGGCGGTGTGTTTCAAGGCGGTCTCGATCATGATCCGTTCAAAGGCCGGCACGGCGCTGTCCAGCAGGTTCGACTGGCCGCGTGCCAGAGCCTGGTCGGCCCACTGGCGCAGCGCTTGTTCCCAGTTGGTCACTGGCGCCGAATCCTGCGGAAGGCTCAACAGCTCCGGCGGCAGGTCGCTGATGTGCACTTCCCGCCCGGACGCCATCACTGTGATCCAGCGGCAGGTGTTCTCCAACTGGCGCACGTTGCCTGGCCAAGGCAGGTTCTTGAGGTATTCCTCGGTCTCGCTTTTCAGCAGCTTTGGCTCAACAGCCAGCTCCTGAGCGGCGCGGCTGAGGAAGTGGCGGGCCAGGGTCGGAATGTCTTCGCGACGGTCCGACATGCGCGGAATGTGGATGCGGATCACGTTGAGGCGGTGGAATAAGTCCTCACGGAACTTGCCTGCGTGTACCAGGGTTTCCAGGTTCTGATGAGTTGCCGCGATGATCCGCACGTCGACCTTGACCGGCGTGTGCCCGCCGACGCGATAGAACTCACCATCGGCCAGCACGCGCAGCAGGCGGGTCTGGGTGTCGGCCGGCATGTCGCCGATTTCATCGAGGAACAAGGTGCCGCCATCAGCCTGTTCAAAACGGCCGCGACGCAGGTTGGCCGCGCCGGTGAATGCGCCTTTCTCATGGCCGAACAGCTCGGACTCCATCAAGTCCTTGGGAATCGCCGCCATGTTCAGCGCAATGAATGGCGAGACCGCCCGTGGGCTGTGGCGGTGCAGGGCGTGGGCCACCAACTCTTTACCGGTGCCCGACTCGCCGTTGATCAGCACGGTGATGTTGGAATGGCTCAAGCGCCCGATGGCGCGAAACACTTCCTGCATCGCCGGCGCTTCGCCGATGATTTCCGGGGTGCGGGTCAGGGCCGGCGGGGCTTCCTGGTTCTGTTGTTCCTGGGCGTGCTGGTTGGCGCGCTTGACCAGCGCCACTGCCTCGTCCATGTCGAACGGCTTGGGCAGGTATTCAAAGGCGCCGCCCTGATAGGACGCGACAGCGCTGTCCAGATCCGAATGCGCGGTCATGATGATTACCGGCAAGCGCGGGTGCTGTTCGCGAATCCGCGCCAGCAAGTCCAGGCCACTGGCGCCAGGCATGCGGATGTCGGAGATGATCACGTCGGGCTGCTGACGCGCAAGGCGGCTCATCACCCCATCGGCGCTGTCGAAGCTCTGGGTGGTCATGCCTTCCTGTTGCAAGGCTTTCTCGAGGACCCAGCGGATGGAACGGTCGTCATCGACGATCCAGACGGTTTCACTACGGCTCATGTCGAAGGGGCTCCTTGTTCCAGTGGCAGAAAGATCGAGAACGTGGTGTGACCCGGATGGCTCTCACACTCGATCAGGCCCTGATGCTGGCTGATGATGTTCTGGGTAATGGCCAGGCCCAGCCCGGTACCGTCCGGACGGCCGCTGACCATGGGAAAGAAAATGGTTTCCTGGAGTTCTGCAGGAATGCCCGGACCGTTGTCGATGATCTCGACCTTGGTCACCAGGCGATGGCGCACGTGGCCGATGGTGAACTGGCGCAGGGCACGGGTGCGCAGGCTGATGCGGCCCAGGCGCAGCTCGTTCTGGCTGCTGATGGCCTGCATGGCGTTGCGCACAATATTGAGCACCGCCTGGATCATCTGTTCGCGGTCGATCAATACATCGGGAATGCTTGGGTCGTAGTCACGCACCAAGGTGATGCAGCCCTGGCTTTCAGCCTCGACCAACTGGCAGACGCGCTCCAGCACTTCGTGCACATTGGTCATCGCCAGCGACGGCAGCTTGTTGGAGCCGAGCATGCGGTCCACCAGGTTACGCAGGCGGTCGGCTTCTTCGATGATGACGTTGGTGTAGTCCTTGAGGTTCTCGTCCGGCAGCTCGCGGGCCAGCAGTTGTGCCGCGCCACGGATGCCGCCGAGTGGGTTCTTGATCTCATGGGCCAGGCCGCGCACCAGCATCTTGCTGGTTTCCTGCTTGGACAGCTGCGCTTCCTCCTTGGTGATACGCAGCAGGCGGTCGCGGGGGTGCACTTCCAGCAGCAGCAGGGTGGCGCCGTTGCTCAGGATTGGGGTCACAGCGTAGTCGACGGTCAGTGTCTGGCCGGTAAGGGCCGTGAGCATCGCTTCGCGCTTGGTGAACGGGTGTGCCTGCTCCACCGCCTGGCGCAACGAACTCAGGGCTTCGGCTGACTCGGTGAACAATTCGCTGATGAACTGCCCATGGCTGCGCTGGCCGCTGATGGCCAGGAGCATCTCCGCCGCCGGGTTCATGTACTCAAGACGCAGGTCGTCATTGAGCAGGATGGTCGCGGTGGTCAGGTTGTCGAGTAGCAAACGGTGCAGTGCATCGCTGATGGTCATCAGGACCTCTTTTGGAGCAAGGCGCGAGCTTGAGGCACACGCTGATACAAGGAAAATGCAAAAACCAAACCAAGGCTCCGAAAAGAAGCGTGCAAGCCCTGAAATAAGGATTTTAGGCGCGAAACTGTGGCGTTCTGCCAGCTTGTTGGGGAAGTTTCGAACCAAAATGGGCTGAACGGATGGGAAGAGTGCAGCCTGTTGCACCAATATAGTGCGGTTTTGTGAAGGTTGTTCAGGAAGTGGTGAGCGGACCGTTTTCAAGGCGGGGTGAAAACGATCCGGGACGGTCAGTGTTGCTCTGACAGCGGCATGCCTGGAGTGCCCGCGTAAAAGACCAGAAGCTCAACCGGGGTGTCTCCGGTAATGCCGCGATGTTCAGTGCCCACCATCTCGGCCAGGGTTTGTCCCTGCCTTAAGGTCCGTGTGACCCCGCTGCTGCGGGCTTCAACGGTTAGCTCACCCGAAACGATGTAGGCGGCGTTAGGCATGGGGTGGGTGTGCCATGGCAGTTGTGTATGGGCGGGGATTTTCAGGCGTATCAGCGTGATTTGCGGCGGGCCGGACGGGTAGGCTTTGTAGGGCGCGCCGTCCCATGATTCGCTGCGTTCAAGCAAGACCTCTTTCTCGATCTGTGTTGCAACCTTTGCCTGGGTGCCGCAGCCCAGCAACGACAAACCTATCCCTGCTGCAATCAAGCATTTGAAGATGTCCATGGTCCATCCTGTTCTGTGAGTGAACGCTCAGGCTATGGCTGTGGGCTCAGGTGAGGATGCAGGACGGTTCCTCAAATCAAGTAGGTCGAACGCATAGTTCGGCGGTGGCACGGATCATCGCCAGTTGGCGCAGCGGATCGTTCAGTGGCTCATGCACGGCGTCGGTCAGCCACTGTGGGCACTGCGGGTCGGTGCGCTGCGGGGTGAAGTCAGCCAATTGCTGCAGCAGGCGTTTTTGCAATTCGTCCAACTGCGGACGGATCTGCTTCACCAAGTCCAGGCGCGGATCGTCAGGCGCCTTGCCCTGGAATTGCCAGTCGGACAGGTGGGTGTACTGCACCAGTTTGTTCGCTTCGATCTGCGCCGAGAAAAACTGCTCGACGGCGGCAGGCGCCAATTTGTAGCTCGGTGCCTGGGCTACGACGCTGGCGATCACTTCCTGTTCGCGCTTTTTGTCCTCTACAGGCTTTTTACTGTCCCATTTGCTCAGGGCGACCTGGTCAGCGATCTCCAGGCGTTCGGCGATGCTGTTGAGCAGAGGTTCGAGTGTGGGTGGCGCGGCGGATGCACAAGTGCTGACTAGCAGTAGGGCTAATGCAAGTCGATGTTTCAATGGAGATCTCCTTGTAGGAGCGGGCTTGCCCGCGATGGCGGTGGGTCAGTCATACACCAGGAGACAGGGAGTGCGCTATCCCAGACAAAAGAAGACCTCCCGAAGGAGGTCTTTTTTTCATCACGCTACATTGAGCAGCGCTACCGGATCAGCAGCTGTAGTACAGCTCGTATTCCAGTGGGTGTACGAAGGTGCGGACCTTGATTTCTTCTTCGCTTTTCAGAGCGATGTAGGCATCGATGAAGTCGTCGCTGAACACGCCGCCTTTGGTCAGGAACGCACGGCCCTTGTCCAGCTCTTCCAGGGCTTCTTTCAGGCTGCCGCACACTTGTGGGATCTCTTTGGCCTCTTCAGGCGGCAGGTCGTACAAGTTCTTGTCGGCGGCGTCGCCTGGGTGGATCTTGTTCTGGATGCCGTCCAGGCCAGCCATAAGCAGTGCAGCGAAGCCCAGGTACGGGTTGGCTGCTGGATCCGGGAAGCGCGCTTCGATACGGCGAGCGCGAGGGCTGGACACGTAAGGAATACGGATCGAAGCGGAACGGTTACGCGCCGAGTAGGCCAGCATCACTGGAGCTTCGAAGCCTGGGACCAGACGCTTGTAGGAGTTGGTCGACGGGTTGGTGAAGCCGTTCAGGGCCTTACCGTGCTTGATGATACCGCCGATGAAGTACAGGGCGGTGTCGGACAGGCCGGCATACCCTTCGCCAGCGAAGGTGTTCTTGCCATCTTTGGCGATGGACAGGTGAACGTGCATACCCGAACCGTTATCGCCATACAGAGGCTTAGGCATGAAGGTAGCGGTACGGCCATAGGCAACGGCAGTGTTGTGTACGCAGTACTTCAGGGTCTGTACTTCGTCAGCCTTGGCAACCAGGGTGTTGAACTTCACACCGATTTCGTTCTGACCGGCAGTGGCCACTTCGTGGTGGTGCACTTCGATGACCAGGCCCATGTCTTCCATGGCGTTGCACATGGAGGTACGGATTTCGTGGTCGTGGTCGAACGGCGGAACTGGGAAGTAACCCCCTTTGATACCTGGACGGTGGCCATGGTTGCCGCCTTCCACGTCCTGGTCAGACATCCAGGAGCCTTGTTCGGAGTAGATCTTGAACATGGAACCGGAGATGTCGGACTTGAACTTGACCTGGTCGAAGATGAAGAATTCTGGCTCCGGGCCCACGAATACGGTGTCACCGATACCGGTCGACTTCAGGTATTCCTCGGCGCGCTTGGCGATCGCACGTGGGTCGCGGTCGTAGCCTTGCATGGTCGAGGGCTCGATCACGTCGCAGACCAGGATCAGGGTCGGCTCTTCGGTGAATGGGTCCAGCACGGCGGTGCTGTCGTCCGGCATCAGGATCATGTCGGAGGCTTCAATGCCTTTCCAGCCAGCGATGGAGGAACCGTCGAACATTTTGCCTTCTTCGAAGAAAGCTTCATCCAGCGCGTCGCGAGCCGGCATGGTCACGTGGTGCTGAGTGCCTTTGGTGTCCGTGAAGCGCAGATCAATCCATTTAACGTCATGATCTTTGATGAGTTGAACCGACTTCGACATAGTGTCCTCCGGGTGGCTTCGGGCTGGGGTAGTGGAGTTAGCCCTAAGAATGTGGGTGATGCCGGCGCGGATACTCCGCCATGGCAACCTGCCTCACAAGAGAGCAAATTGCATGCCAGTGCGCCAACATGGGTTTTCTGCTCCAAAAACGACCCTATAAAGGTGCATTGCGACAAATGCCCAAAAATAGCGCACCGCAATGTAGCGTAAGGGTGCGTAAATGCACCTCTTTAGTGCGTGGTGCGTGCGATGCATATTAACTGGTTAAACCTTGAGCGATTTCCGCTATAATCCGCGCCCCCCTTTTTCAGCAGGCCCGGCGCGCGCTGTTTCCATGAAATTAATCGTTAAAGTCTTCCCCGAGATCACCATCAAAAGCCGACCCGTACGGACGCGTTTCATCCGTCAGTTGGCCAAGAACATCCGTGCCGTGCTCCGCGATCTGGACCCGGCTGTGGTGGTGAACGGCGTGTGGGATAACCTCGAGCTGGAAACCCGTATCACCGAGCCCAAAGCCTTGAAGGACATGACCGAGCGCCTGAGCTGCATGCCGGGCATCGCGCATTTCCTGCAGGTCGATGAGTACCCGCTGGGCGACTTCGACGACATCACCGAGAAGTGCAAACAGCACTACGGCGACTCGCTTACCGGCAAGCTCTTTTCGGTGCGCTGCAAGCGTGCCGGCAAGCACAGCTTCAGCTCCATGGATGTCGAAAAGTATGTCGGCAGCAAGCTGCGTCGCGAGTGCGGCGCAGCCGGAATTTCCCTGAAAGCGCCGCAAATTGAAGTGCGCATGGAAATTCGCGACCAACGGTTGTTTGTGATCCACAGCCAGCACAACAGCATCGGCGGCTACCCGCTGGGCGCCCTGGAACAGACCCTGGTATTGATGTCCGGCGGTTTCGATTCCACCGTTGCCGCTTACCAGATCATGCGCCGCGGCCTGATGAGTCACTTCTGCTTCTTTAATCTGGGCGGGCGTGCACACGAATTGGGCGTGATGGAAGTCGCGCACTTTATCTGGAAGAAGTACGGCAGCTCCCAACGCGTGCTATTTGTGAGCGTACCGTTCGAGGAAGTGCTGGGGGAAATTCTCGGCAAAGTCGATAACGGTCATATGGGCGTGGTATTGAAGCGTATGATGTTGCGCGCTGCCTCGCGGATCGCCGACAAGTTGCAGATCGACGCACTGGTAACCGGTGAGGCGATCTCCCAGGTGTCCAGCCAGACGCTGCCGAACCTGTCGATCATCGATTGCGTCACCGAGAAGCTGGTGCTGCGCCCGCTGGTCGCCAGCCACAAGCAGGACATCATCGACCTGGCAGAACAGATCGGTACAGCCGACTTTGCCAAACACATGCCCGAGTATTGCGGGGTCATTTCTGTGAACCCCAAGACCCACGCCAAGCGCCACCGCGTGGAGCATGAAGAGAAAGAATTCGACATGGCGATTCTGGAGCGTGCGCTCGAGAACGCCAAGCTGGTTCCGATCGATCGCGTGATCGACGAATTGGGCCAGGATGTAAAGATCGAAGAAGTCAGCGAAGCCCTGGCCGGCCAGATCGTCATCGACATCCGTCACCCGGACGCCGCTGAAGATGAGCCGCTGGACATCGCCGGCATCGACGTACAAACGCTGCCGTTCTATGCATTGAATGCGCGTTTCAAGGAACTGGATAACAGCCGTCAGTACCTGCTGTATTGCGACAAAGGCGTGATGAGTCGCCTGCATGCCCACCATTTGCTCAGTGAGGGGCATGCCAATGTGCGCGTTTATCGACCGAGCTAAGAGCCCGGGGCTGTTTGCCTGTGGCCTGCGTCACCGGCCCCCCGACTCTGCCGTCAAGCTGTAACGGCAAGGCCTGACTCTACTGTAAATCGCTGCCACGACCTGTCAGCACACCGAATCCTCTGATCGAGATACACAAGTGATCGAAAATCTACGTAACATCGCCATCATTGCTCACGTTGACCATGGTAAAACCACCCTGGTAGACAAACTCCTGCGTCAATCCGGCACCCTGGAGCGCAACGAGCTCAACGACGAGCGCGTGATGGACTCCAACGACCAGGAAAAAGAGCGCGGTATTACCATCCTGGCAAAAAACACCGCTATCAACTGGAACGGCTACCACATCAACATCGTGGACACCCCGGGCCACGCCGACTTCGGCGGCGAAGTAGAACGCGTAATGTCGATGGTTGACTCCGTTCTGCTGCTGGTTGATGCCCAAGACGGCCCTATGCCGCAAACCCGTTTCGTGACCAAGAAGGCGTTCGAAGCCGGCCTGCGTCCGATCGTGTGCATCAACAAGGTTGACCGTCCAGGCGCGCGTCCGGACTGGGTTCTGGACCAGATCTTCGACCTGTTCGACAACCTGGGCGCCACCGAAGAACAGCTGGACTTCAAAGTCGTCTACGCCTCGGCCCTGAACGGCATTGCCGGTCTGGACCACACCGACATGGCTGAAGACATGACCCCGCTGTACCAGTCGATCGTCGACAACGTACCTGCGCCGGCTGTTGACCGTGACGGTCCGTTCCAGATGCAGATCTCCGCACTGGACTACAACAGCTTCCTGGGTGTTATCGGCGTTGGCCGTATCGCTCGTGGTCGCGTCAAGCCGAACACCCCGGTTGTTGCCATCGGCGCCGACGGCAAGAAGCGTAACGGTCGTATCCTGAAGCTGATGGGTCACCACGGTCTGCACCGTATCGACGTTGAAGAAGCTGCAGCTGGCGACATCGTGTGCATCAGCGGCATGGACTCGCTGTTCATCTCCGACACCCTGTGCCACCCGGACGCGGTCGAAGCGATGAAGCCTCTGACTGTTGACGAGCCAACCGTTTCCATGACCTTCCAGGTAAACGACTCGCCTTTCTGCGGTAAAGAAGGCAAGTTCGTGACCTCCCGTAACATCAAGGAGCGTCTGGACAAAGAGCTGCTGTACAACGTTGCTTTGCGCGTTGAAGAAGGCGACTCGGCTGACAAGTTCAAGGTTTCCGGCCGTGGTGAGCTGCACCTCTCGGTACTGATCGAAACCATGCGTCGCGAAGGCTTCGAAATGGGCGTTGGTCGTCCGGAAGTGATCATCCGTCAGGTTGACGGCGTGAAGCAGGAACCGTTCGAAAACGTCACCATCGACACCCCTGAAGAATCCCAGGGCAAGGTGATGGAAGAGATGGGGCTGCGTAAAGGCGACCTGACCAACATGGTGCCGGATGGCAAAGGCCGTGTGCGTCTGGAATACAACATCCCTGCGCGTGGTCTGATCGGTTTCCGTAACCAGTTCCTGACCCTGACCAACGGTGCTGGCATCCTGACCTCGATCTTTGATCGCTACGACACCATGAAGTCCGGCGACATGTCCGGCCGTCAGAACGGTGTCCTTGTATCGGTAGAAACCGGCAAGGCACTGACCTACTCCCTGGAAACCCTCCAGGCACGTGGCAAGCTGTTCGTTGAACACGGTCAAGAGATCTACAACGGTCAGATCGTTGGTCTGAACAGCCGTGACAACGACATGGGCGTCAACCCAACCAAAGGCAAGAAGCTCGACAACATGCGTGCTTCGGGTAAAGACGAAACCATCGCTCTGGTACCACCTGTTCGCTTCACCCTGGAACAGGCCCTGGAATTCATCCAGGACGATGAATTGTGCGAAGTGACGCCTAAGTCCATTCGTCTGCGTAAGAAGATTCTTGACGAAGGCGAGCGTACCCGCGCTGCCAAGAAAGCCAAGAACTGAGTTAACTCAGGCTGAATGAAAAACGCCCCCGGTCGAAAGGCCGGGGGCGTTTTTTTGTGCCTGCATTTTGTGTGGTGGCTTTACTGGCTTCATCGGGGGCTTACCCGATGAGGCCCTTGAGAGCCCCGCAAAACTCGGATCAGAACTTATCGAGGGTCTTGAACTTGGTCTCGCGCACCACTTCCTTCGGCTTATACGCGCAATACCCCGGCCGCGGCCCGATTTTCGGGTGGTTGCGGCAGGTATCCGGACGCTTGTCATAAATAGTGCAGAAGCGCGTCTTACGATCCAGGTACAGGCAGTCGTTGTTGCTCATGCGCTGCAGAGTAAAAATCTCGGATTTGGAATTGAAGCGCTCGACGATGCCTTCTTTCTGCAACCGCTTGGCGATGTTCTTCGGCGGGTCGCCGCGCTCGAATTCATCGACGATACCAATGCGGATCAGGTCCTTGATCTTCACTTCGACCGGCAGCGTGCAGCAGCTCGACACGCAACCACCGCACATGTGCGCGGAATATTTCTGCCACGTTTCGAGACGGTCGAGTTCCGCGGCGGCGATCAGTTGAGGCTTCATCAAGGTTCCAGGGTGAGGCGGTATCAGGGCGCGCGATCATACCGGGATTGGTGCTTTTTTGAACAATATTTTGTGGGTTTCGGCCGGAAGGTTCGTTTCCATCCAAAGCAGGCACGGCCAATGCATTAAAACCCTGTAAAGGTAAATGCGTTAAAAAACTGCCGAACCAGAGCGTCTACCGTCTGTCAGACCGTCTAGGCTCTAGCAACTCCTTCTATCTCGCCCGAGGTCGCAATTGATGTCTCAGGAACCACTTGCACGAGAAGCAGAGGTAGCCGCATTCCGCGATGCCGTCTTGACCAAACTCACCTACGCGGTGGGCAAGGACCCGGATCACGCCTTCGACCATGACTGGTTCGAAGCCATTGCCCTGGCCGCCCGCGACCAGATGGTCGATCACTGGATGGATCACACCCGGCGTATTTACCGCAAAGGCCAGAAGCGCGTTTATTACCTTTCCCTGGAATTCCTCATCGGCCGCTTGCTCTATGACAGCTTGAGCAACCTCGGCGTGCTGGAAATTGCCCGCGAAGCCCTTTTGGAGCTGGGCGTCGACCTTGAACGCATCCGCTTGCTCGAGCCCGACGCGGCGCTTGGCAACGGCGGCCTGGGCCGTCTGGCGGCGTGCTTCATGGAAAGCATGTCGACCCTGGGCATTGCCGGCCATGGTTATGGCATTCGTTATGAGCACGGCTTGTTCCGCCAGGCGATTGTCGATGGCTGGCAGCAGGAACAGACCGAGCGCTGGCTGGATTTCGGCAACCCGTGGGAGTTTGAACGGGCCGAAGTGATCTACCCGATTGGCTTTGGCGGTAGCGTCGAAACTTTGGCGGACGCCTCCGGCAAAATGATCCAGGTGTGGTCGCCGAATGAAACCGTCCGTGCTGTTGCTTACGACACGCCGGTGGTCGGCTGGCGCGGAGCCAGCGTCAACACCTTGCGTTTGTGGCGTGCAAGGGCCGTGGAAGACCTGCATCTGGAGCGTTTCAACGCCGGTGACCACCTGGGAGCCGTCGCCGAAGTGGCACGTGCCGAAAGCATCTCCCGGGTGCTTTACCCGGCTGACAGCACCGAAGCAGGGCAGGAACTGCGCCTGCGCCAGGAATACTTCTTCGTCTCTGCATCGCTGCAGGATTTACTGCGCCGCCACAAGAATATGCACGGCTCGGTACTGAGCCTGGGCGAGCACGCCGCCATCCAGCTCAATGACACCCACCCGTCCATCGCCGTGGCCGAGTTGATGCGCCAACTGGTCGACCTGCACGACATTCCGTGGGAAGCCGCGTGGGATGTGACGGTTGAAACCCTTTCCTACACCAACCACACACTGCTGCCCGAGGCTTTGGAAACCTGGCCTGTGGGCCTGATGGAGCGCATGTTGCCACGGCACATGCAGATCATCTACCTGATCAACGCCCAGCACATCGACTCGCTGCGCGCCAAGGGCATCCACGACTTTGATGTGCTGCGTGCCGTGTCGCTGATCGAAGAAGACAACGGCCGCCGGGTGCGCATGGGCAACCTGGCATTCCTCGGCTCCCACAGCGTCAACGGCGTATCCGGCCTGCATACACAACTGATGCGCAGCACGGTGTTCTCCGAGTTGCACAAGCTGTACCCAGAGCGCATCAACAACAAAACCAACGGTATTACCTTCCGCCGCTGGCTGTACCAGGCCAACCCGAAGCTGACGTCCATGCTGGTGGAAGCGCTCGGCCCGGACATTCTCGACAAGCCCGAAGAGCGGCTGGTGGAGCTGGAGCCATTTGCCGAAAAACAGACGTTCCGCAAGGCGTTTGCCGAGCAACGCCTGCACAGTAAGCGTGCGCTGGCGGACATCATTCATGAGCGCCTGGGCATTGCGGTCAACCCGGCCGCGATGTTCGATGTGCAGGTCAAGCGTATCCACGAATACAAGCGCCAACTGCTTAACCTGCTGCACACCGTGGCGTTGTACCAGGCGATCCGGGCTGAGCCGGGCACCGACTGGGTGCCGCGCGTGAAGATCTTCTCGGGCAAGGCTGCCGCCAGTTATCACCAGGCCAAACTGATCATCAAGTTGACCAACGACATCGCCCGCACGGTCAACAACGACCCGACCGTGCGCGGTTTGCTCAAGGTGGTGTTCCTGCCCAACTACAACGTGAGCCTGGCGGAAAGCATCATTCCGGCGGCTGACTTGTCGGAGCAAATCTCCACCGCCGGCTTCGAAGCCTCGGGCACCAGCAACATGAAGTTCGGCCTCAACGGCGCGCTGACCATCGGCACCATGGACGGCGCCAACGTGGAAATGCACGAGCGTGTCGGCGCCGAGCACATGTTTATCTTCGGTCTCAGCGCGCAGCAGGTGGAAGCGCGTAAACACGCCGGTGAATTCAACGCCGGGCAGGACATTGCAGCATCCCATCGCCTTAACGATGTGCTGCAAGCGATCCGGGGCGGGGTGTTCTCGCCGGATGATCCGAGCCGCTATGTGGGGCTGATCGACGGGTTGATCGACTACGATCGCTTCCTGGTCTGTGCCGACTTTGATTCGTACTGGGACGCCCAGGCGCGGGTCGAGGCGCATTGGCATGATTCCAAGGCGTGGTGGCGTTCGGCGGTGCTGAATACGGCGCGGATGGGTTGGTTCTCGTCGGACCGGACGATCCGCGAGTACGCTACGGAGATCTGGAAAGCCCTCGACTAAACGCAGCAATTCCCTGTGGGAGCGGGCTTGCTCGCGAATGCGGTGTATCAGTCAGCGAATATGTCGACTGGAACACCGCATTCGCGAGCAAGCCCGCTCCCACATTGGTTCTGCGTCGATATACTGAGCGACGGTTTGCTTAGGGATATCGACCATGCAATGGATTTTCATGCTGATTGGCCTAGTGCTCGGCTGGACACTCGACGAGTCGTTCAGTGATGCGGGCATCGGTGCGCTGTTGGGTTTGGGCATTGGCCAGGCGATTCGCCTGGCGCAGTTGGCGGCCCAGGCAGACAAGCAGGCGCGTCAGTTGGAAACCACGCAGAAGTCGCTGATTGCGTTGGGCGAACGCCTGCGGCAGTTGGAGGTGCCCGCGCCCACTGGCAGTGTGATTGTCGAACCCTCCGTCCCTGAGCCAGCACCTGTCGTCAAGCCGCCCGAGCTGGTGTGGGAGCTGCCTGCCGAATTGGCACCTGTTGCCAGGGTCGCCGAACCGAGCCAGCCGCTGCCGGATGACGTGTGGGCTCCGACGCCCTCTCCTAAAAAGCCTGCAACCCCGCGCGGCCCTGGCCTGATCGAGCGCGCCATCAGCGGCGCGCGCAATTGGCTGTTTGGCGGCAACACCGTGCTGCGCGTCGGCGTGGTGCTGTTGTTCCTCGGCCTGGCGTTCCTGCTGCGTTATGCCACTGAAGGCATTGTGGTGCCGATCGAACTGCGTTACGCCGGTGTTGCCGCTGCTGCCTTGGGCTTGCTGGGTTTGGGCTGGTGGCTGCGGCTGCGTAACAGCAACTACGGCTTGATGCTGCAAGGCGCGGGCATTGCAGTGTTGTACCTCACGGTATTTGCGGCGATGCGTTTGCATCCGCTGATTGATCCCGGTGCCGCAATGGGGTTGCTGGTCGCCGTCACGGTATGTTCGGCGATCCTGGCGATCACCCAGGATGCGCTCGGCCTGGCCTGTGCGGCGGCGTTGGGCGGGTTTGCGGCACCGATCCTGGTGTCGACCGGCGTCGGTAGCCATGTGGCGCTGTTCAGCTACTTTGCGTTGCTCAACGCCGGCATCCTCACGATTGCCTGGTTCAAGGCCTGGCGTCTGCTGAACGTGATCGGTTTTGTGGGCACCTTTGGTATCGGTTTCGCCTGGGGCATGCGTTCCTACACGCCGGAGCTGTTGTGGAGTACCGAGCCGTTCCTGATCCTGTTTTTCCTGATGTACCTGGCTATCGGCCTGCTGTTTGCTCGGCGCAAATTGCTGGAATTCCCCGACGCCTCCGAGGGTGCCAGCCGTGGCGCGCAACTGCGCTCGTCGGCGGCCAGGGGGGATTATGTCGACGGTACCTTGTTATTCGGCCCGCCCCTGGTGGGCTTTGGCTTGCAGTTCGCACTGGTGCAACACCTTGAATTTGCTGCTGCGTTCAGCGCGCTGGGCCTAGGCATTATTTACATGGTATTGGCCCGTTTACTCAGTGGCGGGCGCGCCTTGCTCCTGACGGAAACGTGCCTGGCCCTGGGCGTGATTTTCGCCAGCCTGACTATTCCTTTGGGCCTCGACGCACGCTGGACGGCTGCGGCGTGGGCCGTCGAAGGCGCCGGGATTTTCTGGCTCGGTCTACGCCAACATCGACCCGTGGCGCGGGCGTTCGCCTTGTTGCTGCAACTGGGTTCGCTGCTGGCCTTCCTCAGCGAACTGCGCGATGGCCAGGACACTTTACTGCAGGGGCCGCCATTGGGGGCGCTGTTGCTGGGCGCGGCACTGTTGTTCAGCTTTTATCAACTACACAAAGCCGCGCCGGAACAGACCCGGCGTTGGGAGCGCCTCGGTGCTCCAGTGCTCGCCGTGCTTGGTCTGGGCTGCGCTTACCTGCTGGCGCCGCTGTTGTTTTCAACCCAAGGCAGCATCGTCGGTTGGGTTGTTGCTGGCCTTGCGACCTTGTGGGCGGGCCAGCGTATTGGCTCGCCAGTGGTCGTGCGCTGTGGCGTTGCTGTGCAGGTGCTTGCCGGTGCGCTGTTTGCGCTCGATCCCGTGAATAATGCCTGGACGCCGCTGATCATTGCCTTGGCGGCGATGCTCGGCGCCTGGCGCTTGCCCCGTGGCCGCTTGTCTGCAGGTCTGCTGGCGTGGGGCGTGGCCTGGTGGGCGTTGGCGGTGATCATTGAAGTGTGGCGCTTGGCACCTGCGGCCTTGCACGTTGCGCTGTTGCTGCTGGCGGTTGCGCTGAGCGGGGTGATCTGGACGGCACTGGCGCTGCGTTTGCGCTGGACGGCGTTGGGTATCGCCAGCACGTTGCTGATGCCAGCGGTGGGCCTCGTATTGTGGGGCGCGTGGACCGATTATTACCACCCGGCCGCGCAGTTCGGCTGGCTGGCCTGGCTGGCGGTGTTCGTGGTGCATTTCATCTCGCTACGACGTTTGGCCGCACTGGTGCCTGGAAAAGTCTTGGGCGCGGCTCACGTGCTGGGCTGCTGGATGCTGATCGGCGTGCTGGCGCTGGAGCTGCGTTACGGCTTGCTGTTGCTGTCGAGCGAATACAACGCCTGGCGTTGGTTGGGCTGGGCGATTCTGCCGAGCCTGTACCTGGTGCTGGCCGCCGCGCCGCGCAGCTGGCCGTGGCCCATTTCGGCATACCCAAGGGCATACCGTGTGCTCGCCGCACTGCCGCTGGCGGTGCTGATGCTCGGTTGGTTCTGGCTGGCGAACATCTTTAGTGACGGCACGGCCAAGCCGTTGCCTTATGTGCCGCTGCTCAACCCATTGGACCTGGGCCTGCTGTTTGCGCTGCTGGGCATTTACCTGTGGTCGCGCAGTGCAACGCCGCAGCGTGGGCCGCGCGTTGAATTGATCGCCCAGGGCGTGGCCGGCACCTCGCTGTTCGCCTTCTTTACCGCGCTGGTGATGCGTACCGCCCATCATTGGGGCGGCGTGCCGTTTTATTTGGAGGCGTTGCTGGAGTCCATGCTGGTGCAAGCGGGCCTGTCCATCATCTGGACCCTGATCGCCCTCAGCCTGATGATCGGCGGTCACCTGCGCCATCGTCGCGAAGTGTGGCTGATCGGCGCAGCCCTGATCGCCGTGGTGGTGGCCAAGCTGTTCTTTGTCGAGCTGAGTAACCGTGGCGGCTTGGCGCGGATCGTGTCGTTTATCGGCGTGGGCGGTTTGTTGCTGGTGGTGGGCTACTTTGCGCCGCTGCCGCCTAAACGCGTTGAAACTGAGGAGGCATCTTCTTGATGGGCAAGCTGAGTCTGAGTGGGTTGACGGTATGGATGCTGTGCTCGGCGGCGTTTGCTCAAGAACGTCCGGCTGACTTCACCACCCAGGTGCCGCTGGCCGTGAGCGGTACTGGCCCCTGGTACCGCCTGGAACTGCCGTTGGCCGTGCAATTGAACGCACGCCAGGCCGATCTCGGCGATGTGCGGGTGTTCAACGCCGCCGGTGAATCCCAGGCCTATGCATTGTCGCGCCAGTCCGCGCAGCGCACCGAGAATCGCAACGTTACCGACGTGAAATGGTTCCCGCTTTACGCCGCCGACACTGAGCAAGCCTTGCCCGACGTGGTGATGAAGGCCACCACCACAGGCACCCTGGTGCAAATCACCTCAGCCACTGCACCGACACCCGGCAAGCAAGTGCTGCGCGGCTGGGTGTTGGACGCCAGTGCGATAAAGGCGCCTTTGCAGCAATTGAGCCTGGACTGGAGCCATGAACAAGAGGGCTTCCAGCGTTTCAGCATTGAAGCCAGTGATGACTTGCAGCACTGGCGAGCCTGGGGCGATGGGCAGGTGGCGCGTTTGTCGTTCGCCGACGAACGGGTCGAGCAGCATGACGTGAGCCTGCCTGGGCAAGCAGCGCGTTACCTGCGCCTGGTCTGGCAAGGCCAGGAGGCGCCTTTGCTGACCTCTGCCCAGTTGGTGAGTGTCACCAGTAGCAGCGTGCCGCTGCCTTTGGTGTGGTCGCAACCCTTGGCGGGTACGCGGCTCAAGGCCGGGGAGTACAGCTGGCAGTTACCCGCGGGGCTGAGTCTAGAGCGGCTGCGCATCGAGTTGAAACAACCCAACACCTTGGCGCCCGTGATGCTGGCGGGGCGCAGGGACAGCAAGCAGGCCTGGCAACCCCTGAGCAATGGCGTGCTGTATCGCCTGACCCAGAATGGCCGGGACGTGGTGCAGGATGAATTGCAGCTGCCGGGCCAGATGGTTGCCGAGCTCAAGTTGGCCGTAGATGAGCGCGGTGGCGGCCTGGGTATCGAGGCACCGACGTTGCGTTTTGCGGTACGCGCCACGCAGTTGGTGTTTCTTGCGCGGGGTGAGCCGCCATTCACGCTGGCGCTGGGCAATGCGTCGGTCAAGGCGGCGAATCTTCCGCTCTCGACCCTGATTCCCGACTACAGCGCCGAGCGTCTCAAGATGCTAGGGCAGGCCTCGGTCACCGGGGAAATCGCCACTGCACCGCACGCGGTCGATAGTGGAACAGACTGGAAACAACTCGGCCTCTGGGCCGTATTGCTGCTCGGCGTGGCGGCACTGGGCGCCATGGCCTACAGTTTGCTGCGCAAGCCGTCGGTGGCACGTTAAATAAAGTCCATGAACTCTATTGGGTTTAAATCCTCTGATAGGAGGAAATACGCCCCGACTCGCGTTAAACTGCGCGGGTTTTCAAGCCCCCCATTTTCCGGAGCCTTACATGTCCCGCGTTACCTTGAGTCGCTATTTGATTGAGCAGACCCGCAGCAACAACACGCCTGCCGATCTGCGCTTCCTTATCGAAGTGGTGGCGCGTGCCTGCAAGGAAATCAGCCACGCCGTGTCCAAAGGTGCACTGGGTGGTGTCCTGGGCAGCATGGGCACCGAAAACGTGCAGGGCGAAGTGCAGAAGAAGCTCGACGTACTTTCCAACGAGATCCTCCTCGAAGCCAACGAATGGGGCGGTCACCTGGCCGGCATGGCGTCCGAAGAAATGGACAATGCCTACCAGATCCCCGGCAAATACCCGAAAGGCGCGTACCTGCTGGTGTTCGACCCACTGGACGGTTCGTCCAACATCGATATCAACGCACCGGTCGGCACCATCTTCTCGGTACTGCGTTGCCCGAACGAATACCTGAGCCAGAACGAAGCCCTGAACGAAAAGGCCTTCCTGCAGCCTGGCACCGAGCAGGTCGCTGCCGGTTACGCCATCTACGGCCCGCAGACCATGCTGGTACTGACCCTGGGCGACGGCGTCAAAGGCTTCACCCTGGACCGCGAAATGGGCAGCTTCGTACTGACCCACGAAGACATCTCCATCCCGGCTTCCACCCAGGAATTCGCGATCAACATGTCCAACCAGCGTCACTGGGAAGAACCGGTAAAGCGCTATGTCAACGAACTGATGGAAGGCGAAGAAGGCCCGTTGAAGAAAAACTTCAACATGCGCTGGGTGGCCGCGATGGTTGCCGACGTGCACCGCATCCTGACCCGTGGTGGCCTGTTCATGTACCCACGGGACAGCCGCGAGCCATCCAAGCCGGGCAAGCTGCGCCTGATGTACGAAGCCAACCCGATGTCGTTCCTGGTTGAGCAGGCGGGCGGTGCGTCCACCGATGGCCACCAGCGCATCCTCGACATCCAGCCTGAAGGCCTGCACCAGCGTGTGGCCGTGTTCCTGGGTTCGAAGGAAGAAGTTGAGCGTGTGACGGCCTATCACAAGAAGTAAGCTGCGGCGATAAGTGATCGGCGTTGTTGTGAGCCGTTTCACCCTTGAAGAAGCCCCGAAACGTTTCAGCGTTTTCGGGGCTTTTTTGTTTTCGTTCGTCGGGAACCAGACACCTCTTTTCCCTTCTAAGCTTCTGGCAGATACCCATGCTGCTTCGTCCCTCCAGGAGTTTTTCCATGTCGTTACGCCGTCTCGCTTTGCTGGCTTTTTGCGTGCTGTTGGCCGCTTGCAGCAAGGTCAATCAAGAAAACTACCAAAAATTGTCGGCTGGCATGGCCAAGGCAGAGGTGGAGTCTTTGCTGGGCAAGCCGACCGACTGTTCCGGCGCGCTGGGTATGTCCAGTTGCACCTGGGGCGATAAAAACAGCTTTATCAGCGTTCAATATGCCGGTGACAAGGTTCTGATGTTTTCCGGGCAAGGCCTGAAGTAAACCGGGGCGAGAGCCTGCGGGAGAAGAAGAATGATCCGTTTTGTTTTGTTCCTTTGTGCCAGCCTGTTTTTGGCAGGCTGCGCCAGCCATTCTGGCGATGATCTGCAACCCAAGACTGCAAGCAACGTCAACCTCAAACGTTACCAGGGCACCTGGTATGAGTTGGCTCGATTACCGATGTACTTCCAGCGCAACTGCGCGCAGTCCGAAGCCCGCTACACCCTGTTGCCCGACGGCGACATGTCGGTGTTCAACCGCTGCCTGACAACCGAATGGAAGTGGGAAGAAGCCAAGGGCACCGCTACCCCGCAAGTGCCGGGCAAGACCGACAAGCTATGGGTGGAATTCAATAACTGGTTTACCGCATTGTTGCCGGGCGTTGCCAAGGGCGATTACTGGGTATTGTATGTCAGTGATGACTACAAAACCGCGATTGTGGGCAGTCCGAGCCGGCGCTATATGTGGATATTGTCGCGCACGCCAACGGTCAGTGCGGACACCCGCGAAGACCTGCTGAGCAGGGCGCGTCAACAGGGATATGACACCACGCGGTTGATCTGGCGTACGTCGGACAAGCAGATGGCGAAGACCTCACAATAACGCTGAGTCAATGCGGACTAATATGTGGGAGCGGGCAAGCCCGCTCCCACCGTTTTAACCGAGCAACTCCTTCAATACGTGCGTGAAGGCCCGGCTGCTTTCCTCTTCACCAGCATGACGCCCATCGCGCACCACCCACTTGCCGTTGACCAGCACATCCCGCACCTGCCGATCCCCGCCGGCAAATAACCAGCGGTTGAGGATCCCATCCTCGGTCGCCGTGGCCAGGTACGGATCATTACCGTCCAGCACAATCCAATCTGCACGCTTGCCCACTTCCAGGCGACCAATCGGCTGGCCCAACGCCTGTGCGCCGCCGTCCAGCGCGGCGTCAAACAGCGTGCGACCCACCATAGGCTGGTCACTGCGATACAAGCGATTACGCCGCTGATCGCGCAGGCGCTGGCCGTATTCCAACCAGCGCAGCTCTTCTACCACGCTCAGTGACACATGACTGTCGGACCCGATACCCATACGCCCACTTTGAGCGAGAAAGTCCACCGCCGGGAAAATACCATCGCCGAGATTGGCCTCGGTGGTCAGGCACAAGCCGGCAATCGCGCGGCTCTTGGCCATGCGTGCGACTTCATCAGCATCGGCATGCGTGGCATGCACCAGGCACCAGCGCTCATCCACTTCAATGTTGTCATACAGCCATTGCAGCGGGCGCTTGCCGCTCCAGGCCAGACAGTCATCGACTTCCTTTTGCTGTTCGGCGATGTGGATATGCACCGGGCACGCCTTGTCGCTGGCGGCCAGCACGTCATTGATTTGCTCGGGCGTGACCGCGCGCAACGAGTGGAAACACAGCCCCAGCTGCTGTGCCGATTGCGCGGCGAGGATAGGTTTCAACTGCGCCTGCAGGTCCAGGTACTGTTCGGTACTGTTGATAAAGCGCCGCTGGCCTTCATTCGGTGCCTGGCCGCCAAACCCGGAGTGGGTGTAAAGCACAGGCACCAGTGTCAGACCAATCCCGCTGCCGACGGCCGCCTGGCTGATCTGCCGCGACAGTTCCGTTCGATCCGCATACGGCTGCCCACTGACGTCATGGTGCACATAGTGAAATTCGGCCACCGATGTGTATCCCACCTTGAGCATCTCGATGTACAGCTGGCGCGCGATTACCTGCAATTGGTCCGGGTTGATCTTGCCCACCATGCGATACATCAAGTCGCGCCATGTCCAGAAGCTGTCATTCGGGTTGCCGGCGACTTCCGCCAAACCGGCCATGGCACGCTGGAATGCGTGGGAATGCAGATTCGGCATGCCCGCTAAAACCGGGCCTCTCAGCCGTTCGGCAGCCTCTGCGCTGGCATCGGCCTCAACTTTTGTCAGCAGGCCCTCGGCGCTGACTTCAAGACGTACATCATTGGCCCATCCATTAGGCAGCAGCGCGCGTTCGGCAAAGAAAGCGGACATGATCAAGGCACCCCGTCGTGTGTTTGTTTGTATATACATATACAGACGTTTGCCTGCTCGGTAAACTCCGGCAATCTATGCATCTTTTCCCCCTGCAAGGATTCCCTGTGCCGACTCCGCCTGCCAAGTCTTCGCTGGCTGCCCACATGGACGAAAGTCCGGCGCCCTTGTATGCCCGCGTCAAACAGATGATCAGCCAGCAAATTCTCAACGGCAACTGGCCGCCCCATTACCGCGTGCCGTCCGAGAGCGAACTGGTCAGCCAGCTGGGTTTCAGCCGCATGACCATCAACCGCGCCCTGCGCGAACTCACCGCCGAAGGGTTGCTGGTGCGCATGCAAGGCGTCGGCACCTTTGTCGCCGAGCCCAAGAGCCAGTCTGCCCTGTTCGAAGTGCACAACATTGCCGATGAGATCGCCTCACGCGGCCATCGACACACGTGTCAGGTTATCCACCTGGGCGAAGAGGCTGCCGGTTCCGAGCGCGCCGTTGCCCTGGAGATGCGTGAAGGCGGGCGCGTTTTCCATTCCTTGATCGTGCACTTCGAAAACGATATCCCCGTGCAAATCGAAGACCGTTTCGTCAACGCCCTGGTCGCGCCGGAATACCTGCAGCAGGATTTCACCCAGCAAACGCCGTATGCCTACCTGAACCAGGTGGCACCGCTGACCGAAGGCGAGCACGTGGTCGAAGCTATCCTCGCCGACGCCGCCGAGTGCAAGTTGCTGCAGATTGAACCCACTGAACCGTGCCTTTTGATTCGCAGGCGTACCTGGTCGGGGCGCCAGCCGGTGACCGCCGCGCGTTTGATCCACCCTGGTTCCCGTCACAGCCTCGAAGGACGTTTCAGTAAATGAGTACCGTGAAAGTCTGGCGCGCCGCTGATTACATCCGCATGCCGTGGAAAAACGGCGGTGGCAGCACTGAAGAAATCACTCGTGATGCCGGCGCCGGGCTGGATGGCTTTGGCTGGCGCTTGTCGATAGCGGATATCGCGGAGTCGGGAGGTTTTTCCACCTTTGCGGGCTACCAGCGTGTGATCACTGTGATCAAAGGCGCGGGCATGGTGTTGACCGTGGATGGCGAGGAGCAGCGCGGGTTGTTACCGCTGCAACCCTTTGCGTTCAGGGGTGACAGCCAGGTGTCCTGCCGGCTTATCACTGGTCCGATCCGCGACTTCAATCTGATCTACTCGCCCCAGCGTTACCACGCACGGCTGCAGTGGATCGACGGTGTGCAGCGTTTTTTCAGCACGGCGCAGACCGTGTTGGTGTTCAGTGTCGCGGATGAGGTAAAGGTGCTAGACCAGAAGCTGGGCCATCACGATTGCCTGCAAGTGGACGGTAACACTGGCCTGTTGGACGTTTGCGTCGTGGGCCGCAGCTGCATCATCGAACTGACCGCACGCGGTTAAAAAATGTGGGAGCGGGCTTGCTCGCCCCCCCACATTTGTTTTGTGTTGAGCACAAATACTGTTTCTTGCCTCTGCACCAATTTGTTACCGAATGCCCCAGCGTGGCGCAAGGCCACGCTATCGTGACAAGTCTCCCCCGCAGCAAAACTCCTACGTAAGAAATTTCATTTAGTCTCAAAGCCCGATTTTTCCAGGCTTGCATGCCCATTCCAAAAAAATCCTGATGGCGTTGTCACAAAGTTGGCCGCTTGATTGCATATGCTTGTATGTACAAGTAGAGATGTGTGCGTAAGAGTCCACTTCGTACCAATCAAGTATGTGCATCAATCGCCGAGGAGTTTTTCGTGACTAAGCCAACCAAGTACCGTGACGTCGAAATCCGTGCCGCCCACGGTAACAAGCTCACTGCCAAAAGCTGGCTGACTGAAGCGCCGCTGCGCATGCTGATGAACAACCTCGACCCGCAAGTGGCCGAGAACCCGAAAGAACTGGTGGTGTACGGCGGTATCGGCCGTGCGGCGCGTAATTGGGAGTGCTACGACCAGATCGTCGAGAGCCTGACTAATCTGAATGACGACGAAACCC
This sequence comes from Pseudomonas sp. HN11, assembly GCF_021390155.1. NCBI lineage: Bacteria > Pseudomonadati > Pseudomonadota > Gammaproteobacteria > Pseudomonadales > Pseudomonadaceae > Pseudomonas > Pseudomonas sp. HN11. The sequence goes on from NZ_CP089985.1 coordinate 371,773, forward strand.
TGCTGGTGCAATCCGGCAAGCCGGTCGGCGTGTTCAAGACCCACAACAACGCCCCGCGTGTGCTGATCGCCAACTCCAACCTGGTGCCGCACTGGGCGAGCTGGGAACATTTCAACGAACTGGATGCCAAGGGCTTGGCCATGTACGGCCAGATGACTGCCGGCAGCTGGATCTACATCGGCAGCCAGGGCATCGTCCAGGGCACCTATGAGACCTTCGTCGAGGCCGGTCGCCAGCATTACGACAGCAACCTCAAAGGCCGTTGGGTGCTCACCGCCGGCCTCGGCGGCATGGGCGGTGCACAGCCTCTGGCCGCGACCCTGGCCGGTGCATGCTCGCTGAACATCGAGTGCCAGCAGGTCAGCATCGACTTCCGCCTGAACAGCCGGTATGTCGACGAGCAAGCCACCGACCTCGACGATGCCTTGGCGCGTATTGCCAAGTACACCAAGGAAGGCAAGGCTATCTCCATCGCCCTGCTGGGTAACGCCGCAGAAATCTTGCCGGAACTGGTCAAGCGTGGCGTGCGCCCGGACATGGTCACCGACCAGACCAGCGCCCACGACCCCCTCAATGGTTACCTGCCCGCCGGCTGGACCTGGGACGAATACCGCGCCCGCGCCAAGACCGAGCCGGCCGCCGTGATCAAGGCCGCCAAGCAGTCGATGGCCGTGCACGTCAAAGCCATGCTGGAATTCCAGAAGCAAGGCATCCCGACCTTCGACTACGGCAACAACATCCGCCAGATGGCCCAGGAAGAGGGCGTGGAAAACGCATTCGACTTTCCAGGTTTCGTACCGGCCTACATCCGCCCACTGTTCTGCCGTGGCATCGGCCCGTTCCGCTGGGCGGCACTGTCCGGCGACCCGCAAGACATCTACAAGACCGACGCCAAGGTCAAAGAGCTGATCCCGGACGACGCCCACTTGCACAACTGGCTGGACATGGCCCGCGAGCGCATCAGCTTCCAGGGTCTGCCGGCGCGTATCTGCTGGGTCGGCCTGGGCCAGCGCGCCAGGCTCGGCCTGGCGTTCAACGAGATGGTACGCAGCGGCGAGTTGTCGGCACCGGTGGTGATCGGCCGTGACCACCTCGACTCCGGCTCGGTGTCCAGCCCGAACCGCGAAACCGAAGCCATGCAGGACGGTTCCGACGCCGTGTCCGACTGGCCGCTGCTCAACGCCTTGCTCAACACCGCCAGCGGCGCGACCTGGGTTTCGCTGCACCACGGTGGTGGCGTAGGCATGGGCTTCTCCCAGCACTCCGGCATGGTGATCGTGTGCGACGGCACTGACGAAGCGGCTGAACGCATTGCCCGCGTCCTGCACAACGACCCGGCCACCGGGGTGATGCGTCACGCGGATGCCGGTTACCAAATCGCGATTGATTGCGCCAAAGAGCAGGGCCTCAATCTCCCGATGATCAAGTAACTAAATGTGGGAGCGGGCTTGCTCGCTCCCACATTTGATCTGCAGTGGACCAGAAAGCAATCCATCAGAGGTTGAACAACATGGCTGCAAATGACACCACCCCGTTGATCGAGAGACGTTCGATCGACTACATCCCGGAAGCGGAAAGACACGGTCGTCTATTTAGCCAGTTCACCCTGTGGATGGGTGCCAACCTGCAGATCACCGCAATTGTCACCGGGGCCTTGGCCGTGGTGCTGGGCGGTGATGTGTTCTGGTCGTTGATCGGCCTGTTGGTCGGTCAACTGATCGGTGGTGGCGTCATGGCTTTGCATGCGGCGCAAGGGCCCAAGCTCGGCCTGCCGCAGATGATTTCCAGCCGGGTGCAGTTCGGGGTGTACGGCGCGGCGATTCCGATCGTGCTGGTGTGCCTGATGTACCTGGGCTTCACCGCCACCGGCACCGTATTGTCCGGTCAGGCGCTGGGCCAGTTGTTCGGTGTCAGCGACAGCACCGGCATCCTGATCTTCGCCAGCGTCATCGTGCTGGTCACGGTGCTTGGTTACCGGGTGATCCACTTCATTGGCCGAGTGGCCAGCGTCATTGGCGTGATCGCCTTTGTCTACCTGTTCAGCCGTCTGATAGGCCAGACCGACGTTGGCGCACTCTTGCAGATACGCCACTTCAGTTGGAGCAGCTTCCTGCTGGCGGTGTCGCTCGCGGCCTCTTGGCAGATCGCATTCGGCCCTTACGTGGCGGACTACTCACGCTATCTGCCGAGCAAGACCTCTTCGGTGAAAACCTTTCTCGCCGCAGGTGCGGGTTCGGTGATTGGCGCGCAGGTGGCAATGATCCTCGGCGTGTTTGCCGCGGCCATGTCCAACGGGCAATTCGCCGGTCACGAAGTGGCCTACATCGTGGGCTTGAGTGGTACGGGAGCCACCGCTGCGCTGCTGTATTTCAGCATCGCGTTCGGCAAGGTCACCATCTCCACGCTCAACTCCTATGGCAGCTTTATGTGCATCGCGACCATCATCAGCGGCTTCCGGGGTCGCCTGGAGGTCACGCGTTTGCAGCGCCTGATGTTTGTGCTGGTGATTGTCGGCACTGCGACCTTGATCGCCTTGCTCGGCCAGCACTCGTTCCTCGGGGCGTTCAAGTCTTTCATCCTGTTCCTGTTGGCGTTTTTCACGCCCTGGAGCGCGATCAACCTGGTGGACTACTACTGCATCACCCGCGAGCGCTATGACGTGCCGGCGCTGGCCGATCCCAACGGCCGCTACGGTCGCTGGAACCTGCTGGGGATCAGCGTGTACGTGTTCGGCGTGCTGGTGCAATTGCCGTTCATCTCCACCAAGTTCTACACCGGCCCTTTGGTGGTCGCGCTGGGTGATGTGGACATTTCCTGGATCATCGGTCTGGTGCTGCCGGCCGCACTGTATTACCTGTGCGCAAAAAAATGGCACGGCACGGTGCCCGATCACCTGATCCTGCCAACAGAGCAGGGCGCTATACCAAGAGCAAACGGGCTGGCTGCACAAGCCTGATGGGACGTGGACAGGGCAGGATGCCTACTGACTGCCGTAATCCATTTCAAGATTGGGAGCGTCACAACAATGAAAATGCATAAGACCCTGATGGCCACCATGCTCTCTGCGGGTTTGCTGGCAAGTGCTGGCGCCCAGGCGGCCGGCTGGTGCGAATCCGGCAAGCCGGTGAAATTCGCAGGCCTGAACTGGGAAAGCGGCATGTTGCTCACCGACATCCTGCAAACCGTGCTGGAAAAAGGCTACGACTGCAAAACCGACAGCCTGCCGGG